>JAKAIC010000090.1 GCA_021814565.1 Actinomycetes bacterium | reverse complement strand
GTGCTCCTCGACGTCGAGGCCGGTGAGCCGTAGCAATCGTCGCGCATGATGGCCCTGATCGACGACCTTGGGTTTGAGGTGCACCCGGGCCTGGCCGTGGTCGGTGGCCTCGAGCTCGATCTCACCCACATCGAAGCCCAGGCGGTTGAGGCTGGAGATGTGCTTGTTCAGTGCCTTGCGGTCATGCATGGCGATGGTGATGGGTTCGGTGAGCAGGGCCCACAGGCGGTGGTAGCGCGAGACCAGGCTCTGCCCGGCGGAAATGGGATCGACGGCATCGGGCAGGCGGCCGCCTGCCTGCAGGTCCATGAGCTCGCCGATGCAGTTCAGTGAGGCCGTCTCGATGTCGTACTGACGTTGCCCGTCCGAGAGCGTGGGATACATCTCACCGGTTTCCGCATCCACCAGGTAGGCGGCGAACTCACCGGCATCCCGACGGAACAGGGTGTTGGACAGCGAGCAGTCGTTCCATGCGAAGCCCAGAATGTGCAGGCGTGCTATGAGCAGGGTGAGCGCATCCAGCAGGCGGATGGCGGTGTCGGTGCGCGGAGTGGAGGAGAAGACAGCGCGGTAGGGCAGCGAGAACTGCAGGTGCTCGGTGATGAGTGCCGCGGGCAGCGGCTCGCCATCGGCGGATTCTCGGCCCGACACAACCGCCTTGGCACGCACCGAGGGCACGTTGAGCTGTGTCAGTTCGTGCAGCAGGTCGTACTCGCGTTGCGCGAACGACTCCTCGATCTCCTTGATGGCGTGCACGACGCCACCCAGTTTCACGAAGCGTACGGTGTGCCGGGAGATGCCTCGCGGGAGTGCCACGATGAGCTCCGGCGGCCAGTCCTCAAGCGCCGTGGACCACGGGAGTGTCAGCAGATCGGGGTCGACGGCAGTCGCCCGGACAGCGAGTGCCATCGACCCCGACCTCTGCTTGTTTCTTACTCAGTTGCCGATGCGGACGCCGGTGTTCGGATCGAACACGTGCGCGTGGCCGCCGGCGATGGTGAGGTGGATGTTGTCGCCGCGACGCGGAGGAGTACGGCCGTCGGCGCGGGCGATGGCGTTCTGCTGCCCGTGCGCGGTGTCGACCGTGCCGTAGCAGTAGGCGTCAGCACCGGTGACCTCGACCAGGTCGATGTTCATGGTGAAGCCGTTGCCCTCGCCGGTGACGCGCACGTCTTCCGGACGGAAGCCGAAGGTCACCTCGGAAAGGCCGCGTGATCGCGCGATGCTCACGGTCTCCGGATCGACCGGCACCAGTGCGCCACCCAGACGGACACCGGCATCCTCCACGTGGGCACTCACGATGTTCATGGCGGGTGAGCCGATGAAGCCGGCAACGAAGACGTTGGACGGGTGGTCGTAGAGGTTCTGCGGTGTGTCCACCTGCTGCAGCAGGCCGTCCTTGAGCACTGCGACACGGTCACCCATGGTCATGGCCTCGACCTGGTCGTGGGTGACGTACACGGTGGTGACACCGAGACGACGCTGCAACGACGCGATCTGCGTGCGGGTCTGGACGCGCAACTTGGCATCAAGGTTCGACAGCGGCTCGTCCATGAGGAACACCTGCGGCTCGCGCACGATGGCACGGCCCATGGCCACGCGCTGGCGCTGGCCACCGGAGAGAGCCTTGGGCTTGCGGTCCAGGTAGATGGTGAGGTCCAGCAGCTTGGCCGCTTCCTCGACGCGGCGCCGGATCTCGTCCTTGGGACGACCGGCGATCTTGAGCGCGAAGCCCATGTTCTCGGCCACCGTCATGTGCGGGTAGAGGGCGTAGTTCTGGAACACCATCGCGATGTCGCGATCCTTGGGTGCCAGGTTGGTGACGTCCCGGTCGCCGATGCGGATCAAACCGGCATCCACCGGCTCAAGACCCGCCAGCATGCGGAGTGAGGTCGACTTGCCACAGCCCGAGGGACCGACCAGGACGAGGAACTCCCCGTCCGCGATCTCCAGATTGAGTTGGTCGACTGAAGGCTTGTCATTGCCCGGGTATTGCCGGGTGGCATGGTCAAAGACCACGGTTGCCATGGTGTTTCCTTCCATCGGCAGGTACGTGCCGAACGATCCGTTGTAGAAGTGCCCCGTCCTTGCGGACGGGGGGACGAGCGGGACCGTTCCCGATCGTCATGTTGGGTATGAAGTTGTGGGCTCAGGGTACCGATGATTTCGATCCTGCAACGACCGGTCGGCGCAACGGTCCGGTCAATCGGGCAGGCAACAGCAGGCGATGGTCACTGCGTGCCTGCCTGCGGATTTCGGCAGCAGCCACCATGGCCGCACTGGGACCTTCGTCACCTGCGCCATGTGCAGCGTCCCGGAGGCACTAAATTTCGGGTGTTCCGCGAATCTTCGAAATGGATGACGCATGCAGAAGTACGTCTATGACTTCACCGAGGGCGATCGCACCATGAGCGATCTCCTCGGCGGCAAAGGTGCAAACCTCGCCGAGATGACCAGGTTGGGTCTCCCGGTCCCCCCCGGATTCACCATCACCACCGAGGCCTGCAAGGCCTACATGGCAGCGGGCACCGAGCCCGCGGGCATGGCCGAGCAGGTTGCGGTGCACCTCGCCGCCACCGAAAGCCGCGTCGGTCGCAAGTTCGGCGACCCCACTGATCCATTGCTCGTGTCCGTTCGCTCGGGCGCGAAGTTCTCCATGCCCGGCATGATGGAGACGGTGCTCAACATCGGGCTCAACGATGAGACCATCAAGGGCCTGGCCGCCGCCACTGGCAGCGAGCGCTTCGCCTGGGACTCCTACCGACGACTCATCCAGATGTTCGGCAAGACCGTGCTCGGGCTGGAGGCGCACCTCTTCGAGGATGTGCTCGACGGCCAGAAGGCCAAGTCCGGTGCCAAGTCCGACGTCGACCTCGATGTTGACGATCTCAAGGCCGTGGTGGACGGGTACAAGGCGGTGGTGCTCGAGCACTCCGGCATCGAGTTCCCGCAGGATGTGCGCGAGCAGATGAATCGCGCCATCATGGCCGTGTTCGATTCCTGGAACACCGATCGGGCCAAGCTCTACCGTCGCCAGGAGCGCATCTCGGAGGATCTGGGCACCGCAGTGAACATCTGCACCATGGTGTTCGGCAACCGCGGCGATTCCTCAGGCACCGGCGTCGCCTTCACCCGCGACCCTGCGTCGGGCAACCCCGGCGAGTACGGCGACTGGCTGGCCAACGCCCAGGGCGAGGATGTGGTCGCGGGTATCCGCAACACCCTCAAGCTCTCGGACATGAGCGACTACATGCCGACCGTGCACGATGAACTGATTGCCGTCATGCGCAAGCTGGAGGCGCACTACCGCGACCTCTGCGACATCGAGTTCACGGTGGAGGACGGCAAGCTGTGGATGCTGCAGACCCGTGTCGGCAAGCGCACCCCTGCTGCCGCATTCCGCATCGCCGTGCAGTTGGTCGAGGAAGGCGTCATCACCCTGGATGAGGCGCTAAACCGCGTCACGGGCAAGCAGCTGGTGAACCTCATGTTCCCGCGCTTCGCCGAAGGTCACGGTGCACCGTTGCTGGGCAAGGGCATCTCGGCCTCGCCGGGTGCCGCTGTCGGCATCTGCGCCTTCAGCTCGGCTCGCGCGGTGGAATTCGCCGCCACCGGCAAGAAGGTCATCCTGGTCCGTCGCGAGACCAATCCCGACGACCTGGCGGGCATGATGGCATCGGTCGGCATCCTCACCTCGCGCGGTGGCAAGACCTCGCATGCGGCCGTGGTGGCCCGCGGCATGGGCAAGACCGCCGTGTGCGGCGCTGACGAGTTGCTGGTCGAGGGCGATCGCTTCACCACCGCCAGTGGTCAGGTGGTCGGAGAAGGCGATGTCATCGGTATCGACGGCACCACCGGCGAGGTCTTCCTCGGCGATGTCGCGGTCACCGATTCCGCGGTCACTCAATACCTCGACGGCCAGCTCAGCGACGCACAGATCGCTGCTGACCCCTTGGTGCACGCGGTCGATGTCATCATCCGTCACGCCGACAGCGTCCGCCGCATGGGCGTCCGCGCCAATGCCGACACCGATGAGGACGCAGCACGCGCCCGTCGCATGGGTGCCGCGGGCATCGGCCTTGCGCGTACCGAGCACATGTTCCTGGGTTCGCGCCGTGAGCTGGTCGAGCGCCTGGTGCTCGCCCAGGACCAGGCCTCCATCCAGCACGTCTACGACGCGCTGCTGCCGCTGCAGATCGGTGACTTCACCGGCATCCTGCGCGAGATGGATGGGCTCCCCGTCGTCATCCGCCTGCTCGATCCGCCGCTGCATGAGTTCCTGCCCAACCACACCGACCTCTCGGTGCGGGTGGCGCTGGCCGAAGCCAGGGGCGAGGTCGATTCCAAGGATGTCGAATTGCTCAAGGCCGTCGAGCGCATGCACGAGTCGAACCCCATGCTCGGTCTTCGCGGCGTGCGCCTGGGCATCATGTTCCCGGGCCTCTTCGGCCTGCAGGTGCGCGCTATTGCCGAGGCCATGGCCATTCGCCTGCTCGAGGGCGGGCATCCCCATCCCGAGGTCATGGTGCCGCTTGTCGCCACTGTCGCCGAGCTGGAGCCGGTGCGCAATGAGGCGCTGGCCATCATCGCCGAGGTCGAGGCCAAGCACGGCGTGACCCTGGAGATCCCGATCGGAACCATGATCGAGTTGCCGCGCGCAGCGCTCACCGCGCATCGCATCGCCCGGGCCGCGGAGTTCTTCTCCTTCGGCACCAACGATCTGACTCAGACCACGTGGGGCTTCTCGCGTGACGACGTCGAAGCCTCCTTCGTGGGCGAGTACCTCGATCGCGGCATCTTCGGCACCTCACCCTTCGAGTCCATCGATCCCTATGGTGTCGGTGAGCTGGTGAAGATCGCGATCGAGAAGGGCCGCTCCGTGCGTCCCGACATCTCGCTCGGTGTCTGTGGCGAGCACGGTGGCGACCCGACCTCCATCCACTTCTTCGAAGAGGCTGGCCTGGATTACGTCTCCTGCTCACCCTTCCGTGTGCCCGTCGCACGCCTGGAGGCCGGTCGCGCCACCCTGGCGTCGCATGGCACCAGGCACAGCGACACCCGCTGAGCAGTGCGTTGCGGGAGCCGTCGCCAGTTCTCTGGCGGCGGCTCTCCGCATGTCCGGGGATTCGGACAGCCCGCGGAGCATCCGTAACCTTGCTGATGAAGGAAGGAATGCACATGACGAGGACAGTTGTGGCCGCCACGATTTCCGCGGATGGCAGCATCGGTGGCGGGCTGGGCAAGGCACACTGGATGGCGATCGCATCCGTGGTCGACGGTGCCATCACAGACTGGCGCGTTGAAGAGGTGCGTTGGGACGAGTTGCACGATGAGGGCGGCGAGGGTTCGCATCACGCGCGCATCGTGCGCTTCATGCGTGACCACCAGGTGCAGGACGTGGTGGCTGCCCATGCCGGCCCACCGATGCAGAACACCTTGTCCAAACTGGGGATTCGCCTGCACATGGGTGCCGCGGGGGATGCCAGGCAGGCAGTGCTTGCGGCCCTGACACGGTGAGTTCGGGACCACGCCCGCGTCACGGATAGAATCCCTGCCCCACGCCTCCTTAGCTCAGTGGTAGAGCACCCGCCTTGTAAGCGGAAGGTCCTCGGTTCAATCCCGAGAGGGGGCTCCACTTCCGGCTCCGCGTGGGCCGGATCGCGGTGGAGGTGTTATGAGCCCCAGGGTCATCGGCCTGCTGACGCTTGCCCTGAGCCTGCTGGTCATAATCCGCCTGCTGTGGGGCGCCCTCACCACGCCCGCGCGACCCCGTCATCGCGGCGCGAATGCACACTTCAATCGCGACGGCTCGGCCAAGCGCACCTATGCATCGGCGTCGGAAGCTGCGGCTGCGGCCATGGAGTATGAGCACGATTTCGGCCAGCACATGAACCCGTACCGCTGTGCTGATGGCAAGCACTGGCACATCGGGCACGCCAGATAGCGCCGTGATCCATGCCGCCGCGCAGGGCCGGAATCCTCCTGTGTTCACAGGCGGTTCCGGCTGCAATTGGGGGTGGGGCCGTGCGCAGTGAAGCACCGTGGAATCGCTGCACGCCAAGGTGCACGGCGGTACAGTGAGTGAGCCGCTCGCCAAGCGGGCCGGAGGTGGGGCATGTCGGTTTCGTCGGCACTGGGTGAAGGCCGGGAGGTGGCGCGGCCGCGCGCGCTGACCATCACCGGTCTGGTCCTGGCCTCGCTTGCAGCATTGATCGGGGTGCTGGACTGGATCGGCTGGCTGCTCGGCGACCTGGACCTGACGCGACTGCGTCCCGACTGGCCGCGCATGGTGCCCTGGACCGCGTTGTGGATCGGCATGCTCGCAGTTGCGGGTGCGCTGCAGATGGTCGGCGGCCGACGGGCGCATCGCATCGCCTATCTGCTGGCCGTGGTGGTGCTGGTGTCCGGCCTCATCGTCGGCTTCGAGTTCCTGAGCGGTCGCAATGCCGGTATCGACCTGATCTGGGTGCGTGAGCATGTCGAGCGCGAAGGGATGGTGTATCCCGGGCGGCCGTCGCCGCAGACGGTTCTTTCTGCGGTACCGCTGGCGATCCTGATCCTGCTGCTGCGCCAGGACGGTTTGTGGGCCAATCGCCTGCGTCTGGCAGCCACCGTGTTGGCGGGTGGAGCGCCGCTGATGGTGGCTACTGCCTATCTCTTCAATGCACCCGCGATCGTCGGCATCACCCACGCCACCGGCATGGCCTTCAGCACAGCCTTGTGCCTGCTGGCGATCCTGCTGGAGCTGGTGATCGCGGCACCCGATCGCCCGCCTCTCTCGACCCTGCTGAATGCCGCGGACAACCTGCCTGCGCTGCAGATGCTGGGTGCCATCTTCGCCTTTCCCCTGGTGGCGCGCATCATCAGCGCCCTGGTGTCCGCAATCGGAGTGTCCGGGCAACCTGCGGTCACCCTGGGCATTCTCACCGCCACCCTGCTGGTGAGTCTGCTGGCTTATCGCATCTCCATGACCCAGCGACGGACGCTGCGCAAGGAGCAGGAACTCAGTGCCGCGCTTGCGGCTTCCGAGGAGCGGTACCGATTGCTGGCCGAGAACTCCTCCGATGTGGTGTTGCGGCTGTCGCTTGACGGAGTCATTGAATGGGCCTCGCCCTCGACCGTCCGAAGCTATGGCTGGCCACCCGAGTTGCTGGTTGGCCAGCGCACCTTCGATCTCATTCATGCCGACGATCAACCCTGGTATCGCGCTGAGTTGGAGCGAGTCGTGACCAGCGGTGCGACATCGCGCTTCCCGGTTCGCATTCGTCACCTGGACGGGGAGTACACGTGGGCGGAAGCCGTCGGACAGGTGGTTGCGGCAACCGACAGTCGGCAGGCGTTTCGCGTGGTGCGGATCCGTGATATTGATGCTGAAGTGCGGGCCCGCACCGAATTGGAGCGGCTGGCGCAATTCGACACCTTGACCGGGCTGGTCAATCGTCGCGAGGCCTTGAGACGCATGGACGAGGTGACCGGCGATGCACGCGTGCCGGGCCTGGCCATGGCGGTGCTGTTCTGTGACATCGACCGCTTCAAGACCATCAACGATGGTTTCGGACACGCGGCGGGCGACGAGGTGCTGCGCAGCATGGCACGCC
>JAKAIC010000011.1 GCA_021814565.1 Actinomycetes bacterium | reverse complement strand
CGCCCAGTGCCTCGCCGCAACCCTGGCAGGCACGGTGGCCCGAGGTGAGGGCGTTGACGCGGTTGGGGTTGGACTGTTCCGAACGCTCCTCATCGGTGAGCAGGCGATTGCCGACCGCGAAGGATCCGACTTGGTAGAACTTGAGCGGAGTCACGGTCATGCCGGGATCATCCCTTCATTGAGATCGAGGAACGTCAGGGGTTCGACGTCGCCGGCAATGGACTTGGCGAGGATGTCATGCAGCGAATGGCGGGTGATGGCACGACCGCCGAGGCCTGCGACAACCGTGTTCTGCGGGATGTCGAGGCCGTTGAGGGCCATCCGGATGTCGGAATCGACGACGCCGCCGATGCCGACCGCGAAAGCGCGCTCCAGCACGACCACACGCTTGGCGTGCTTCAACTTCTCGCGGATGGTGGCTGTCGGGAAGGGTCGGTAGGAGGTGATGCCGAGCACGCCGATCGAGGTTCCCTGCTCGCGCATCTCGTCGATGACGTCCTCCAGGGTGCCGATGGTGGCGCCCAGCGCGACAACCACCGTCTCGGCGCCTTCGGTGCCGTAGTCCGTGACCAGGCCCATGAAGTCGTTGGGACCGCCGGCGCGACGACCGAAGGCCTTGGCGAACTCTTCCGCCAGGCCGGGAATGGCTGCCAGCGCTTCCAACTGCTTGTGATGGGCCAGCCAACGCACCTCGGTGAAGGCCTCAGGGCCGACCATGGCGCCGATCGACACGGGATGCTCAACATCGAGTTTCTGGCGCGGCACGAAGGGTGTGAGGAAGGCATCGCTCTGCGCCTGCTCGGGCACGTCGATCTGCTCCATGGCATGGGTGAGCACGAAGCCGTCCATGCACACCATGACCGGCATGGAGACGAGTTCCGCGAGCCGGAAGGCGAACACGTGGAGGTCGGCCGCCGCCTGGTTGTCCTGGGCGTAGAGCTGGATCCAGCCCGAGTCACGCTGGCTCATGGAGTCGGTGTGATCGTTCCAGATGTTGATGGGAGCGCCAATCGAGCGGTTGGCGACCGTCATGACGATGGGCAGGCCCAAGCCGGAGGCGTTGTACACGGCTTCCACCATGTACAGCAGGCCCTGGCTGGCCGTGGCCGTGTAGGTGCGCGAACCGGTGGCGGAGGAGCCGATGGCGACCGACATGGCGCCGAACTCGGATTCCACGTTGAGGAACACGCAGTCCTCGATACCGCCCTTGCGCACGATGTCGTCGAGCGCCTCCACGATGTGGGTCTGGGGGGAGATGGGGTAAGCGCAGATGACGCCGGGGCGGCAGGTTGCCACCGCCTGGGCAATCGCCTGCGAACCTTCGATCTGCTTACGCATGGGCCATCGCCTCCACTTTCTGTGCGCGCACGTAGTCATAGGCCTCGCGTGCGGCTGCGACGTTGGCCTCTGCGATCTTGGCCGGGAAGCGCTCCTCGATGGCGCGCACAACCGATTCCAGCGCCACCTGGCGCGTGGCCGCCGCGTAGCCGCCGAGCAAGGCGGCATTGGGCAGCGGGCGTCCGACGTACTTCATGGCGTAGTCGGAGGCGGGCACCGTGAGGCGCCGGTACTCGAAGGCCGAGTGCTCGAGCGACTCGATGCCGAGTTCCTCCCAGGTCTTCTTGGTGTTGATGAGGATGTAGGCATCATCATGCACGCCCGAGAACACGTCGACCTGATGCAACAGTGTCGGGTCCTGGATGATCAACGCCTGCGGAACCAGCACTGGCTCGCGCAGGCGGATCGGCTTGTCGTCGAAGCGCGTGTAGGCAACGACAGGCGCACCGGTGCGCTCGGATCCGAAACTCGGAAAGGCTTGGGCGTACTTACCGTCGTAGAAGGCTGCGACGCTGAGCAACTCCGCTGCGGTGACGACGCCCTGCCCACCGCGGCCATGGATTCTCGATTGGAACACGTATGAATTGTGCTGCAATGTCCAAGTTGACGCGATGTGACCAAGTACCCTGCCCCATCAGTGATGGTCGATGACGTCCAGTTCCGCAAGCAGGATGGCCTGCGCTGCACGGTCGGCACGTACACGTGCGGCGGCGGCCGCGGACATGCGCGTGAAGAGTTGCGGATCGCGAACCAGGCGCAGGATGCCGGCCGCCAACTCCGCGCTCGACTCCGGCGCCGCGAGCACACCGCACTGCTCGTCCACGAACTCGGGTATGGCAGCGATGGCGGTGGTCACGGGCACCAGGCCTGATGCCATGGCCTCATCCCGCGAGACGCCTTGTGAATCCATGCGACTGGGCACCAGGAAGATGCCGAATTCGCGATGCATCTCCGCAATCTGCTGGGAAGTGATGAAGCGTTGCTGCAGTTCGACATTCGGCAGTCCCCGCACGGGTGCCACCGTCTGCTCGAACAGGGGCCCATCGCCGACGATGCGGAATCGCAGATGCGGGAACTCGGGCTCCGATTGCAGCGCGAGGATGGCCTCGACACTCAGGTCGTTGGCGTAGACACGGCTGGCAAAGGGGCGGATGGAGAGTATGCGGAAGCGTTGCTCGGGATCCTTGGCCAGGAAGGCGAAGTGCTCTACGTCGATGGGGTTGTGGATCACTCGATAGCGGTCGATCGGCAGGGTGATGCCGTAGTCCTCCTCCACCTGCTGGCGCAGGGTCTGTGAGACGAAGACAAAACGCAGGTTGGGGTGTTGCGTGCGCAGCACATGTGACCACAGCGATTCGCGCTCACTGCTCGCATTCTCCGCTGCTTCACGTCCGGCCTCCGTGGTCTCGTTGAAGGCGCGTCGGTGCCACGGCTGGATCTCGTAGCCGTGGATCCAGATGGTGGCGCGCAGGCTGTCAAGGCGCGGTGCGATGGCTTCCCACATGGGGCGATTCATGAAATGCACGAGCACGTGGCGATGCGCGTCGAGCGCCATCGGCAATGTCTCATCGGACATGGTCACCACATCGATGCCGTCGAAGCCACGGACCTGGTCCGGGTTGCCGCGTCGGTATACGACGACATCCACGGCTCGGCCCAGGCGCTGATACCCCTTGACCCGGCTGTGCAGGAAGGCGTTGCGATACAGGTCATCGTTCGCCGGATAACCATTGCTCAGCACCATCACATCGGAGTGGCCGGGGAAGCTCGCAAAGCCACCGGCGCGCTGCCCGAAACTGAGTCGATGCACGGTGACGCTGCCACGACCCGAGATGCGCAAGCCGATGCGCAGGTGCAGCGCATGCCTGGGCACCGGGATGGGCGTGCCGTCGCCGCTGGCGCGGAAGGCGCGTGCGAGTTCCACGCCGTCGCCGTCGAGGTAGCTCACGACGAGCTCGGCCCTCGCGCTGCCCGTGGCCTCGAGCAGGAAGGCCAACTCCTGCGCGCGCTGGTTGTACGGAAGCAGCGGCCGCATTTCGCGAATGGGCAGGGTGCCGCGCGCGAAGCGGACGGTCCGGGCTCGGCCGCCGAAATGCGCACGGATGGTGGGGCCCTGCATCCGGACCAGGCGGGGCAGGTTGTTCAGGAGCGCCAGCAACTGCGCACCGTCGAGAGTGGGATGGCCGTTGAGCGGCACCAGCGTGCTTGCTTCCCGGTTGCGGGAGAGCGGCCAAGGCGTGAGTGGCCACCGGGTCTGATCGCGGAACCGCGTCCTGCGTGTCAGCGCGCGCCTGGCACGATCCATCTTCCCCGGCATGTCGCCTCCTGCGGCGAGTGTAGGAGAGCCGGTCAATCGTTAAGGCGTGCGGCCTTCATTCCGAACCAGTACTGGGCCAGGTTGACGGCTGCCAGCACCAGCAGGGGGGTCGTCCAGGCACCCGTTAGGTCGTGGAGCCGCCCCAGCAGTACCGGCACGAAGGCGGCCAGCCCATAGCCGATGCCCTGCGCCATGGCGGACAACTGTGCCGTCTGCTCGACCGTGGGAGCGCGCAGGCCGATGAGCACCAGTGCCGGCGCGATGGCCGCATGCCCCACGCCGGCCAGGGTGAGGAAGAGCAGCGTCCAACTCCCGTGGCCCAGTGCCAGACCCAGGTAGCCGAGCGCCGGCAACACTGCGGTGATGGCAACGGACATGCGCTGGTCACGGGTGCGTCCGACGGCGAAAGGCACGAGCACGGTGGCGGCGAAGCCCACCATGGTCGTATAGCCGAGCAGGGACCCGGCAGCGGCTTCGCTGTGGCCCCAGTCCTGCATGATCTTGGGCACCCAGGCGATGCAGGAGTAGAAGACCATGGACTGGATGCTCATGTGCAGCGTCACGTACCAGGCTGTGCGATTGCGCAGCAGTGGGCCGGCGGGCAGCGTTGCCGCGTCCGCTGGCGGCGCAACCGTCTTCGCGTTGCGCAGTGCCGGCAGCCACACCAGCAGTGCCACCAGCACCAGGATCGACCAGGGGGCTGTGCCACCGCGCCAGTCATGCGTCGTGGCTTCGGCGAGTGGGATGGACAGCCACGCACCTGCGCTGGCCATGATTCCGAGCACTGATGAGTAGACGGGCATCATGATGGTGAGCTGCCGGTGGAAGTCGCGCCTGATGATGGCCGGTGCCATCACGTTCAGCACGCCTATGCCCAGGCCCACCAGTGCGGTTCCCGCGTAGAGCCCGAACCTCCCCAGCACCACACGCAGCATGATGGCCACGGTGAGTACGGCAAGTGCCAGCACCACGGCGGCATCGGGCGAGTAGCGGCGCGCGAAGCGGGAGATGGGAAGCGGTGCGGCGAGGCCGAAGCAGAGCAGCGGAATGGTGGTGAGCAATCCGAAGTCGGCGTTGCTGAGGTGCAGCAATTGGGTGAGCGAATGCACCTGCGGAGGCAGGCTCGTGATCGGTCCGCGCACGATTGCGGCAACAGCAACGATGGCCGCGCCTTCAGCAACGCGGCGCCTCTGCATGCGGTGAGCCTAGGACGACGGCAGGTGTTGCGTGGCGGCTAAGTTCCGGCACGGATAATGGGTGCCATGGTTGAGATGAACGGTGGCGGAGCAAGCATTCCGCGAGCCCAGTGGCACACTCGCGTCACTGGTCTGGTCTTCGCATGGATGGTGGCCGCAGCCACCACTGCCGTGTTCCGTGACCACATCAAGGATTCCAGCTGGCTGATGGTGCACTTGCTGCTGCTGGGCGCTGTCACCAATGCGCTCTTCATCTGGAGTTGGCATTTCGCCGGTGCCATCCTGCGGGTGCCGCAGGCCGACCGTGCCGACGAGATCATGAGGCTCGCTGTCCTCAATCTCGGGGTGGCCGCCGTTCTCATCGGTGCCACTACCGAGGCGCCTGTGGTGGCGGTCGTCGGGGTGCTCTTCGTGGGGGCGGCTGTGGTTATGCACGCCCTCGCCATCCGCCGCGCCGCGCGGCGCTCGCTGCCCAGCCCCTACGCCTTCACGGCCGACGCCTATCTGCTGGCAAGCAGCCTGCTCGTGCTCGGGATCTTCCTCGGCGGCCTGATGGAGGCGGTGGGGTTCGACGATGCCACCAAGGCGCGCGTGGTGCTGGCCCACGTGACCTTCAACCTGCTGGGTTGGATCGGCATTCCCATCCTCGGCACCATCGTCACGCTGTGGCCGACCATGTTGCGCACCCGCATCGCCCCCAACGCCGCCAAGTTGGCCCGTCGAGTGCTGCCCGTCATGGGCTCGGCCACGGTTATCACCGCGGTGGCGTTCGGCTTCGGGCTCAGGTGGCTGGCGGCCCTGGGTCTGCTCGTCTACATCGCCGGCTTCGTCGCGACAACGCTGCCGATGTTGGCGGTGGCGCGCACCAAACGGCCAACCAGCTTCTCCACCATCTCGGCGGCACTGGGCATGCTCTGGCTCATCGGCACGCTGGTGGCCTTCACCGTGCGCGTCGCTACCTCCGCGGACGTCACTGGGCTGGCCGAGCATTCCGCTCGCTTGGTGGTCGCCGCTGCGGTCGGCGGTGTGCTGCAGGTGCTGCTCGGCTGCCTGAGCTACCTGCTCCCGTCTATGGCGGCCGGTGGCCCCTCAATCGTCCGGTACCGCAACGATCGCGCCGAGCGACTGCGCTGGCCGCGACTGCTGCTCACAGAGCTGGGCCTACTGCTGTGGGTGGCGCAGATGGGCAACGCGACGTTGGCATTGGCCTTGCTCGGGCTCTTGACGTCTGTTGTCGTCATTACCCTGACCCTGCGAACCCCCAGCAAGGAGACCGCCGCCGCAGCGGACGTCAAGCGCGGCCTACCCGAGTAACGGCAAGGGCCCCTCACGGGGAGGGGCCCCACTCTGGGCGATCGACGGGACTCGAACCCGCGACATCCGCGACCACAACGCGGCGCTCTACCAGCTGAGCTACGACCGCCGTAGCCACGCCGCAGGAAGCGGCGCAACGAGGCGGCAGTCTAGGTGACGACGGGCGACCTGCGCGAAATGCCCGCTGCGGGTGCCGGTCGCGGAGGTCGGCGCAGGCCGTGCACCGTTCGGCGCTGTGGCCATACTCACGAGTAACAAACCTGCAAGACTCTTGTTACCGACGGGTACCAGGAGTAGGGCATGAGCCATTACGTGCACAATTTGCGCGACATCGAATTCAACCTTTTCGAGATGCACCAGCTGCAGGAACGGCTGGGCCTGCCTCCCTATGAGCAGCTCGACAGTGCGACTTTGCGCGACATCCTGCGAGAGGTGGCGAATCTGGCCACCGGTGTCTGGGGCGATGCCTTCGCCTCAGCCGACCGTAATCCACCGGTCTACGACCCGGCCACCCGCACGGTGCAAACCAACCCAGACCAGAAGCGCGCCTTCCAGGCCATGGTTGACTCCGGCTTCATCGTGGCCGACCTGCCAGAGCAGTTCGGCGGCCTCAATGCACCAGCCCAACTGCGCTGGTCGATGGCCGAATTGCTCCTCGGTTCCAACCCCGCCGACCACCTCTATCTCGCCGGCTATCCGTGGGCGGCGATCCTCTGGCGCATCGGCAACGATGACCAGAAGCGATTCGCCGAATTGGCCATCGAACGGTGCTGGGGTGGGACCATGGTGCTCACCGAACCGGACGCAGGCTCCGACGTAGGTGCCGGGCGTACCAAGGCCGAGCAGCAGGCAGACGGCACCTGGCATCTCTCCGGGGTCAAGCGCTTCATCAGTGCCGGTGAACACGACCTGACCGAGAACATCTTCCACCTGGTACTGGCGCGGCCGGTGGGCGCCGGTCCCGGCACCAAGGGCTTGAGCCTGTTTCTCGTGCCCAAGTTCCTCGTCGATCTCAAGACGGGTGAACTCGGTGCACGCAACGGCATCTACGCGACCGCAATGGAGCACAAGATGGGGCTCCGGGGCTCCGCCACCTGCGAGATGACACTGGGCGCCGAGCATCCCTGCATCGGCTATCTGGTCGGGGACAAGCACGACGGCATCGCCCAGATGTTCAACATCATTGAGTACGCGCGCATGCTCGTCGGCACCAAGGCCATCGCGACGCTGTCGACCGGCTACCTCAACGCGCTTGCCTACGCCAAGGAACGTGTGCAGGGCGCGGACATGCTGCAGATGGGGGATCGCACCGCCCCACGCGTCACCATCACCCGGCATCCCGATGTACGCCGACTGCTCATGCTGCAGAAGTCGTATGCGGAGGGGCTGCGGGCGCTCGTCCATTACACCGCCACCTGGCAGGACGAGGTCACGCGAGCCGAGGCCGGAGACAGCACCGTCGACCTGTCGTTGGCGGAGCGGATGAACGACCTGCTGCTCCCCGTCGTGAAAGGCGTGGGCTCAGAGCGCTCCTACGAGATGTTGGCGCATGCGCTGCAGGTTTACGGCGGTAGCGGCTACCTTCAGGACTACCCCGTCGAGCAGTACATCCGCGATGCCAAGATCGACACCCTGTACGAGGGCACCACGGCCATCCAGGGCCAGGATCTCTTCTTCCGCAAGATGGTGCGTGACGGCTTCGCCGCGGTGCAGCACCTCGGTGGCGAGATCGAGCACACCGTCAAGCAGGGCGAGGGCTTCGCCGAGGAGCGCAAGCTGCTGGGCAAGGCACTGGCCGATGTGCAGGCCATGATCACGACCCTGGGCTTCTGGGCGCAGGGCGCGGGGGCCGGACAGGCCGAGCTGTTGTACAAAGTGGGCCTCAACAGCACCCGACTGCTGCTGGCACTGGGAGACCTCATCATCGGCTGGCTGCTGCTGCAGCAGGCGGCGGTGGCGCAGGCGGCACTGGATGCCGGCAGCAAGGACAAGGACCTTGCCTTCTACACCGGAAAGATCGCCACTGCCCGCTGGTTTGCGCGCAATCGCCTTCCCCTGCTTTCCGCAGAACGTTACGTTTGTGAACACACCGATGACGACATCATGACGATGCCGATCGAAGCCTTCTAGGAGCCATGATGTCGTTGCATGACGTGGTGCTCGTCGACGCCGTTCGCGTGCCCTTCGGAAAAGCCGGTGGCGTGTACGCGCAGACGCGTGCCGATGATCTCGGTGTGGCCGTGGTGAAGGCGCTGCTCGAGCGCAACTCGTTGGATCCCGCCCTGGTCGAGGACATCGGTATCGCCGCCACCTCGCAGACCGGGGATCAGGGCGTCACGCTGGGCCGCTCCATCGGCCTGCTGGCAGGGCTTCCCAACACGGTGCCCGGCTACGCGGTAGATCGCATGTGCTCCGGAGCGATGACGGCGGCAACCCAGATCGCATCGGAAATCGCGGTGGGCATGATCGATATCGGTATCGCCGGCGGCGTCGAACACATGGGCCGTCACCCCATTGGCTCCAACTTCGACGTGAACCCACGTTTTCTGGTGGAGCGCCTGGTGGCGCCGGATGCGCTGAACATGGGTGCCACCGCCGAGAACCTGCACGATCGCCTGCCGAGCATCACGCGCGAGCGCACGGATGCCTTCGCCCTGCGTTCGCAGCAGCGCACCGCGGCTGCGTATGCAGAGGAGCGCTTCAGCATGCAGTTGCTGCCCTTCGCCGCGCGCGACCCGGAAGGTGCCTGGACACTCATTACCAAGGATGAACCGCCGCGACCCGACACCTCGCTGCAGGCGCTGGCCGGGCTCAAGACCCCCTTCCGTCCCAACGGCCGCGTCACTGCTGGGAATGCGGCGGGGCTCAACGACGGTGCCACTGCCGCTCTGCTCATGAGTGCGGACAAGGCGGCAGCGCTGGGACTCAAGGGCCGTGCCCGCATGCTTGCCTACGCCTTCGTGGGGGTGGAGCCCGAGATCATGGGCTACGGCCCCGTGCCCTCAACCATCAAGGCACTTGCCAAGGCTGGTCTCACCATCGATGACATGGCGGTGATCGAGATCAACGAGGCGTTTGCCGTGCAGGTATTGGCTTTCCTCGAGCACTTCGGCATCGCGGATGACGCGCCGCATGTGAACCCCTACGGTGGCGCCATCGCCGTCGGACACCCTTTGGCCTCGAGTGGCGTGCGCTTGATGGCGAACATGGTGGAGTACTTCGGGTCCCACCCCGATGCACGCTATGGATTGACCACGATGTGTGTGGGCCTGGGTATGGGTGCAAGCGTCATTTGGGAGAACGTGCGATGAGCAGTGAAGTCGTCACCAGGTCATTGGTTCGCTACTTCGATTTCCCCGATGGATTGGGCAGAGCTGCGCTGCTCACATTGGACAATGGCGCCGATCCCAAGCGTCCCAATACCTTCGGTCCTGGCGGGCTCGACTCGCTGGCCTCGGCGCTGGACGAGATCGAAGGGCAGGAGCTCAAGGCCCTGCTCATCACAAGCAAGCCGTACTCCTTCAGCGCCGGTGCTGACCTGGGTCCAGGGGGCATCATGACGAGTGGGCTCAGTCCCCGTCAGGTTGCCGAACGCGGTCACGCCACCTACCGACGTCTGGCCGAGTTGCCGTTCCCCACCTTCGCCCTACTGAACGGCATCGCCGTCGGTGGCGGTCTGGAGATCGCGCTGCACTGCACCTACCGCGCCTCCAGTCGCGCAGGCGGTCCCTATGCCTTGCCCGAAGTGCATCTGGGCCTCATCCCCGGATGGGGCGGCGCCTACCTGCTGCCGCGGCTCATCGGGCCGGCCGGAGCCGTCAAGGTGATCGTTGAAAACCCCTTGTCCAACAACCGGATGTTGACGGTGAAGGACGCTGCTGAGCTGGGCTTGGTGGACATGGTGCTGCCCGATGCGACCTTCGTCGCCGATGGCATCGCCTGGGCCCATTCGCTGCTCACCGGCGAGACGGTGATTGAACGCCGTGAGTGGACCGCGGAGGAGTGGGAGGCTGCGATAGCCAAGGCCCGCAGTTTCGTGGCAGCCCGGACCCATGACGCCTTCCCCGCGCCGGCGCGTGCCATCGAGCTCATCGAGGCGGCGCGAACCCGCACCCGCGATGAAGGTTTCGAGGCCGAGGACGACGCACTCGTCGCCTGTCTGGGCTCTCCGGAGTTGCAGGCCAGCGTCTACGCCTTCAACCTGGTGACACGTCGGGGCAAGAAGCCCCTCGGCGTCCCCGAGGGTGTCGATCCGACGCCAGTGACGCGCATCGGCATCGTGGGTGGTGGATTGATGGCCAGCCAAATTGCCATGCTCTTCGCTTCCAAGACCAAGTTGCCCGTGGCCATGGTGGAGGTGAGTGCCGAACGTGCGGAACTGACGCGGGGTCGCATCGCGGAACTGGCGACTGCCGAGGTCAAGCGCGGCAAGTGGACGGAGGCGCAGGCTCGTCGCTACGCCGGCCTCATCACCGTTTCCGATGCACTGCCCACCCTTGCTGCCTGCGATTACGTAATCGAAGCGGTGTTCGAGGAACTATCGGTCAAGCGCGATGTCTTCCAGCGGCTGGAGGATGTGGTTGCCGATACCTGCCTCATCGTCACCAACACCTCAGGGCTCTCCATTGGTGGCATGAGCGAGGGCATGCGGCACCCCGAGCGCGTCGTGGGCATGCACTTCTTCAACCCGGTGGCACGTATGCCGTTGGTGGAGATCATCCCCTCGGCGCACACCGATGACCGCGCCATCGCCAGTGCCTTCGCCTTTGCGGGCCAGCTGCGGAAGACGCCGGTACGCAGCGCGGATACGCGTGGCTTCATCGTCAATCGCCTGCTGCTGCGCCAACTTTCGGTGTTGTTCGGGCTCATCGATGACGGCGTCTCGTTGGACGCGGTCATGCATGCCAGCGATCGCCTGGGCCTGCCCATGAATGCCTTCCAGCTACTCGATCTCGTGGGTGCCCAGGTGGCGTTGCACCTCAACAGCACCATGCACGAGGAGTACCCGGAGCGCTTCCCGGTCTCCAAGTTCCTGCACGAGGTGGTGGCGCTCGGCGTCAAAACGCTCGATGCCAAGGGCGCCTTCCCGCCGGAGGTGGCTGCCCTGGCCAAAGGCGGCTCGGGCATGACGGCCGATCAGGCACGCGCGGTAGTGGAGAGCGCGCTGGCCCAGGAGATCGGCATCATGCTCGACGAGCGCATGGTGGAGGATGCGTCGCAGATCGACCTGGCCATGATCATCGGTGCCGGCTGGCCCTTTGCCCTGGGTGGTATCTGCGCCTACCTCGACTACGCAGGGGTGAGCACGCGCGTGAACGGCAAGCCCTTCGGGGTCGGCCGCTGACTCCGACCCACCACACTTCGGAAGCCAGAAGGCGTATCCCGGCTGCTTGAGCAGCCCGGATACGCCTTCTGGCTTCCGAAGCAGATGTCGACGATGGTCCCGCTGGCTCGCGCTATTGGCCTCCTGTGGCCGTTCGTCGCACGCTCGCAATCCACAGCCCGCTGAGCCGTGGGCTGAACTTCAATCCCTTCATGCCTAGAAGACCGGCACGCGAGTGCACCTTGTCCGTTCCCTTCACCCGCAGTTCATTGCTTGCCGCCGGATTCAGCGTCGCCGAACTGCGGGGCTGGCTGGCGAGGGGTGAGGTCAAGGTCATGCAGTACGGGCTGTACGCAGCCGCATCCATTGCCGCAGATCCTGTGACACGGGCCATCTATGCCAGTGCGGAAGTGGCGGATGGGCGGGCCGTGGTGCCCTTGCTGGGCGCCGCCGCATTGCACGGAATTCGCACCCCTCCCCAACCACACCCGTCGCATCTGCGCGTGGACGGACGCCGCCGGCCTCCCGACGAGGTAATCGTGAACCTGCGCGGACTCGCAGTGCACAACGCGGCCTGGACGGCCGTGCAACTGGCACGTTGGCAGGGCCTCGCGGGCGCGCTCATCTGCTTCGACAGCGCCTTGGCCAACGGGGTTCAGCGTGAGGAATTGCTTGCGACGGTTGACCGCATGCAGGGCTGGCCCGGCGTGAAGTCACTGCGTCGAGCCGTGGAAGAAGCGGATGCTCGCTCAGAATCCGCCTTCGAGTCCTGGAGCCGTGGGCTCATGATCGACGGTGGGCTTCCCCGACCCACGGTCCAGCTGGTCGTGAGGGCACAGGGCCTGAATCTGCGTGCCGACTTTGCCTGGCCGCATGCCGGGGTGCTGGGCGAGGCGGACGGAATGGCTAAATACGGTGACGCTGACGATGCCCGTCGGGCCATCTTCCTGGAGAAGCGGAGACAGGCCGCATTGCAGGCAGCTGGGTGGCTGCTCCATCGTTGGACGTGGAAGGACGTCTATCCGCAGCATGGTGTGTGGCTCGCGGGACTGCGCACGGCGCTCCAGGACCGGCGGGGCAAGCGGGTATGACTCGCACTTCGGAAGCCAGAAGGCGTATCCCGGCTGCTTGAGCAGCCCGGATACGCCTTCTGAGCGTCAGAGCGGCTACTTGCCGGTGCCGGTGAAGTTGCTGCTGGCGGCCTTGGCGGCGGCAGTGTCGGGGCCCGGCTGGGTCGCGAACACCATGGAGCGGTAGTAGCGCAGCTCGCGTATGGAGTCGAGGATGTCGCCGAGCGCGCGGTGGCCGCCAACCTTCTTGGGGGAGTTGAAGTACACGCGCGGGTACCAGCGGCGCGTGAGCTCCTTGACCGTCGACACGTCGACCAGTCTGTAGTGCAGGTGGGCGTCAAGCTGCGGCATGTAGCGCGCCAGGTACATGCGATCGACGTACACCGACGACCCTGCCAGCGGCGCCTTGCGGGCTTCGGGCACATGCTGCTTCACGTAATCCAGCACCCGCTGTTCGGCCGCCGAAAGCTCCTCACCTTCGGGGATCAGGGGCAGCAGTCCGGACTCGCTATGCATGTTCACCACGAAGGGGTCCATGCCTGCCAGCTTTTCGGGCGTGGTCTTGATGACGATGTCGATTCCGTCGTCGAGTGGAGTCAGATCGGCCTCGGTGACAATGACCGCAATCTCCACCAGCACGTCGTTCTCGACGTCCAGGCCCGTCATCTCGCAGTCGATCCAGACCAGGCGCTCCTGCGGACGGTTGGCCGCCCAGGCGTTCTCGTCGAAGCTCTCGTTGAGGTCAGTCATGATGTCCCTTCCCCGGCCACTGCCGCGGGAGTCCGCTGATGAGCGCCTTTCGACGCTCGCGGGAAATAGGCTACGGGCATATCGCGCGGGCATTGGCACGGGCGCGCTCCAGGGATCGAGGAGGTCAGGCGCATGCGCCGACTCAGGGCCACATGGACGGCGCTGCTGGAGCGGATCAGGACCGATCCCCGGGTGCGGCTCTTCCGGCAGGCCTGGCCGTCCATCGCCCGCACCTTCACCAACGCCTTCCGGGTTGTAGTCGGCCTGCCCCGGCTGGCCATGGCGCGTCGGCAGGTGCAGCGGGAGAACTGGGAGGGCGTCATCCGCGTCCTGGCTCCGCACGTGCAGCGTGAGTATCCACTGGCCCGCAGCGCCCGGGTGCTGGTGAGCGCCTACGGCAAGATCGGCGACTTCGACGCCGCCTACCTGTTGGCCGATCGACTGGCCCGCATCAGCCGCCAGCCCAATGACATCAAGCGTGCAGAATCCCTGCGCGGCCGGGTGGTGGAAGTGCATCCCGCCTGGTTGCCCGCGGTCGGCCTCAAGCGCCCGGAACTGATCGAGCGACCGTCGGAACGACGAGTCCTGTACCTGGCCAAGGAGTCGGCGCCCTACCTCCATAACGGCTTCTGCACCCGCAGCCACGAAACGCTGCGCGCGGTCAAGGGCACCGGTACCGAGGTGGTGGCGGTGACCATGCCCGGTTTCCCCGCCGTCATCAAGGTGCAGAACGCACCCGATGAGGTGACGGTCGACGACATCACCTACAAGCACCTGCTGCCGAACGCGCATCTCTCAGGCATGGCGGTCAATGAATACCTCGACCTCTCCGCCACCGCGCTGGCCAGGTTCGTGCTGGAGTTCCGCCCCACGGTGCTGCACATCGGCTCCGGTCATCGCGGCTTCGAGACGGCACTCGTGGGCCGAGCTGTTGCGGAGTGGTACGGCATCCCGTGGATGTACGAGGTGCGGTCGTTCTTCGAGACCACATGGACGAGCGACAAGCGTTATATGGAGTCGGCGCCCTACTTCCATCAGCGCCACGCCACGGAGGGCCGCTGCATGGCGGCAGCCGACTACGTCGTCACACTGTCGGGGCCCATGCGTGACGAGATTGTCGAGCAGCATCACGTCCCGACCGACAAGGTGACAGGAATCCCCAATGCCGTCGACATCGATCGCTTCTCCCCCGAGGTGCGCGATGAGGATCTGCGCGCAAAGTTGGGCCTCACTGGCAGCAAGGTCATCGGTTACGTCAGCAACCTCTCGCATCCGCGTGAAGGCCAGGAGGCCATGATCAAGGCCGTGCCTCTGCTCAAGCAGATGGGCATTCCAGCCAAGGCGCTGCTGGTCGGTGACGGTGCGCGCAAGCCCGAGCTGGAGGCTCTGGCCCGCAAACTCGGTGTGAGCGACGACGTGGTCTTCACCGGCTCCATTCCCTTCGAGCAGGTGTCCCACTACTACGCACAGATCGACCTATTCGTGGTGCCGCGCACCAACGAACGTGCCGGTCGCCTGGTCTCACCCATGAAGCCCTTCGAGGCCATGGCCATGGACATCCCTCTGCTCGTATCCGATCTGCCGGCCCTGGTGGAGATCGTGGAGGACGAACAGGAACCCCGCGGGCGCACCTACAAGGCGGAGGATGCCGATGATCTGGCGCGGGTCGCCGCGCACTGCCTCAACGATGAGGCAGGCACCCAGCAACGCATACGCAATGCGGCCGCCTGGGTTCGGCGCGAGCGCACCTGGTCGGCCAACGGCAAGAACTTCGTGGCCGCTTACGAGCAGGCCGAACGTCGCTTCGCGGCCAAGGCGGTGCACGCATGATCTTCGACGACAAGCTGCCGCAGAAGCGCTCCTTGGAGCGCCGCTGGAGCATGCAGCAGGCCATCACGCTGCATCCCACACGTGAGGCCTCGGCCTGGGTCTACTCGCCGAACTTCGTCGGCAATCCCTACCAGCACCTGCTCATGATGCACATGGCCGATCACGACATCACGGCCATGGGCGCGCAGGCGCACGGTGATGCACTGCGCATGCTCAAGGCGGCAGCGCACGTCGACCAGCGGGTGTGGCACCTGCACTGGCTGAACGTGGTGCTGGCCGGAGCCAAGACGCGCGAGGATGCCGAGAAGCGCGTGTCCTCCTTCGAGCGCTCACTCGATGCCATGCAGCAGCAGGGCGTGCGCCTGGTGTGGACCATGCACAACGTGCTGCCGCACGAATCGGTGTTCGAGGATCTCGAAGTCAGGCTGCGGGTGATCATGTGCGAGCGCGCCGAGATGATCCACATCATGAATCCCGCCTCCATTGCAGCGGCCGCAGCCTCTTTCGCGGTGCCCGCGGAGAAGGTGGTGCGCGTCGAGCATCCCGGCTATCAGGGCTACTACCCGGAGCGTGCATCGCGTGCCGGGGCACGTGCCCAACTGGGCTTCGGCCCCAATGAGCAGGTCTCACTCGTGCTCGGCGCCCTAAAGCCCTATAAGGGATTGCTGGAGTTGGCGGAGGTCTTCGATGGCCTCAGTCGCCGGCATCCGCGCCGGGTCAACCTCTTCATCGCCGGTGGCGCGGGCAGGGATGAGGGCACGCAGCGACTGCTTCACATGGCCGCACTGCACCCCGCCATCCATGTGCTGCCCGAGCGCATCGTGCCCGAGGACATCTGGACGCTGTTCGTGGCCGCCGACAACGCGATCGTTCCCTACAAGGCTTCGCTGAATTCCGGCGCGCTGGTGCTGGCGCTCAGCATGGGCACGCCGGTCATCGCTTCCTCCACCGCTGGTTCCACACATCTGCTGGCCCAGGGTGCCGGTCGCGTGTACTCGGCGCATGACGAGCTCGAGGCCGAACTGCTGAACACGGAGTGGCAGGCGCCTGCGCGGGAGCGCGCGCTTGCCATGCGGCATCGCCTGCGGCCCTCACACATCTCGGACACCTTCGCGCGTGTGGCTCGTGCCTTCATGGATCAGGGTGTGGTGGCTGCGCGCGCGGTGGCGGGACCGAACGGGGGCCTCGATGAGTGAGTCCCGTTCCATACTGCTGGTCACGAGCAATGGCTTCGGCATGGGACATCTGGTGCGGCAGTTGGCGATTGCCGCGCAATTGCCCGCAGACGTGCGCTGCACCATCATGACGCTTTCGCAGGCGGCGCCGGTGGCGGTGCGTGGTGGCGCGGTGCTGGAGTACTGCCCCAGCTACACCTCACCGTGGCTCACCAAGCGCATGTGGCATCGCGGGTACCTGCGTGATCGCATTGTCGCCCTGGCCGAGGAAGTGGATGCCGACGTCGTGGCCTTCGACGGTGTCGTGCCCTACGCCGGGCTGCTGGCCGCACTTCGTCGCCTGCCGGTGGCCGCCGTCTGGGTGCGACGGGGTGTCTGGCGGGTCGACGCCATCACCTCGCCGCTCGCCTTCGCCGATCTCTTCGACCTGATCATCGAGCCCGGCGATCTCGGGGACGGCATGGATGCCGGCGCTACTCACAAGCGCGGTGATGCGCGGAAGGTGGGCGTCATCACCGAGGCGGGCCCGCAGGCCATGCTGGATCGTGCGCAGGCCTCGTCCGTCCTGGGCGTGGATCCTGACAAGCCCACGGTGCTCTTCAACGTCGGCAGCAATGCCATCGCCGGCCTCGATGCGATCATGGCGCAGCTGGCCGAACGCGAGGACATCAATGTGGTCACCACCAAGGACGCGCTTGGTCGCAATCGCTCCGCAGTGGAAGCAGCGCGCATCCATACCATCACCGGGGTGTTTCCTTTGCATCCCTACCTGGCTGCCGTCGATCTCGCCGTCACCTCGGTCGGTTACAACGCAGCCCACGAGTTCACGGCCTGTGCCGTGCCCACCGTGCTGGTGCCCGCGGACAATGTCACGGACGACCAGCGCGCCCGTGCGCTCGCCATGCAGGCGCAGGGGGTGGGCGTAGTGGTGGAGGCCAGTTCACCGGACTCGCTGGCCCGGGTGGTCGAGGGACTCATCGACGACGAACTGGCGCGCGGGCAGATGGCTCTCAACGCACTTCAGCTGCAAGCAGGTTGGGGCAATGGAGCGATTGAGGCAGCGGCCTTGCTGCTGAAGCTGCGCCCGCACACCAAGCCCGACCTCATTCCCCTGGTGCGCCTGCGCGCGCGCCTGCTGGCGGAGTGGCTGTTGGGCTTCCGCGACCCCCGGCCGGCCATTGAGGGCGTGGTCGTCACCGAGGACCTGCTCGCGGTGGACCTGGCTGGCTCCACCGCTGTGGAGCACCTGCATCCGGGTCTCAGCGCCGATTACCGCGATCGCCGCACGGTGATCGCCGAGACCTGGTACGGCCGGCGCGCTACGCAGCGTTGATGCACGATGCAGGGAACTGCCAGGACTTCGCCGTGGAGCCTGCCAATTCTGGGAAGCCTCTGTGATGGTCATGGAAAGGGCAGAGGAATGTAAATCCGGCCGATAAAGTTGCCGCCATGTCCCGTCAAGAGATGCTCGATGTACTCGAGGCAGAGACGATCGAGATCATCCGCGAGACCGCGGCGGCGTTCGACAAGCCGGTGATGCTGTACAGCATCGGCAAGGACTCGGGCGTCATGCTCCACATCGCTCGCAAGGCCTTCGCCCCCGCTCCCATTCCCTTCCCGCTCATGCACGTCGACACCACCTGGAAGTTCGCGGACATGATCCGCTTCCGCGACGAGATAGCCGCCCTCTACGGCGTGGACCTCATCGTGCACACCAACCAGCAGGGCGTGGCGGACAACATCACGCCCTTCACTGCCGGCACCCAGGAATACACGCGCATCATGAAGACGGTCGCGCTGCGCGAGGCCCTCGACCAGTACGGCTTCGACGCTGCGCTGGGAGGCTCGCGCCGCGATGAGGAGCGCAGCCGGGCCAAGGAGCGAATCTTCTCCCTGCGCCTGCCCGGCCATCGTTGGGAGCCGCGTGCGCAGCGGCCTGAGATGTGGCATACCTACAACACGCGCCTCACCGAGGGCCAGACCATGCGTGTCTTCCCGCTCTCCAACTGGACGGAGCTCGACGTCTGGGAGTACACCCGTCGCGAGGGCATCCCCGTGGTGCCGCTGTACTTCGCCGCGCCGCGTCCGGTGGTGCAGCGCAACGGTTCCTTGATCATGGTCGACGATGATCGCTACCCCCTGCTGGAGGGCGAGACGCCGGAACTGCGGCTTATCCGTTTCCGCTCGCTGGGCTGCTACCCCCTGTGCGCGGCGGTGGAGAGCCCCGCCGCCACCGTCGACGACCTCATCGACGAGCTCATCACCACTCGCCTCTCCGAGCGTGCCGGTCGCCTCATCGACGGTGAGAAGAGCGCCTCCATGGAAGCCAAGAAGATGGAGGGCTACTTCTGATGACCGCCTTGCTGCGTATTGTCACCTGTGGTTCCGTCGACGACGGCAAGAGCACCCTCATCGGCAGGTTGCTGGCCGAGACTCTGTCGGTTCCCGAGGACGTGCTGGAATCGGCGCGCTGGACCCGTCGCTCGGGATCCATCATCCCCGCCGGTGAGGTGGACTTCTCGCTGCTCACCGATGGCCTGGAGGCCGAGCGCGAGCAGGGCATCACCATCGACGTCGCCTATCGACACCTCGACCTGCAGAACGGGGTGCGGGCCATCATCGCGGACGCACCCGGTCACGAGCAGTACACCCGCAACATGGCGGTTGCCGCCTCCACCGCTGACGTCGGCATCCTGCTCGTCGATGCCGCCCGCGGTGTACGTACCCAGACCTTCCGCCATCTCTACATCTGCGCCCTGATGGGCGTGAAGACGGTGATCGTCGCCATCAACAAGATGGATGCGGTCGGGTTCGATGAAGGCATCTACCACGATTTGGTCGGCAAGGTCTCGGAGTCGGCTCAGAAGGTGGGTATCGATCGCCTGATCACGCTCCCCGTGAGCGCACTTGCCGGTGATTTCGTCACACAGCCGTCGGACGCGGCGCCGTGGTACGGCGGCGGGACCCTGCTCGATGTGCTGCGCACGGTGGAATCCACCGACCTCTCCACCAGCGAGTGCTTCCGGCTGCCCGTGCAGCTTGTCCTGCGCGCCGGGGGCAACTACCGAGGCTATGCAGGCACTGTGTTGTCGGGCGCGGTTCGCGTCGGTGATGAAGTCACTGTCGGACGCACCGGTGTCAGCGCGCGTGTCGCCGGCATCTCAATCGGCGGCGCCAGCGCTGACGAAGGCTCGGCCGGTCAGGCCATCGCCATCACCCTTGATCGTGAGATCGATTGCGCGCGCGGTGACATGTTCGTGCAGAGTGGCGAGGCCCGCGTGCCCAACGATCGCTATGCAGCGGAACTGGTTTGGCTCACCGAGCAGCCCTTGGCGCGTGGCCGCTCGTATGAGTTGGTGAGCGGCCCATTGCGTGCCAACGCCACCGTCACCAATATCCGCGACAAGGTGGATGTGGAGTCCGGACACCGTCACGCGGCACGGGATCTCACCATCAACGAGATCGGTCATGTGGAGCTGGCCACGGATCTCCCGATCATGCTCGACCAGTACGACCGCGTGCGCGACACCGGCTCCTTCCTGCTCGTCAATCGCATCACCGGCGACACGGCGGCCGCCGGGCTCATGTTGCATGACATGCGCCGCGGCACCAACGTGCATGCGCAGGCTTTCGACAGCGATCGCGGATCGCGCGCCAAGAGTTTGGGCCATGACTCCAAGGTGTTGTGGTTCACCGGATTGCCCGGCTCCGGCAAGTCCACCATTGCCAATGCCGTGGAGCGCGAACTCAACGACCGCGGCATTCATACCTACATTCTGGATGGCGACAATGTGCGCCTGGGATTGAACAAGGATCTCGGCTTCACGCCCGAGGATCGCGCGGAGAACGTGCGCCGGGTGGGGGAGGTCGCGCGGCTGATGGCCGATGCCGGCCTGGTGGTGCTGGTGTGCCTGGTCTCGCCCTATCGCGGCGACCGAGACGAGGTGCGCGCGCGCTTTGCGGTTGGCGACTTCGTGGAGATCCACGTTGACACCCCGCTTGAGGTGTGCGTAGAGCGCGACCCCAAGGGTCTCTACCGACGTGCCGGTGCGGGCGCCATTCCCAACATGACGGGCCTGGGCCAGGACTACGAAGCCCCCCTGCAGGCGGAGCTCAGGGTGCAGGGCACGGGCAGCATCGACGATGCGGTTCGCTCGATATTGGCCGGAGTCGGGTTCTGATGGCCGGACATCTGCTCCACACCCTGCACTACCTCGCCAGCAATCCTGGTTGGACGCTGGCCCGGCTGCAGACACGGCTGCGTCCGCCACTGTGGTTGCGTTCGTTGCTGGGGCTGCTGCTGCCGCCCTGGTTCGGCACCAGCCGCTTTAGATCCGTCTATGTCGTGACCTACGGGCGCAGTGGCTCCACCCTGCTCACCGGCTATCTCTCCCATCTTCCGGGCTTTGACATCAAGGGCGAGAACTACCTCTTCCCGCTGCCCTTGGCCGATGCCCAGCAGTTGCTCGCCGATGCCGCCGGACTGCCGTACGGGGGTCGGGAGAAGCCGGCCAGCCCCTGGTACGGCTCGCAGTCCTTCTCAACCGTGCAGTGGAAGCGCGATGTGAGACGCGCCCTGCTGAATCAGCTGTACCCGTTGAAACCCATTCCCAAGACCATCGGCTTCAAGGAGATCCGCTGGTGGTACCGCACCACCGATGCCGACTTCGAGCAGAAACTCAACTGGCTGCTGAACGTGCGGGCTCCGGGCGCCGTCATCTTCCTGACCCGCGACCTGGACAAGACCATGTCCGGCGCCTGGTGGGCACAGGAGTCCGAGGAGAAGCGGGCCGAATCGCGCGCCGGCCTGGAGGCCTTCGAGGTTCGCGCCCTGGCGTATGCCGCGGCGCATCCGGAGCGCAGCATCCACATCACCTATGAGGACTTCTGTGCCGACTCCGGTGCAGCCCAGCGCGTCTGCCGCTTGCTGGGGGTGCGCTTCCGTGAGGATGTGTACAAGCAGACGCTGGGGGAGAAGTACTCGTACCCCAGCCATTCCGTCAACGCGTGCGAATAGCGCTCGTCAGCGCGAGGTAGCGCAGGGCAGCCGGTCGCCGGCTGCGTCGTGCCGTCACCTCCATGCCTGCGAGCGCCAGCATCACGGAGGCAGTGACGACAATGGGCGTGGGCAGGTACCACAGCTTGAGTCCGGAGGCCAGCAGCAGCACGGCCAGCAGCCAACGCAGTACGGCATTGGGCAGCTCGGTGGAGTACTTGGCGCCGCCGTAGATGCCGGGCAGGGCACCGACCAGCAACCAGCCGGCCAGGCCGAATTGCACATTGCCCGTCATCAGGTGGCCGAGGGTTGCCGCTCCCACCAGGGGAATGGCCTGTACCAGGTCCGAGCCCACCAGGTCGCGCGCGCGCAGGCGCGGGTAGAGCAGCATGAGCAGCACGATGATGAGCGAGCCTGAGCCCACCGAGGTGATGCCGACGACGAGGCCACCGAAAAGTCCGATGAGTGCGGTCGGCAGGCGCCGTACCTGCAGTTGCTCGTCGTCGGCCAGGTGTGTGCGTCCGTGTCCGATGAAGATGCCCGCCACCATGCCCACCACCGCGAGCAGGAGTGCCCCACCGATCATGAGTTTGAGGCGGTCTGCCAATTGGGGGCCGCTGCCCAGGCGATCGAGAATGAAGGCCCCGGAGAAGGCGGCGGGCACCGAGAAGGGGATGAGCCAGCGCATGATCTCCCAGCGGATGGTGCCGGCCCGGTGGTGCACGAACGCTCCGAGCGGCTTCATGCAGAAGGAGACGAGCAGGTCGCTGCCGACCGCGGCCAGGGGGTTGATCTTGAAGAGCAGCACCAGAATCGGCGTCATCAGCACGCCCCCACCCATGCCGGTGAGGCCCACGGCAAAGCCGACCACCGATCCGGCCAGGACGTACTGCAGGCTGTGCATTGCCATATTGTAACCTATTCCTACCGAGTCAGTAGGAATAACAGGGCAGGAGTGTGCCGGGACCTGTGGTTAGCCTTCGCCCATGACGAGACGGCGCCCGCAGTTCCACTTCACGCCCGCCCGGGGCTGGATGAATGATCCCCATGGCATCGTCTTCGATGGTGAGCGGTACCACCTCTTCTTCCAGTACTCGCCCCTGGGCACCAGCTGGGAGGCCGCCATGCACTGGGGCCATGCCGTCTCACCCGATCTCGTGCAATGGCAGGAGTTGGAGCCAGCGCTGATGCCGTGCGCAGATGAGGTGGGATGCTGGTCGGGATCCCTCGTCTTGGCCCCGCAGCCGACCATGTTCTACACGCGTCCCACGGCCGGGGAGTGGAGCCGTGGCCTGGTGGTAGCGGCAGTGGGCAGCAGCGAGATGAGCGAATGGACGCGTATCGGCGTGGTCATTGACGGGCCGCCGTCCGACGAGTTCTTCGACTTCCGCGATCCGCAGGTGCGCCGTGACGGCCAGGGCTGGAAGCTCACCATCGGGGCCGGGCAGCGCGGCGTCGGCGGATGCGCATTGCAGTACTCATCCACCGATCTTAGGCACTGGAGCTACGACGGTGTGCTCGCCTCTCGATCCTCGGAGGCAGGCCCTCTGGCCTCGGGCACCGTCTGGGAGTGCCCGCAATTCCTGCAGGTGGACGGACAGTGGGTGCTGCTGGTGTCGGCTATGGACCAAGCTGGGCTCGCGGAGGTGCTGTACGCCATCGGTGACTATGACGGTCTGGCCTTCACGCCCCGCACCTGGGGGCACTTCGGGCACTCGAAGTCCGTATATGCGACAACCACTTTTCACGACGCTGAAGGCCAGCCCTGCGTCATGTCCTGGCTTCGCGAGTTACCGGTGGACGAAGGCCAGCCCTGGGCCGGTGAGCAGAGTTTCGTCCAGCGCCTGCATGTGATCGACGATCGTCTGGTATTGGCGCAGCATCCGAATCTGGATCCCATCGTCACTGCGGCCGAACCCGCATGGCGCTTCACCATCAACTTGGAGGAGGCCTGCAATGGTGGCTTCTGCATTGACATTGACGATGCGGACAGCGGCTGGTCGCTGGTGCTGGATTGGGATGCTCACACCCTGCATGTGAGTGCCGACGATGCCGTGACCTATGTGGCGGATCTCCGCAGTGACGGTGCCACGGGCCAGCTGGACGTGGTGGTGGACGCGGGCATCGCAGAAGTGACGTGGTCCGGTGGCGAAGGCATGTACGCGTTCATGGTGCCGGATGTGGACCCGGAGCGGATCGACGTCACCACCTGGTAGTGCGCGCTCACCAGGGTGGCGCGTCGGGAATGACCGATTGCGGATCGTGCTGGTACCGCAAGCCGGATGGCGTCGTGAAGCTGCAGGCGCCGTCAGGGTTGCTCTCGTCCAACTGGTATCCGGCATGGGTCTTGAGCAGGTGGTGTCGACGACACAGCGAACCGAGATTCGCGCGAGTGCTGCTTCCACCTTCCTCGAATGCCTTGGCATGATCGAGATCGGCCGTTGCCGCACGGGCGTTGCAGCCGGGCCAGCGACACCGAAGATCGCGATTGATGATGAACTCGCGCAGACGCTGGGACGGTACGTAGCGCCGCGGTGAGACGTCGAGCAGGTGGCCAGTCAGTGGGTCGGTGACCAGTCGGCGGAGTGTGACTTCGTGGCCGTCGGCAAACAGATCGCGGACTTCCTCAACAGGCAGGCATTCCTCACCATCGGCGCCGCGCAGGATTGCGATGTCCGGTGCTGCGGAGCCTTGCTGGCGGAGCAGGGCGTCAAGCGTGATCACGACATCAATGTCGGCACGGACGCGAGGTCCTTCGGCGTCCGGCTCGGTTGTTTCGCTGCGCAGCATGAGGCTGGCGCAGGCCTCCGCGCGCAGTTCCCCGATACCGCGATCGTCCGGGACGCCGGCAGCCACGGCACTGGCCCGCATGGAATCGGCGAGACTGCGGACCTGCGCAAGGCAGGCGTTGGCCTGCGCCGTCGCCATGCGTGCGATGAGCAGGCTGTTGCCGTCGGCCTCGGGTTGCACCCACACGCCACGATGGCGGGTGGCAGCTTGGCGGCGACGCCGCATGCCGTCGGGGTCAAGACCGTCAACGATGCGGTTCACGGCCGCGCGGGTGCGCGAAGGTGTCGATCGTGCAGCGATGACACTGGCCCGATGATCAAGCGCGCTGGCGTGTTGCTGCAGTTCCCGCCAGGCAGGACACTCGCGATCGGTATTCGCGGACGTGGCGTCAAGGTTCAGGCCGATGGCCAATCGCTTTGCACCTTCCGCAATGACCATGGCCTGCGCCGATGAGAGTGCGCCAACCTCAAGCGCGCGCCCGGTCTCCGGGAGCAGGAGGCGGATCGTGCGAGCAGCGGTCAGGCGCTCATGGGCGCAGGACTCCGTCCAACGTGCGGCGAGCGCGATCTCAGAACGTGCAGCGTCCTCGATCTCGATTGACTCCATGCCGTGTGCGCCTGCGACCCGCACGGTCTGGACGCGTCGTTTGTCTCCGGCGATGGCCAGCATGGCGCCGTTGATGCGGGACTCCGCCCAGGCGCTTACGCGAAGTGCGTTCTTGAGAAAGCGCACGCGTTCCACGGCACTCAGGTGCGTAGGTGTCTGGCGTGCGATCGACATCGCAAGTGCACCCATCTCGTAGTGCAGAGCTTCGCGAGGCTCGGCTACCGAATCCGCGTTGAAGGGCAGCGTGAGCGGAGCTTGCGCCGCTTCAACCACCTCCGCATGTGCGGCCACACCGTCGAAATACTCGAGCGCCGTGTGATCGCGCATGATCTGCGCGCACGCCAAGCTTGTGCTGAGCGCGGCCTCAATGCAGATCACCGACATACCGCGAATCTACGCAGGGGGTCCGACAAGCAATCACCCAAAACCCCTTGTTTTCCAACACCTTCCGTAACACCTGGATAACAATCTCGCGCCCGGGGTACACGCAAACCAAGCCCACGGAAAGCAGCGACCGTGCTGGCAAGGCGATCCTGCAGCAACGAGTACCGCAACCAAGGACAGCGAGCGCCTGCTCCTAGCGAATGTACGCGCTGAGCCTGCTGCCCGTGGCGCTCCTAGCGACCGGCTGCTCAGCGCGTGAAGTGTGTGTCGCCGCATCGACGTCAACGGTGTCCGCTAGCGAACCGGCCCCAAGCCAAAGCACGGTATGACCGCGCAAGAACTCCAATGGGCGCGCGCACTGGCCCAGCAGGAGGTCGTGAAGGAGGGCGCGAATGTCGTGAGCGTGACGGTGACCGCGGTCGCCGGCACCGTTATGGAGTCGAATCTGGGCTACGCCTGCACTTCCAGCCACGTCCTGCACATACGACTTATCGGGACCTTCCCGCACATCGTCACCACCGGCCCTGGGCCCTGGAAGCCTCGTTCGGCCGATCCGTCGGCGGACTGCACAGTACGTGCAGTCGACATCACAGCCGATGCCAAGACCGGCCGCGCATGCCAGCTGGGGGTGCGCACGGGCAAGGTGTTACCCGAGCTGGGCAGCGTGCGGCTGTCCATCCCGTGACCACCCGCCGCTGGTACGCGGGCGGTCGCGACGAATGAGCTACGCCAATTGGTCCATGATGCCGCGCAGGGGAATGCCCACCCAGCTGGGACGATTGTTGAGCTCGTAGACGACTTCGTAGGCGGCCTTCTCCAACAGGAAGTTCCGCAGCAGCGCCTCGCTGGCTTCACGACCTTCGGGCAGCAATTCGGCACCGCCGGTGCGCTGGTAACCGCTGAGGAAGGCGGTACTCATCCAGGTCGTCCAGTAGGTGCAGGCCGCAACATGTACTGCGTCCTGGGGATGGGCGAGAGCATCCAGGGTGGGCCGCGCCGCGTAGTCGAAGGAGCGGAGCATGCCCGCCACATCCTTCAACGGCGAAAGGCGAATACGTCGTTCGGAAAGTGATTTCGATGGCTCGCCCTCGAAGTCGAGGATCAGGTAGTCACCCTGCCGCACCAGTACCTGCTCGAGGTGGTAGTCGCCGTGCACGCGCATGCGTCGCGCGGCGATGCGCAGGTCCTTCACGGGGGCCAGGCCGGCGAAGACACTGTTCCCCTGCGCCAACAGACGATCGGCATTCACGGCCGCGTCGGCTTCCAGCTGTGCCCGGTGGCGTGCCAGCAGATCCAGCGCCAGGCGCAATTGCTGTCGCGTCGATTGGTAGAGCGAGCGCTGGTAGTGCGGCGTGAAGGCCATGGGTGACAGCGCAGGATCGGTGGCTCCGGCAAAGGCGAGATGCATCTCCGCGGTGCGGCGGCCCAGCAGCTCTGCACGCTGCAGCGCAGCGCCGAACAACTCCTGCGCGAGCGCTGGCACCGCATGGTGCCCAAGGCTCCACTCAGGGTGCGACAGGTTGAAGTCCTGTGCTGCGACCTGACGCGCACTGACTGCCGCAAAGTAGTCACGCAGGTCCGCCATGAACTGCTGGCGTGCGTCACCTTCGTTCTCCAGCAACTCCTGCACAATCGCCAGCGTGCGTGCGTGGCCCTGCGCATCGACGTACTCGAGGCCGCCGGCGGTGCGTGGCACGCTGGGGAAGTGCGCGACGTCCGTCAGGTAGCGCCCCAGTTCCCAATCTGGGTTGCTCCCGATGGCAGGGCGGCGGAAGACCTTCATCATGAGTCGGTCACCGAAGGCGATGGAGGAGTTGCTGCCCTCACGCCGCCAGAGCGTGGGGACCAGCTCGCCGTCGCCGCGCAGGGCCCCGTAGGCGGCCGTGCGGGTGCCACGCGCCGTGCCTCGAGCTCCCGGCAGTTCCGCACCCTGCTCGATGGCGCGCAACAGCGCGTTAACGGTTGCCGCATCATGGCAACCGTCGATGAGCGTGACGTCGGATTCGTCGGCAAAGTGCAGCTTCACGAGCACGGAGCTGGGATCCATGACCACGTTGACCTCGCGCACCGGCAGCAGGTAGCTGTCGGGCTCGCCCTCGCTGTAGGTGACATTGGTGAGCAGCAGGCGCGCACCGCGTACTCCTGGCACCTTGATGGCATCGATGATGTCGATATCCAGAACACAGCGTGACTTGGAGCCGAACCAGCGCCGGTCGACGATGGCTGCGGGCAGCGCTTTCTCCAGCCGGCGCAGGGCACGCGGGTCGTCGAAGAGCACAGTGTCCACCTCGACAACTGGCACTCCGGCCGCTGCGACCGGAGGAGTGAGCGAGAGCCAGTAGAAGCCGTAGGGAGCAAGCGTGAGTGAGTACGGTTCAGTGCCGATGGTGCGCAGTTGCGCGCCACCGAAGAGATCCACGGGCGTCTGGCCGGCGCTGCCGGAGAGATCCAATTCCACGCTCTGGACATTGCGTGAGAGATTCGCGACGACCAGCACCGCCTCCTCACCGTCGTTCCGCGTGTAGGCGAGGACGCGCGTGTTCTCGGGGTTGAGCAGGGTGATGGAACCGCGGCCGAACACCGGGTGTTCCTGGCGCAGCGCCAGGATGTGGCGCATCCACCACAGCAGCGAATTGGGGTTGGCCTCCTGTGCCGCCACATTCACTGCACCGGGCTGGTACTGCGGGTCGGCGATCACCGGCAGGTACAGGGCCTCGGCCGGCGCGGCGGAGAAGCCGCCGTTGGCCGTGTCGTCCCACTGCATGGGAGTGCGGACGCCGTCGCGATCCTGCAACCAGAAGTTGTCGCCCATGCCGATCTCGTCCCCGTAATAGAGGACGGGCGTACCTGGCATGGAGAGCAGCAGGCTGTTGAGCAGCTCGATGCGGCGCCGATCGTTCTCGACCAGCGGCGCCAGGCGGCGACGGATACCGAGATTGCTGTAGCCGCGCGGATCCGGTGAGTACACGCGCCACATGTAGTCGCGCTCCTCCTCCGTCACCATCTCCAGCGTGAGCTCGTCATGGTTGCGCAGGAACATGGCCCATTGGCATGAACCGGGGATCTCCGGCGTCTGCTCGAGGATGTCGATGATGCTCGAGCGGTCCTCCTTGGCGATGGCCATGTAGAGGCGGGGCATGAGGGGGAAGTTGTAGTTCATGTGGCATTCGTCGCCATCGCCGAAGTACGGACGCGTGTCCTCGGGCCATTGGTTGGCCTCAGCCAGCAGGATGACCTCGGGGTTCCTGGCGTCGATGCGCTTGCGCAACTGCTTGAGGAAGGCATGGGTCTCGGGCAGGTTTTCGCAGGTGGTGCCCTCGCGCTCGAAGAGGTAGGGGATGGCGTCGAGACGAAAGCCGTCAACGCCGAGTTCCACCCAGAACTCCATGACCTTGAACACGGCCTCCTGCACTGCCGGGTTGTCGAAGTTGAGGTCGGGCTGATGGTGGAAGAAGCGGTGCCAGAAGTACTGGCCGGCGACCTCATCCCAGGTCCAGTTCGACTGCTCGGAGTCAAGGAAGATGATGCGGGCGTCCGGGTACTCCTGCCCGCTGTCGCTCCACACGTAGAAGTCGCGTTCCGGCGAGCCCTTGGGCGCGTTGCGGGCGGCCTGGAACCATGGATGCTGATCCGAGGTGTGGTTGATGACGAGCTCGAAGATCACCCGGATGCCGCGCTGGTGGGCCTCGTCGATGAGATGCCGCGCGTCGTCAAGGCTGCCGTAGATGTCGGCGACGTTCACGTAGTCCGCGATGTCGTAGCCGCCGTCACGCAGCGGGGAGGGGAAGAAGGGCTGCACCCAAATGGCGTTGACGCCCAGCTTCTCGATGTAGTCGAGCTTGCCGGTGATGCCCGGGAAATCGCCGACGCCGTCGCCGTTGCTGTCGAAGAAGGCACGAGGGAGGATCTGGTAGATCACCGCGTTCTTGAACCACAGAGGATCGTGGGTGCCGGACATGGTGTTCCTCCATCGAAAGTGGTCGTCCCGAGTGTATGAGCGCGGCGATGGCGGCACAGCGGTGTTGCGCAAGTGCAACCTGTTGCGGCGCAATTGCACCTAGCGGCACGAGGAAATCAGTGCACGATCGAGCAGCTCCGCCAGATGCAGGGGTTCGCTGCCCGGCCGCAGGTCCTCGATCTGGCAGCGGCACCCGAAGCCGTCCGCCAGCATCACCGCTGCTGGGCCCGCTGCGTCGAGGGTGGGGAGCAGCGACTGCTCGGCAATGCGAACCGAGAGCTCGTAGTGCGCGTGCTCGAATCCGAAATTGCCGGCCAATCCGCAGCAGCCGATGGCCTCGTCGACGGCGGCGCCATGCTGGGCGAGGAGCGCACGCTGGGGAGCGGAGGCGAATGCCGCACGCTCGTGGCAGTGGGTCTGCAGCACCACCTGGGCCGGTAAGGCAGGCCACGTCCAGTCCTGCGCCAGCTCACCGAGGATCTGCGCGAAGGTGCGCACCCGTGCGGCCAGTAAGCGCGCGGCTGGTTCGTGGAGCAGTTCGGGCAGATCCTGGGCCAGCGAAGCCGCGCAGCTGGGCTCCAGCACGACGATGGGCAGACTGGGATCGAAGCCGGACAGCACTCGCAGCAGATCCCGCTGCACCTGCTGCGCGGTCTCCAGCTGTCCGGTGGTGATCCAGGTGAGCCCGCAGCAGCCCTCCTCCACCAAGCGCACCGGGATGCCCGCGGCGTCAAGCACGCGTATGGCGGCGCTCACCAGTTGGGGCCGGAAGGAGCGCGTGAAGGTGTCCACGAAGAGCAGCGCGCGTGGTGCGACACCGGGCCTCGCGCTGGCCACGGCAGCAATGGGTTCCGTGGCGAGTCGGGGCAGGCGGCGCCTGGAGGTGATGCCCACCAGCGGCAGCAGACGCTGGAGCAGGCGATTGCCCAGCAGCGCATTGGCCATGCGAGGGGCACGTGCAGCGGTGCGTAGCAGCGCTGGCAGGCGGCCCAGCGAGTAGTGGGTGAGCGGCCTCCGCCGACCTCGGTAATACCGATGCAGTACCGCGGACTTGTAGGTCGCCATGTCGACACCCGTCGGGCAGTCGATGGAACAGGCCTTGCAGGAAAGGCAGTTGTCGAGCGCCTTGACGGCATGCTCGAGCGACACCTCGATTCCGGCCAGCGCATCCTGCAGGACGCGTGCGCGTCCACGTGTGGAATCCACCTCCTGGTGCGTCACCTGGAAGGACGGGCACATGCTGCTGATGTTGGCTGTCACGCACTTGCCGATTCCCACGCACCTTCCCGCTGCCATGCCCAGATCGCCATCGTCGCTGGCCAGCGTGAACGGAGTGCGCAGGTGCACCGGGGCAGCCGGGAGATCGGCGAGCACGCTGGGCCCGTCCACGATGATGCCGGGGTTGAGTACACCCTCTGGGTCGAAGATGCCCTTGACCTCCGCGAAGCACTGCATCAGCTCCGGTGAGTACATGAAGGGCAGCAACTCGCTGCGTGCGCGGCCGTCACCGTGTTCTCCGGAGATGGATCCGCCGTGCCCGGCCACCGCCTGTGCGGCGTCGCGCAGGAACGCACGCATCCGCTCACGACCCTGTGTCGACTGCAGGTCGAAATCGAAGCGGATGTGCACGCAGCCAGCGCCGAAGTGGCCGTACAGCACACCCGCGAAACCGTGCTGTCGCTGGATCTCCTGCAGGTCCATGAGATAGTCCGCGAGCGCCTCGGGTGGCACTGCGGTGTCCTCCCAGCCCGGCCGGCCCCTGGCCCCGGAGATGAGGTTTGACGCCAGCCCGGCACCTTCCTCGCGTACCTGCCAGAGCGCCTGGCGCTGTGCTGCATCGTGCACCTGCATAACCGACACCACGTGCCCCAGCGCACGCACCTGCGACGCCAGCAGGCCGAGATCGGCGAGTGCGATGGCATCCTCGAATTCCACGTAGAGCCAGGCCTCGCCATCCGGCAGGCTGGGAACCGATGCCGGCCCGCGCCGTGCCCGCATGGTCGCGACGATGTCTCTATCGATGGCCTCGATCGCGGCCGGGGAATGGGAGAGCAAGGTGGGAACATCCCGGGCGGCATCGATGAGATTCCGGTAGCTGAGCACCATCAACTGCTTGTCCCGGGGTCTGGGCACCAATGCCAGAGTGACACCGACGATGATGGCCAGCGACCCTTCCGACCCCACCAGCGCACGTGCCACATCGAAACCGCGTTCGGGCAGCAGATGGTGCAGTGCATATCCTGAAACCTGCCTCGGGCAGCGCTCGAACTCCCGGCGCAGTGGCCCGGCGTGGGCCGCCACGGTGGTGAGCAGTTGCGCCACCAGCGCGCTCACCTGTTGCTCGTCGCCGGCATCCAGGGCGTGGAGGCCGTGGTTCGTCGCTCTGACGCGGGTGCCGTCGGAGAGCACCAGATCCAGTGCACGCACGTGCTGGTTGGTGCGGCCGTAGGCGATGGAGTGGTTGCCGCATGCGTCATTGCCGAGCATGCCGCCGATGGTGGCGCGGCTATGGGAGGAGGGGTCGGGGCCGAACATGAGGCCGTGGGCTGCCACTGCCCGGTTCAGCTCATCGAGCACCAGTCCCGGCTCCGCTGAGACCAACCCCTGCTCCGCATCCACTGCGAGTAGGGAATGCATGTGCCGCCGGAAATCGAGCACGACTCCGCTGCCGATGCTGTTGCCTGCCATGCCGCTGCCCGCGCCGCGTGCGGTCACCGGCGTGCGCGTGGCGGTGGCGCAACGCATCACATGAGCCACCTCATCGGCATTGCGCGGGAATACCACCACCTGCGGTGTGATGCGGTAGTTCGACGCATCGTGCGCGTACAGGCTGCGCGTCAGCGCGGAGTGGTCGAGGTCGAGCCCAGGACCCAGCAGGTCAAGCAACCAGCTCGCGGATTTCACGCCATCAGGCTATTGGACGTCGCGTAGGTATGTGGCGGTGTTGTCGTGATCAGCCAGTACCTCGGCAGCGGCTGAGAAGTGGGCCTGACTTCGCCCGGCCTGCTTGGCGGCATAGAGAGCATGATCCGCGAGGGACTCCAGGTCCTGCGAGGGCTGGATTCGCGCGTCAACGCAGGCGACCCCGATCGAGACCGTGATGGGGCCGATCAGTGATCCATCCCGGTCTGAACGGACGGCATCAAGGATGCGATCCACCACCACCCGTGCGTACTGCAGGTCCGTCTCCGGGAGCAGCACGGCGAACTCGTCACCGCCGATGCGTGCAGCGAGGTCGGTGCTGCGCACGTTCGCGGCAATATGTCGTGCAACCCGACGCAGAGCCGCATCGCCGGCGCGATGCCCGCCTGCGTCATTGGTCTCCTTCAGGTGGTCGAGATCGACGATGACGAGCGTCAGCGGTTCACCGGTGCGCGCGGCTCGTGCATGCTCGAGGGCGAGCCGCTCCTCGAAGCGTCGACGATTGCCGATTCCGGTGAGCGCATCGGTGAGTGCCAGAGTCTCCAGTGCCCGTTCCAGATCCATGCGGTGCGTGATGTCGTGTCCCACGATGAGGGTGCCGTTGAAGCGGCCATGGGCATCGCGCAATACGTGTGAGGTGATTTCCACATGACGGGATCGCGACTGCTCGGGGATGACGCATTCGAAGGCGGGGTTCTCAGCCGCCAGATCCAGTTCCGCCAGGGCGCTGGCAAGCACTGGCACATCCTTCAGGCCCGCGCCGATGTCCGCGAGATCGGCGCGGAACATGGTGGCTGCCGCCGGGTTCATGTCCGAGATCATGCGCTGCGGATCCAGGACGATCACCGCATCTGCCATTCGATCCACCAGCAGTGAGCGAGCTATGGGCACCACGCTGACACCGCGGTAGCGCCACATGGCCATGGCGAAGGCGAGTGCGGTGATGCTGAGTGCCAGGGGTGTGATGTCCCGGGAGGTCAGGTTGAGGACGAGACCCAGGCTGCTGGCCCAGGGCACGATGACGCCGATGAGCAAGGCCACGGACTGGCGTCGGTACAGCCGGTGACGATTGCGACGCAGGTAGCTGATGACCATTGCCGTGATGCCAGCGAGCAGGATGTAGTCGTAGATGACGTTGAGCCAGAAGACGGGCCCCACGTGCGCGCGCACCAGCCTGTCAGAACCGAGGAAGCCGTTGAACAGCAGGCCCAGCCGGGAATCGAGCGCCGCGGCTGCGACGATGACGCTGGATATCGCGGCCAGAATGCCCAGCACCATCCGCGACTGCAGGAACTCGAAGTGGCCCAGTTGTGCGAGGAAGACAAATGCTGCGGGCGCGGCCAGCGCCACGCCGGCGTACATGACGGTGAGGCCGATGCGAGTGGAACCCGTCGTCTCGTCGAGTACGTAGGCCAGATCCCACAAGGCGTCGGCCAGGAAGAAAGCGGCCAGGGCGGCCGAAGCCGAAGCCGCGGCACGCCTGCGCCAGGCAATCACGGCAAGCACCATCGATGTCAGCCCCGAGACGGCGCAAACACCGAGATACAGACCAGCCCCCATGCGTTCGATGCTAACGACCGGGTCGCTCCAGCAGTAGAGGCCATCTATGCCGTTGCCATGGCTCGGCCCGTATCAGGCGTAACGTGTGCCCGTCACGCCCCACCGCAGGAGGGCAATTGAGCAGGGTCTGGGGCCTGGAGGGGCTTTCCGAGGCCGCTCTGGAGCATCTCTACAACGCCGTTGTGATCACCGACGCGGATTTCTCCGACGGTGGGCCGCGCATCGTTGAATGCAATGCCGCCTTCTGCGCCATGACCGGCTACACCCGCGAGGAACTCATCGGAGTCTCTCCCCGGATTCTGCAGGGCCCGGATACCGATCCTGTCGTGATCGAACGTCTCCGTGTCAGCATCCGCGCCGGCGCCTATTTCGAGGGCGCGACCGTGAACTACCGCAAGGACGGCCAGCCCTATTCGGTGCAATGGAACATTTCGCCGGTGCGCGTGCAGAGCCAGGAGATAACGCACTTCGTGTCGGTGCAGGAGGACGTGAGTGCTCGACTCAATGCCGAGCGTGAGCGTGACCTGCTGGCCCAGGCGGTGCAACTGGCGCGCGATCCGATCATGGTCACTGACGACCAGATGCGCATCAGTTTCGTCAACAGCGCCTTTGAGCAGGCGCTTGGATACAGCAGCGAGGAGGCGGTGGGTCGCACTGCGCACATGCTGTACCAGGAGGCGCAAGGCGCCAGCGTGTATGACGAGATTGTCGCTGCCCTGAGTGTCGGTGACGACGGCCCCAACCGAGTCTCGCTGCGCGCCAAAGATGGATCCGTAATGCATGCCATGCGCAGTGCCGTGGCCGTGCGCAGCGAGGTGCGAGCGGTCTCGAACTACGTGGTCACCTTCACCGATGTCACCGAATTGGTGGTGCAGCACCAGCGTCTTCAGCAGTTGGCGACAACCGATGCCCTCACCGGACTCTTCAATCGCCGAGCAGGCGAGGCCGAGCTGCGCCGGCAGCTCCACCAGGCCGTGCAGAGCCATACGCAGCTGTCGGTGTTGATGCTGGACATCGACCACTTCAAGCGCATC
>JAKAIC010000089.1 GCA_021814565.1 Actinomycetes bacterium | reverse complement strand
CCCACCCGGGAGCGTTGACGGCCCTTCGCTTCTGCCACTCCGTCAGTCCAGGCCGAAGCCGCCGCCGCCCGCCTGCCAGTCGACGTAGTCCGCGGTGATGGCCAGCATCTGCCATTGCACGCCTTCGGCATCGGTGTACGTCCACGCCGGCATGAGCAGGCCGGTGCCGTCGGGCAACCACATCTGCATGAGTGAGCGCTCGACATGGGACACCGTGACCTCATGCACCCAGCCCGGGATCATGGGCTTGCCGTTCATAAGCCTGACGGTGGGGCTGGCTGGCGCCCCGCCCGCCACCGCGCTGTCAGGCTGCGGGTACCAAAGTTGGTTGGGACCGAAAGCGGCCCAGCGCTTGTCGAGCGAGCGGTTGGCCACATCACGCGCACCTGCGATGGGGTAACTGGTGAGCGCTGCGATATGCGCGGCGTAACCGCTGATCGAGGCCAGGCCCTGCTGCGAGATCTCCGCCGACCACGTGGCCTGAACCTGCATCCCTGCCACCGACGGATACATGGTCACGAACTTGTCGGAACCGTTGAGCGTGACGAAGAAGTTGGCTGACGCCACGTCCGCACCCAGTGCCGCGAAGGCAGCCTTGGCCTGCCGCAGGGCGTCGGCGTCGGACGGCGTCCTCCAGCTGCTCGAGCAGTCACCGGGCGATGCCATCGCCGTGCCGGCCCGGGCACTGCCGCTGGCAGCCTCCGGCGTTGTCTGCTCGTTGCAACGCCAGGGCGAACGCTCCATGTTGTTGGCGTTGAACCAGGCCTGGGGGTCGTGGCCGACGAACGCCGAGTACTGGCCGCGCGTGTCCTGGATCATGGGCGATCCCTGTTCGCTGCCAACCGCCGCGCTGCTGGGGATACCCACCAGGTCGGCGAGGGTGCGCAGGAAGGCCGCCCGATCAAGCCCGGCGTCGGAGAAGGAGTAGGCCATGGCGGTGCCGGACTGATTGGGTACCTCGGCGGTGGGCGTGATTATGGTGCCGCCGAAACCGCCACCACCCATGCCCACGCCACCGCCCTTGCCCAGTGCCGCCGAGCCGTCCTGGGCGATGATGGCCTTGCCGGCGACGGCGTTGGCACTGGGCGTGGGGACCCTGGGCGTGGAGGCGAAGCCCGGCGGCTGCAGCTGCAGCTGCGGCTGCAGGCTGTTGCGACCGCTCACGAAGCCACCACCGAAACCACCGGCCAGAGCCAGCACCGCGACCGCGGCCGCAGCCGAGAGCAGGCGCGACGATGTTCGGCGCGGTCGCAGCATCACCAAGTTGGATTCACGGTTGGCCATAACGCGCGCCTTGAGCGCGTCAAGATCGGGGGCACTGCCGGCCGCCGGATCCGCGGCCTGCAGTTTCTGGAAGTAGTGCTGATCGTCAGACATCATCGATCACCTCTACCCATGAATGTCGTTGTCTCGCTTGATGTTTCTGTGCATGCTGCGGCAAATCGCGCACGTGCTCGTGAAAGCGCTACGCCGGCACCGCTCACGCTGATGCCGAGGGCTGCCGCCAGTTCCGCGCCATTGAGCCCGTCCCACGCCACCAGCCGCAGCACTTCACGATCGCGTGCACCCAAGCTGAGCCAAGCCTCCCTCAGGGTCACGTCCTCCACGACCACATCGGCGATGTCACCATCACGCGGATCTTCCGGCAGGTGCTCAAAGGGCAACTCCACGAACTTGCGCCGCCGGTTGGCCAGCACATTCCAGGCGGTGCGGAAGAGCCATGGCTGCTGGAAGTCATCGGGTATGGCGTCGATCTTCTGCCACGCCACCAGGAAGACGTCGGCCACAATGTCATCAACATCGGAAGTGTGCGTACGACGTGCCACATAGCGGTGCACGGCAAGAGCGTGCTCGTCGAAGAGCGCTTCGAAGCGCGCCTCACGGCTGGCTGCAGCGACCGTCATCGGGCCCTCCCAGCACTGAGTGTCGCAGAAGTGACGGATCTTTCAGGGGCCGACCTACGGGCCTTCGACGAACGGACGAGGACCCGATCAGGCGGGAATGACGGCCGCCAGCAGCACGATGAGACCAAGGGCCAGGGCGAACGCCGGCGACTGGCCGTTCGTGCGTACGAGCAACGCCGCCAGTGCGGTGCCCGCGATGGTGCCGAAGTTGAGCGCCATGTCATAGACAGCGAACACCCGGCCCCGATGCGAGTCCGCGACCTCCGTCTGCACCACCGTGTCGGATGTGATCTTCACACACTGCCCGGCGAAGCCGATGAAGGTACTGCCGAGCAGCATGGCCGTCAGGGCCAGTGGGCCACTGCCCTGCTTGGCGGCCAGCATGTACGGCGCCGCCACTGCGAGAGCGGACGTCGCCAGCACGTACTGTGCCCAGCGCGTGACGCCCACGCGATCCACGACCATGGGCGTCAGGATGGCACCGGCGAAAGCGCCAGCGCCCGCGAAACCGATGACGAAGGAGAACTGGCCCAGCGCATGCGTGGAGTGCGCGACGTCATTGAAGGAGTTGCGGGTGAGCAGGAGCACGAAGAGCGTCGCACCGCCGAAGGCCACCCGGTGCACGGTGACGCGCGCGATCGCGCGCGTGGCCCGGGGCCGCGAGTGCAGATGACGCAAGCCGCTCACCAACCATTCGACGGCCTCAAACAAGGTCTTGCGCTGGTAGCTGTCCGGACCCAACTCGATGCGAGGAATGCGCCTGGCGAAGGCGGCCGCCAGCAGATGCCCCAAGGCTGCGATCAGGATGATCACGACGGTTGCGGTGTCACTGCCCCCCAGCAGCGTGGCCATGCTGACGCCGACAAGGCCACCGAGCACGGACATCAGGGTGCCGGTCGTGGGCGCGATGGCATTGGCCGGCACCAGCAACCCCTCGTCTACGACGTGCGGCAACGAGGCCGAGAGTGCAGCCGCAACAAAACGTCCGACGCCCAGTGACGCCAGCACCACTACGGCCAGGTCGGCGCCGGAGTGGCCCAGCGCGACCAGGCCGGCTATCGCAAGGAGGAGCAGGGCCCGCATCACGGTGGCGTTCAGCAGGATGCGCTGCCGCTGCCAGCGGTCGATGAGCACGCCGACAAAGGGGCCGATGAACGAATAAGGCAGCAGCAGCACGGCGAAGGCCGAGAGCACCTTGGCCGGTGTGGGTTCACGGGTGGGGCTGAAGAGCACGAATGACGCCAGCGCCGCCTCAAGCAGGCCGTCCGCGGTGGTCCCGGCAACGCGAACCCCGAGCAGACGCTGGAAACGACGATCCCGCAGTACCTGCGCGAAGTGTCCCCGTTCCACGCCTGAACGCTATCGGGCGCCCAAGCGCTGCGTGCCACCGTGTCGTGAGTTGTATGTCAGATCTCCACCCGGAGGGCACCTGCTGCACAACCGAGCGGCTGTCAGGTCTGGCTCTGCCACCACGAGGTGAGCGCTGCCTCCGCCGACTCGGGATCCATCGGTCCCTGTTCCATGCGCAGCTCCAGCAGGAACTTGTAGGCACGGCCCACGAGCGGGCCGGGGCCCACACCGAGGACGCGCATGATGTCCTCGCCGTTCAGATCGGGACGGATGGCGTCAAGCTGCTCCTGCTCGGCCAGGGCGTGGATATGACGCTCGAGTTCGTCGTACGTCGACTGCAGGATGAGCGCCTTGCGCCGGTTGCGCGTGGTGCAGTCGGCGCGCGTGAGCTTGTGCAGTCGTACCAGCTGGTCGCCGGCATCGCGGACGTAGCGCCGCACTGCTGAGTCTGTCCACTCCCCCGACCCGTAACCATGGAAACGCAGGTGCAATTCCACGAGTTTCGACACGTCGTCGATGATCTCGTTGCTGTAGCGCAGCGCACTCAGGCGCTTGCGAACCAACTTGGCGCCGACCACATCATGGTGATGGAAGGACACCGCACCACCAGCCTCAAAGCGTCTGGTGCGCGGCTTGCCGGCATCGTGCAGCAAGGCCGCCAGCCGCAGCACCAGATCCGGCTCGCACACCGGATCGTGTGCACGCTCCAGCATGATGGCCTGCTCCAGGACGGTCAGCGAATGCTCATACACATCCTTGTGCCGATGATGCTCATCGATCTCCAGCTGCAGCTTCGGCAGTTCGGGGATGAAACGCTCGGCCAGGCCCGTCTCCACCAGGAGCGTGAGGCCCTCACGCGGATGTGCACCCAGAAGCAGCTTCGAGAACTCAGCCTGAATGCGTTCCGGCGAGACGATGTCGAGGCGCTCGGCCATCTCGGTCATGGCGATCACCACATCCGCCGAAACCCGGAAGCCCAGTTGGGACGCGAAGCGCGCGGCGCGCATCATGCGCAGCGGATCGTCGGAAAACGACATCTCCGCAGTGCCGGGGGTGCGCAGCACACCGGCCTGTAGATCCGCCACGCCATGGAAGGGGTCCACGAGTTCGCCTGAGGGGAGCCTGACCGCCATTGCATTCACCGTGAAGTCACGACGATAGAGATCGTCCTCCAGCGAGCTGCCGAAGCGGACTTCGGGCTTGCGTGAGCCGTCGTCGTACTGCTCGGTGCGGTAGGTCGTCACTTCCACCTTGAGCCCGTGCCGCTGGCCGCCCACGGTGCCGAAGCGGATGCCGACGTCCCAGGTGATATCCGCCCACTGGTTGAGCAGCGCCAGCGTCTGATCGGGAAGGGCGTTGGTGGTTAGGTCCCAGTCTCCGGATTCCCGGCCCAGCAGTTCATCGCGCACCGGTCCGCCAACCAGGGCCAACTCGAAGCCCGCGGCTTCGAAGCCACGGCCCAGCTCGAGTATCGGCGCCGGTATCTGCGGGGAGAGGCGAGCGGTCGGCACGGGCACAGCGTATTTGGCGCGGCGCCTCCCTGCCCCGCTTGGGCAGCGCGCCGCCTACGCTTGCCCCATGACCGACGCGCGGAAATCCCAACCGCAGCGGCGAAGCAAGCGGTACGACGAATTCAGTGCAGGTGGCCTCGTCGTCGACACCGAACGCGGCGCTGCTGCGATCATCGGGCGTCGTGATCGTCGTGGCCGCATGGTGTGGTCCTTCCCCAAGGGGCATCTTGAGCAAGGCGAGAGCGCCGAACAGGCGGCCGTGCGGGAAGTCCTGGAGGAGACCGGACTGTCGGCCGTGGTGCACGCCCCGCTGGGTGACATCGTTTTCTGGTTCATGCTCGACGGCAAGCGCATCCACAAGACGGTGCACCACTTCCTGCTCATCGTCACGGGCGGTGAACTGTCCGACGCCGACCGTGAGGTCGATGCCGTGGAGTGGGTCGCGCTTGCCGACGTGCACGCCCGACTGGCCTACGCCGACGAGCGCGCGTTGCTTCCCAAGGCCGTGACACTGCTTGAGGAGCTTGGGTGAGCCGCGGTCGACCCGGCAGTCGGTGGCCGCGCAGGCTCAGTGCGCTCGCGATGGTCGCTGTCACCCTGGCGGGCACTGCCCTGCCACTACCGGCGCAGGCCACCGGTCGCTTCACCGCCCGCATCTCCGCCGTCGATCCGGTGCTGCCGACGAGCGACTCCACCATCAACCTCACGCTGGAGCTCTCGAACTCCACACCCGAGGCCGTCCACGCCATCCACGCGCACTTCATCATCTCGCTGTCACCGCTTCACGGACGCAGCCAGATCCCTGACGTGATCGCCGGCCGCTCGCTCCCCACGTATCGCACGGCCTCCGCCGATGTCGCGTCGGGTCTTGAGCTCACGAGCGGTGCCAGCACCGACATGACGCTGCATGTGAGCACTCGGGAACTGGGCCTCACCACGGCGCAACCCGGCGTCTACGTGCTGGGATTGGTGGTGGCCGGGGTCACCGGAAACGGGCACTCGATCTCACAGCGGCCGGTCACACTGCTCCCCTGGATGCCCAAGCGTCCGCGCACTGCACTCAAGGTCACCACGGTCTGGACGCTCACCGCGCCACCGTCACGTGGCGTCGATGGCGTGTTCTTCAATGACAGCCTGGCCGTTGACGTGAGCCCCGGTGGGCGACTGCGCACCCAGCTCGATGCCATGCGCTCAGTGCCGCGAGCGCTGTGGCTGGTTGATCCCCTGCTCGTGGAATCGCTGCGCGCACTCGCCAATGGCGCCCGCATCATGCAGCCCAACGGTGATGTGCGTGCCAGCACCGACGCGGAGATGACGGCGGCCAGCACGTGGCTCACCGATCTCACCAAGATCCTGGCCGGCCAAGCGGTGGCCGCACTCCCCATCGGCGACCTCGACCTGCGCAGCGCCTTCGCCTTCGGCCGGACTCAGCTCATCACCGACGCCATCAGCAATGCCGCCAGCCGTCTGGCAGCGGGGCTCGGTGAGACAGTGACCAGCACGGTGGTGCCGATCTACGGCGGCGCCATCAGCAGCAAGGCCTGGCGATTCCTCAGCAGCCTCAATGTCAACGATGCCATCGTCACCGATGCCGGGTACCCACCGGAGCAACAGCTGTACACGCCCACCTCCGCACTGGCCGTGGCCAACATCAGCGGCACCGTGCTAGTCGCTGATCGCGGCGCCAGCGAGTCGCTGGTGGATCCGGGGCTGGATCCCGCACAGGCACTGCAGGCCTTCACCGCACAGCTGCTCATGGCCTATCTAGAGCGCCCCAACAGCGACCGGGTCATCACCATCGCGGTGCCGCCAACCTGGCATCCGGCAGCGAACACCACGACGGCCAGCGTGTTCACCGCCCCCTGGATGCGCCAGGTGGGCATGATGGCGGCAGGCGATGCCGGCACCGAGCCGCGCGGCGATGTGACCGTGGCACCCAACCGGCTGGAGCGGGCGCGCAATGCCAGCCTGACGGAGGCCTACGCACAACAGCGCACGCTGCTGCAACTCACCAGTGACCCCGGTTTCTCGGCTGCTGTCACCGATGCCGTCATCGGCATGCTGTCACGTTGGTGGACGAATCGCGTGGCCCTCGACGCCTACGCACCTGACGTCACCGACCAGTTGTCCCGACTGGCCGCTTCCGTGCAGGTGGTGACACGTGGCGACATCGTCTTCGGCGGCCAGAAGGGCGATGTGCCGGTCACTGTCGCCAACGGCCTGCCGGTGGCCGTGGACATCGGTCTCGAGGCACGCGGACTCCCCAGTGTGCGCGTCACCCCCCGGCCCTTCACCCCCATCCACCTCAACGCCGGCAAACGCGTGAGTGTGGAGATTCCCACGCAGGTGACGGGCTCCGGTGATGCCTACCTCTCGCTGGTGGTACTGGCGAGTGACAGCAACACGGTTGGCACGCCGGTACTGCTGACAGTGCGTTCCGCCGCATATGCGCGTGTCGCCAGCTACGTCGTGGCCGTGGCCTTCGTCGCGCTGCTGCTGCTCATCGGGCTCAATACGGTACGGCGCATCCGCTTGCGTCAACTGGGCAGGGACGTCGAGGAATGAGCCTGCTGCGCTCGAGCGCGCTGATGGCGAGTGGCACCGTGGTGTCACGCGTCACGGGCATCCTGCGCGACATCGCCATGACGGCGGCACTGGGCTTCTTCATCACCTCCGACGCCTACTCGCTCGGCAACACACTTCCCAACATCATCGCCATCCTGGTAGCCGGTGGCGCCCTGAACGCTGTGTTCATCCCGCAACTGGTGCGGCATATCAAGGATGACGTCGATGGGGGATCGGCGTACGCAGATCGCCTGCTCACCGTGGTGACGGTCTGGCTGGTCATCGTCACCGCCCTGGCGGTCGCATTCGCGCCGCAGCTCGTCTCCATCTACGCGTCGAGCGACTACACACCCGCACACGCAGCATTGGCAACGGCTTTTGCCCGCTGGTGCCTGCCGCAGATCGTCTTCTACGGCCTCTTCACCATGTGGTCGCAGGTGCTCAATGCCCGCGGCCATTTCGCGGCACCCATGTACACGCCCGTGCTCAACAACCTG
>JAKAIC010000088.1 GCA_021814565.1 Actinomycetes bacterium | reverse complement strand
AGCCGGCCATATCGGCCGCAACGTGTTCTGGCCGGCGCCCAACGTTGACTCGGGGCTGGTCTCCTTCACGCGGACGCAGCCACCACGCCTGGATGTCACGCGCAAGGCGGTATTCGCAGTCATCGATGCAGCGTTTGCGCAGCGCCGCAAGACGCTGCGCGCCGCACTCGCCGGTTGGGCGGGATCCGCGCCCAGGGCCGAGCAGATCCTGCGCCAGGCCGGCGTGGACCCGCAACAGCGCGGCGAACAGTTGAGCATCGCCGACTTCGCCGCCATTGCTGCTGCCCACGAATCGCACACCTAGGCTGTCGCCATGTCAGCGGTTCGGCTCACACCTCGCAAGGTGCAGGTGCGCATGCCCGCCAAGCTCAACATCGCACTCAAGGTGGGCCCGGCCGGTGCCGATGGTTTCCATGAGTTGGCCACCGTCTTCCAGGCCGTCTCCTTGTACGACATCGTCTCCGTCTCGGAAGGGCCCGCCGGCCAGGGCGTGAGTCTGGCCTGCGGAGTTCCCGGGGTACCGGAGGATGCGCACAATCTGGCCTGGCGCGCGGCCCTGCTCATGGGCGAGCAGGCGCAGCGCCCACCCGATCTGCATATTGAGCTCAGCAAGGGCATACCGGCGGCTGGTGGCATGGCTGGTGGCAGCGCGGATGCGGCCGGGACCATGTTGGCGCTCAACGAGTTGTGGCAATTGGGCTGGTCTCGCGAACGCCTGCAGGAAGTGGCGGCAGGATTGGGCAGCGACGTGCCGTTCTGCGTGGCCGGTGGAACCCAGTTGGGGGCCGGCCGCGGTCACCTGCTGACGCCGGTGCTGGCACGTGGCGAGTGCCACTGGGTCATCGCGACCGCTGCCATCGGGCTCCCCACTCCCGAGGTCTTCCGCGAGCTGGATCGACTGCGACCGGAGGCGGATGCACCGCAGGTGAGCGAGGCGGTCATGACCGCACTGCGTGGTGCCGACCTGCGCGCCCTGGGTCGTGCCCTGGACAATGACCTGCAGGCCGCCGCCCTGTCGCTGCGACCGGGACTGCGACGGACACTGGAGGCGGGGATCGAGGCCGGTGCCCTGGGCGCGCTGGTCAGCGGCAGTGGACCCACCTGCGTGTTCCTGGTGCGGGATGACGCGCACGCCGTCGATATCCAGATCGCGCTCACGGCATCCGGGCTCACCGCTGATGTGGTGCGAGCCAAGGGTCCAGTGCGGCCACAGTTCCTGTAGGCGTATCGGGAATCGCGGCGCTCGCCTTGCCGGGGCAGATTGCGTCAGTCGAACTTGCCGATGAGCTTGGGATCCTTTTCCAGGCCCTGCAGCCCGTGCCACGCCAGATTCACGATGTGCGATGCCACTTCCTGCTTGCCGGGACGTCGGGCGTCCAGCCACCACTGGCCGGTCAGAGCGATCATGCCCACCAGACTTTGCGCATACAGCGGTGCCAACTTGGGATTGAGGCCACGTGCCTTGAACTCACGCGCCAGCAGGTGTTGCACGCGCACGGCGATGTCCGCCATGAGGTTTGAGAAGTTGCCCGCCATGCCCACCGGGGAGTCGCGCACCAGGATCTGGAAGCCTTCGTCATTGCGTTCGATGTAGGTGAGCAACGCCATCACCGACTGCTCGATCATGAGCCGCGGATGCGATGCTTCCAGGCCGCTCTGGATGGCGTGCAGCAATTCTGCGATCTCGCGGTCGACGATCACCGCGTACAGGGCTTCCTTGGTGCCGAACTCCTTGCCGTCGATCTCGACACCCGCGAAGTGCTCGTACACCACGGGCTTGGAGACTTTGGCGGCCTGGGCGATGGCCTCCACTGTGACCGATTCGTAGCCGAGTTCGGCGAACAGCCGACGGCCCACCAGGATCAGTTGCTCACGGCGCTCGAGACCGGTCATGCGCTTGCGTTCCACCGCCTTGGGGGCTGGTGCGCGACGCACCTGAGTGGCCTCCACGGCTTCCGGGGGGTCGAGCGGCACGAGCTGCATGACCACAGGCTAGCCGCGAGACCCCCCGCGGATTACCGCAAAGGCCAGGAACCCGCGAGAATGCGGCCTCGGCGCCGCCTTAGCGCGGGGCCACTCCCTGTTGGTGTAGCGGCAGCACAGCGGCCTTTGGAGCCGTTAGGCGAGGTTCGAATCCTCGACGGGGAGCCCGGAGGGAACCGCCCACCGCCGCCCCTGCTCCCTAACTCGCAGGCGGCGGATCGAGGGTGCGCACGTTCGCTAGGCTCGGACCACAACCCCCCTCTGGCGAAGGAGCGATGTGGCCCCAGCATTGGTCCTTGTGCTTGCCGCCGGCGAGGGGACGCGCATGCGCTCATCGCTCGCCAAGGTTCTGCACGAAGCCAATGGCAGGGCCATGGTCGGGCACGTGCTGGCGGCCACCGCGCCGCTGGAAGCCCACGCCACCTGCGTCGTGGTGGGCCATCAGCGCGATCGGGTGCGCGATTTCCTGCAGGGCACCCACCCTGGAGTGCTCACGGCAGTGCAGGACGAGCAGCGTGGCACCGGCCACGCCGTCCGGGTGGCCTTGCAGCAGCTGGGCGAGCAGTCGCTCGAACTGGATTCGGGCACCGTCATGGTCCTCACCGGCGACACCCCCCTGCTCACAGCCCAGACACTGCTTTCGTTGCATGCCGTGCATGTCGAGGCGCAGGCTGCGGCCACCGTGCTCACCGCCGTGGTCGCGGATGCCAGCGGCTACGGACGCATCCTGCGGGCCGACAACGGTGACGTGCTCGGCATCGTCGAGCACAAGGATGCGAACGCTGCGCAGCGTGCTATCTGCGAATTCAACAGTGGTATCTACGTCTTCGACCTGCCGCTGCTTCGCAGTGCGCTCTCGCAACTCACCACCGACAATGCCCAGGGCGAGGAATACCTCACTGATGTCCTGGCCATCCTGCATAAGGCCGGCCATCGCGTGGCAGCCTCCATCGCGGCCGATGCCGACGAGGTCATGGGGGTCAATGATCGAGTGCAGTTGGCGCTGGCGTCACAGTTGCTGCGCCAGCGGGTGAATGAGTCGCACATGCGTGCGGGTGTCACCATCATCGATCCCCAGACCACGTGGATCGAGGCGGGTGTCAGCATCGCGCGTGATGTCGTCATCGAACCCAACACCTTCCTGAAGGGTGCCACGTCGATCGCAGAGGGCGCGCACATCGGCCCCGACACCACGCTTGTCGACTGTGCGGTGGAAGCGGGCGCCGTGGTCCTGCGCAGCCACGCCACCGGTGCGGTCATCGGACCACGCGCCACCGTCGGCCCCTTCACCTACCTGCGCCCGGGAAGTGTGCTGGGCGAGCAGGCCAAGGCAGGCGCCTACGTGGAGATGAAGTCGGCGCGCATCGGTCGTGGCTCCAAGGTGCCGCACCTGTCCTACGTCGGCGATGCCGAGATCGGCGATGACACCAACATCGGTGCTGCCACCATCTTTGCCAATTACGACGGCGTCACCAAGCACCGCAGCATCGTCGGCAGTGGTGTTCGAGTGGGCTCCGACAACGTCATCGTCGCACCCGCCACCATCGGCGATGGCGCCTATACCGCCGCCGGCAGTGTGATCACGGGCGATGTGCCCGCCGGATCGCTGGCCGTGGCACGCGCAGCCATGCGCATCATCGAACAGTGGGTGCTGCGCAAGCGTGCAGGTACCAGCAGTGCCGTACTGGCACAAGCCGCAATCGACCGAGATGAGGAACAGCATTGAGCACCGGGCTTGAGGCGCAGACCCACAAGAAACTGATGTTGTTCGCCGGGCGTTCGCACCCGGAGTTGGCAGCAGCCGTGGCCGCGGAGATGGGCATCGAAGTGGTCCCCACCACTGCCTATGACTTCGCGAACGGTGAGATCTTCGTCCGCTTCGAGGAGTCGGTGCGCGGTTGCGACGCCTTCGTCCTGCAGACGCACACGACGCCCATCAACAAGTGGATCGTGGAGCAACTCATCATGGTGGATGCGTTGAAGCGTGCATCGGCCAAGCGCATCACCGTCATCGCACCCTTTTTCGGCTATGCGCGTCAGGACAAGAAGCACCGCGGTCGTGAGCCGATCACCGCGCGACTCATGGCCGACCTGTTCAAGGTCGCCGGCGCCCATCGACTGATGGCCGTCGACCTCCACACCTCACAGATCCAGGGCTTCTTCGACGGTCCCGTGGATCACCTATTCGCGCTGCCGATCCTGGCCCGTCACATCAAGGACACCATCGACGTCTCCCGCGCCACGGTGGTCTCACCGGACGCCGGTCGCGTGCGTGTGGCCGAGAAGTGGACGGATGTGCTGGGTGCGCCGCTGGCCATCATCCACAAGCGCCGCGATCCCGACGTCCCGAACCAGGTCAAGATGTTCGAGGTCGTGGGTGATGTCAGGGATCGCATCTGCATCATCGTCGACGACATGATCGATACCGGCGGCACCATCGCCACGGCAGCACAGACCCTGAAGGACTACGGCGCCGCGGAGGTCATCGTCACGGCGACGCACGGCATCTTCAGCCCTCCGGCCCAGGAGCGACTGCAGAACTCGGAGGCCATCTCGCGGGTGGTGGTCACTGACACGTTGCCTATCGCCCACGAGAACCATTTCGACAAGCTCACCGTGCTGCCCTCCGCCCCGCTGATCGCGAAGGCCATTCGCGAGGTCTTCACCGAGGGTTCCGTCACGCGGCTCTTCGACTGACGAACACAGCGGGGCGCCCGCTCAGCAAGACCGAGATGCTCGCTGTCTGCGGCGCTGATCCGTCCCGATCGCGCCCATTCGTGGCGCGGGCAGCGGTTGTCGGTGCGGGGATATCCCACGATTTGGGCGGACCCGCTTCGTCTGGCACAATTCGGCTGTTCCTCGGCGAGGGTGTCCATCACCGTGATCGACGCGCGACCCGAGCCGTGACGTGTCCGCCGGGGCCCGCCTGAGCATCCTCACTAAGGAGTACGACCGTGCCGCAGATTGCCATCAATGCCGAAGCGCGTAGCGATTTCGGAAAGGGCGCTGCCCGTCGCCTCCGTCGCGAGGGCTTCATCCCAGGCGTCATCTACGGCAAGGGCAACGAGGTACTGCACATTGCACTGCCGGCCCACGAACTGAACCTGGCGCTCAAGAACAAGGGTCTCGTGCTTGAGGTCACGGGCGCCGGCAACGGCACCATCGTGGCGCCGCGCGAGGTCCAGAAGGACGCCGTGCGCCAGACCATCGATCACATTGACCTGGTCGTGCTGTCCCCGGAAGAAGCCTCCGCACGCCTCGCCTGAGTGTTGTATGACGGGCCCGACAGTTGTTGTCGGGCCCGTCCTGCTTTTTCATCCGCTTCACCGGCAGAACTCACGGGAATTGCGGCGTGTCGCGTGAGAACTGCCGGTGAAGCGGAATGAGGATGCTCGAGGAGGTGGATGATGAACGAGGCGGCGTGGCTGATTGTCGGTCTGGGCAACCCCGGCCCCGAGTACGAACAGACCCGGCACAATGTCGGCGCGCTCTGCGCGGACCTGCTGGGCGAGCGCGTGCACAGCAAGTTCTCGCGCCATAAGCGTGCCAACGCCGACGTCATCGAAGCTCGCCTCGGTGGGCGGCGTGTGGTCATCGCCAAGCCCCGGTCCTACATGAACACATCGGGCGGGCCGGTGAAGGCGCTGTGCGACTTCTACAAGGTGCCCACGAACCAGTTGATCGTCATGCATGACGAACTTGACCTGCCCTTCGCTGCCCAGCGCTTCAAACTCGGTGGTGGCGACAACGGCCACAATGGGCTCAAGAGTGTGCGGGCCGCCCTGGACTCCGGAGATTTCGTGCGGGTGCGACTGGGCATCGGACGCCCCCCCGGTCGTCAGGACCCAGCCGATTTCGTCCTGCGTGCATTCGCTTCGGCTGAGCGCAAGCAGTTGGGCGCCATGCTGGAGCGCGCGGCCGATGCCGTGGAGCTGCTCGTCAGCGAGGGTCTGGAGCAGACCCAGCAGCGTTACAACGACTGATGCGGGGCGCTTGCGCCCCATGATGGAAGGAATTGCATGGCAGCACAGCGCGATCATGAACGGGCCTACGCGATCGCAGTGGAGGCGGGCAGGCGCCTGCTGCAGCTGCGTGACGCGCAGCTCCCGGATGTGAACGATGCCGAAGCGGTGAACCGCTTTGCCAAGCTCGCAGATCGCACATCTGATGACTGGATCCTCTCGCGGCTGCGCCAGGAGTTCCCGGACGATGCCATCCTCTCCGAGGAGACGGACGACAACCTGCTGCGGCTGCAGGCTGAGCGCTGCTGGATCGTGGACCCCGTCGATGGCACCTGGGAGTACTCGCACAACCGTTCGGACTTCGCCGTTCACATCGCACTGTGGGAGCGCGGCCTCGGTCTCACGGCAGGCACAGTCGCGGTTCCCGCCAACGGTGAGCACTGGTCCACCCACGAGCGTGGCACCCGCCCACGCCCCTCGTCGTTGCCGGCGGATCGCAATGTCCGCATCGTGGTCTCCCGCACCCGTCCGCTCAGGGACGAGGCTGGGTTCGTGCGCAGCCTGGCGGATGAGCTATCCCCCATGCAGGTTCCCGGTGTGACACTGGTGCGGGTGGGTTCCGTCGGTGCCAAGGTCGGCGAGGTGCTGGCCGGTCGCGTCGATGCTTACGTGAGCGAGACCGGCTTCTACGAATGGGATGGCGCAGCCCCCGCCGCCGTTGCCGCGCATGCGGGGCTCACCGTCTCGCAACTCGATGGCAGTCCCCACACCTACAACAACGCCAACGTCAAAATGCCCGGCTATGTGGTGGCCCCGTCCTGGCTCGCCCCACATCTCCATCGCGTTCTGGTCGCGCGGCGCACCGACAACTGAAGCGGCGGCGGTCGCGTAGCCTTCGCCCATACCCGGTCTGCGCAGCAGATCGGGCCTTCGCGTTTGCCCGGGAGGCTTCATGGCACTGTTCCCACTGCTCACGGGCATGCGACGCGACCCCGGTTTCGCGCGGCTGGCGGGCCACCCTGCACAGGACCTGCGCATCGTCGCGCCCCCCACGCTCAACCCGCTCATCGTGGCGGAACTAGCGCAGACCGAAGGCCTGGTGGTCGCGGTCACCGCCACCAATCGCGAATCGGAGGATCTGCTTGCCGCCCTCAGTGACTTCCTGGGCGCGGACGCGGTGGCCGAGTTCCCCTCGTGGGAGACGCTGCCGCACGAACGACTGAGTCCCGCTGCCGACATCGTCGGCGTGCGCATCGCGGCACTGCGTCGCATCAAGCACCCGGAAGTGGGTCGACCGCTGAGCGTAGTGGTGTGCCCCGTGCGCGCACTTCTCCAGCCACTGGTCACCGGGCTGGCCGACCTGGAGCCGGTGCGACTGCTGGCCAAGCAGGAAATCGCCTTCGACGATGCGGTGCAGCAGCTGGCCGCGGCGGGCTACGCGCGCGTCGACATCGTGGAGAAGCGGGGCCAGTTCGCAGTGCGGGGCGGACTGCTCGACGTGTTTCCGCCCACCGAGGAGCACCCGCTGCGCGTGGAGTTCTGGGGCGATGAAGTGGACGACATCCGCTACTTCGCGGTTGCCGACCAGCGGTCATTGGGACAGGCCGAGCAGGGTCTGTGGGCGCCTCCCTGCCGTGAGCTGCTGCTGACCGAGGAGGTTCGCAGGCGCGCGCGCCAACTCATGGCCACCTACCCGCAGGTTGCGGATGTGCTCGACAAGGCGGCCGAGGGTGTCTACGTCGAAGGCATGGAATCGCTGTCGCCGGTGCTGGCGTCCGGGCTCGAGACCTTTATTGACCTGCTGCCATCCGACTCGCTCCTGTTGTCCTGTGACCCTGAGCGCATACGCGCGCGCGCCCACGATCTGGTCTCCACCTCGGAGGAGTTT
>JAKAIC010000087.1 GCA_021814565.1 Actinomycetes bacterium | reverse complement strand
CACCCACACCAAGGCGCTGATGTACGGCGAGCCTGAACTCTGGCATCAGCTGCTGGATCGTCTGGCGCATATATCAGGCCGCTTCCTGCAATTGCAGGTGGAGGCGGGCGCCCAGCTGGTGCAACTTTTCGATTCGTGGGCTGGCGCACTTTCCCGCCGTGATTACGTCCAGTTCGTGCAACCGCACTCGCGTACTGCGCTCGCCTACGCCGTTGATGTGCCCCGTATCCATTTCGGTGTCGGCACCGGTGAACTGCTGGAGGAGATAGGTGCGGCGGGTGCCAGCTGCGTCGGCATCGACTTCCGTGTGGAGATGGACGACGCGGTGCGTCGCTTGGGCGATCGCTTCGCCCTGCAGGGCAATCTGGACCCGGCGCTGCTCTTCGCACCCTGGCAGGTCATCGAACAACGCGTTCGTGGCATCATCGCTGCCGGCGCTGGTGCCCGTGGGCATGTCTTCAACCTCGGTCACGGCGTGATGCCGGAGACCGATCCGGATGTGCTGACGAGAATCGTCGAACTCGTTCACTCGCTGGATGGAGATGCTGCATGAGCATGGAGAAGCCCAAGGCGCGCGAGATCAATGACACCATCCGCTACACCATGTGGTCGGTGTTCGAGCAGGTGGAGCGGCTGCCGGAGGATCGCACTGACCTGCTGGTCGAGTTCGACGCGTTCGCGGCCGATATCGCGGCGCACGGTGTCGTCACCCGCGGTTGGTACGACATCCGGGGCATGCGCGCCGGCGCCGATCTCATGATCTGGTGGCATGCCGAGCGGGTCGAAGACCTGCAGGCCGCCTATGGCCGTTTTCGTGCCAGCGAACTGGGCGAGTACTTCGCACCGCACTGGTCCTCCGTCGCGCTGCATCGGCCGGCGGAGTTCAACCGCGGGCACACCCCGGCCTTCATGCGAGATGAGGCGCCCGGCGCCTATGTGGCCGTCTACCCCTTCGTGCGTTCCTATGAGTGGTACCTGCTGCCCGAGGATGAACGCCGGCAACTCCTGGTCGAGCACGGCGTGGCCGGCCGCAAGTACCCGGAGATCCTGGCCAACACCGTCGCCTCCTTCGCGCTCGGTGACTACGAGTGGATCCTCGCCTTCGAAGGTCCGGTGCTGCACGACATCGTCGATCTCATGCGCGACCTGCGCAACACCGGGGCCAGGCGTCATGTGCGCGAGGAGATCCCCTTCTTCACCGGTCCTCTGGTCGAGCCGCACGAGTACCTGCTGGGCCGATGATCATGGGCGAAGATCCCCTGGCCCCCTTCGACGCGGTACTGCTGCTGTCGTTCGGCGGCCCTGAGGCACCCGACGAGGTCATGCCCTTCCTGGAATACGTCACCCGCGGTCGTGGCATTCCGCGAGAGCGCCTGGAATCCGTTGCCACGCACTACCACGACTTCGGTGGTGTCAGTCCCATCAACGCCCAGAACCGTGAACTGCTCAGCGCACTGGAACCGCAGCTGCGTGCGGCAGGCAGTGCGCTGCCCGTTTACTGGGGCAACCGCAACTCCCGGCCATGGCTGCGTGAGGTTGCGCTGCAGATGAGGGATGACGGCATACGTCGCCCTCTGGTGCTGGTCACCAGTGCCTATTCGTCCTACTCGGGTTGCCGGCAATACCGTGAAGACCTGGCTGAGGCCTTCGCCGGTCTGGGGATGGCAGTAGGCAAGGTTGCACAATTCTTCGATGCGGAAGGCTTCCTCCAAGCCAACGCCGAGGCGCTGTCGGTGAAGCTCGCCGACGCGGCCACCGATGCCCGGTTGCTGTTCGTCACGCACTCCGTGCCCGTCACTGCGGACGCGGCCCGCTATGTGGCGCAGCACGAGGCTGTGGCCATGGCCATCCTGCATGAACTGGGGATGGAGGGGCGGCCGTGGAGCCTCGTCTACTGCTCGCGTTCCGGTGCACCCGGCCAACCCTGGCTGGAGCCCGACATCAATGACGCGCTGCGAGCGCTTGCCGTCCAAGGTGTTTCCGAGGTTGTGGTTGCCCCCATCGGCTTCGTCAGCGATCACATGGAGGTGCGGTTCGATCTCGATACCGAGGCAGCCGCTACCGCTGCGGGCTTGGGTATCCGTGTGCATCGCGCTGCGACACCCGGCGTGCATCCGGCATTCGTCGATGGCCTGGTGCAGCTGTTGCTGGAACGAGCCGCACTTGAGCGGGGCGAGCATGACGTGCAGGCGCGCCGTCAGCTCGGGATCGAAGCTGCCCGATTCAAGTGCGCGCCGGGCTGCTGCGCCAATCCACGATCACAACGGCCCGCGCTGTGCGGAACGGACGCCTGACGTGTTCGTGGTGAGTGCCAACTTCAAGGTCTCCCAGTGGGAACTCCTGAATCGACTGTCTGAGCGGGTCGGGGAAATGGAGCAGCGCCTGCATGCCGACGGCAGCCTGCCCGTCGTCACCGTCGCCACCTGCAATCGCGTGGAGATGTACGGCGACAGCGCTGCCGGCGCAGCGTCGCTGGCACGTGTCATCGAGATCTTCTCCGAGGTGCTGGATGTGCCGGAATCCGAGCTCTTCCAACAGCTCTTCGTGGCCACCGGCGTTGATGCCATCGAACACCTGCACCGCATGACCTCGGGCCTGGAGGCCATCGCAGTCGGCGAGTCGGAGGTCGGCGGGCAGGTGCGGCGTGCCTACACCAGCTCCATCCAGGCCGGCCGCATCTCCCCACGCCTGCGCCGCGCCTTCGATGACGCGCTGCGAGTGAATCGGGACCTGCGTCGGCTGGAGCCACACAAGGACACCAACCTGGTGGCGCTCGCGCTGGACCTCATCCCTGACACCAGCAGCCTCCACCAGCTGCTCGTCATCGGCACCGGTGAATTCGCTCGCACCGTGCACCAGCGCATGCACCAGTTCGGGGTACATGAGCAATGGAACTTCTCGACCAGCGGGCGACGAGTGTCCCTGCCCTTCCCCTCGCATCGCGTGGAAGCAGCTGATCTGCCGGCCGTACTGGGTCAGGTGGACATCGTCATCGCCGCTACCGGCGCGGAGAAGCCGGTGATCACCCGGGCCATGATCGACCAGCTGGAGGCTGGCGGAGGACGTGTTCCGGTGCTCATCGATCTGGCGGTCACGCAGGACATTGACGTTGCCATCGACGCCAAGCACCCGGTGATCCGGCTTGAGCAACTGGCGCGGAACATGGCGGCTTCGCCCTCGGAGACGCACGCCAAGTACGTGCGCATGCGTGCGGAACTGCTTGCGCACCGCATGGAAGTCAGCGAAGCGGGCCACGCCTCATGAGCGATCGGGTGCTTCGTATCGGTACGCGCGAAAGCGCACTTGCCCTGTACCAGACCAGGCTTGTCGCTGGGCTGCTAGGCGCTGCCACGACCGAAATCGTCGGCATCAGCACCGCAGGTGACAACCAGGGCATTGCCCTCACCGGTCAGGGAACCTCCGGACTCTTCGTGAACACGCTGCGTTCGGCACTGCTTGAACAACGTGTTGATCTCATCGTGCATTCGCTCAAGGACCTGCCGACCGTTCCCGACGCACGCTTCGCCCTGGCAGCGGTGCCGGAGCGGGTTGATGCACGGGATGTGTTCGTGGGCAAGGATCACGCCTCCATTGATGAACTCCGGAGCGGGGCGCTCATCGGCACCTCATCACCGCGTCGGGCAGCCTGGGTGCGCCGGCGCCGCCCCGACCTCCGGGTGGCACCGATTCGCGGCAATGTCGATACGCGGCTGGCCAAGGTCGCGCGCGGGGACTACGACGGAACGCTGCTGGCGGCGGCCGGGCTCAGCCGCCTGGGTTTGCTCAACCATCAGATGCATCCGCTGCCCCTCGAGGAACTCATTCCCGCACCCGCGCAAGGCGCCCTCGGGGTCGAGTGCCGGGCCATCGACCACCAAATCATGGCCCTGTTGCTCTCGCTCGACGATGCAGCCGCGCGTTGGACGGCCACGGCGGAGCGAGCGGTGCTGCGTGAACTGGGCGCCAGCTGTGCTTCTGCAGCGGGCGCGCACGCCACTCTGCAGCACGGGCAGTTGAGCTTGGTGGCAGATGTCATGTCCACCGTTGACCTGCAACGGATCCTGGTGTCGGAGAGCCGACCGGTGTCGAATGCGCAGGAGGCCGACCAGTTGGGCGTCTCGGTGGCCCGGGCTCTGATCGCCGAAGGTGCTGCCGCGCTGGTGAAGTCGTCATGACCACCGTGCTGCTGCCCAGGCCCGCGGGAAGTGACGCCGACGAGGCGCTGCTGGTGCGGGCCCAGGTTCAGGTGTTCGCGGATCCCTACATCGAGATCATGCCCATCCTCGATGAGGACTCCATGTCCGAGCGCCGGCGCCTGGCTTCACGATTGCCGGCCGCTGCACTTGTCATCACCTCGGCCCGGGCCCTGTCTGCCTTCGCCGACTTCTGCGATGTCGACCGCAGCGGTGTCGTCTACGCCATCGGCCGCACCAGCGCGGCAGCCTGCAGGGACGCGGGCTTCAGCGATGTGCGGGTGCCGGAGGACGGCTCGGACAACGTCTCGCTCACGCGGCTCATTGCCCATGATCGCCCGGCCACCGTGGTGGTGCCGCGCAGTTCGGCCGCGGCCTCCAGCTTCCTTGAGGACCTTGCTGCCCTGGGCCTGGAGGTGTGCGCCGCGACCCTGTACACCACGTCCACGGTGACCAGTCCGCCCCAATCGGTCACGGCCCTGGCGGCCGGCGTCATCGATGCCGTGGTGGTGCGCTCGGGTTCCGCAGCGCGCGCCCTGGCGTCCTTCGTGCCGCAATGGCCGGATCGCACGCGGGTGGTCGCGGCCGGCCGTGCCACCGCGTTGGTGTTGCGGGAACTGGGGATTCCGGTGTCGGCGATCGCCGTGCAGCCGGATTCCGCAACCGTCGTCGCCACTACCCTCAATGTGCTCGAGCAGGGAGAGCAACATGATTGATCGACCTCGTCGTCTGCGACAAAGCGCTGCCATGCGGGCTCTGGTGCGTGAGACGCAGTTGCCGGCCGCGTCCATGATCCTGCCCATGTTCGTGCGTGACATCGACGCACCGGTCGCCATCTCCTCCATGCCGGGCGTTGTGCAGCATTCCTTCGCTTCTCTCGCAGCAGCTGCGCTCGAGGCCAAGCAGTGCGGTGTCGGTGGCGTCATGCTCTTCGGTGTTCCTGCGGAACGCGACGAGCAGGGCAGCGAAGCCTGCGAACCCAGCGGCATCCTCGCTCGTGGTCTGCGCGCCATCCGCCAGGCGGTGGGCGACGACTACATCGTCTGTGCCGACATCTGCCTCGATGAGTTCACCTCACACGGTCACTGCGGTGTGCTGACAGCCGACGGCCGCGTCGACAACGACGCCACTCTGCGTCACTACGCCGACATGGCCGTGGTGTGCGCACAGGCCGGCGCCAACATGATGGGCCTCAGCGGCATGATGGACGGCCAGGTGGGCGCGGTGCGCGAAGCGCTGGACGACGCAGGCTTCCAGGACGTCGTAATCCTCGCCTACTCCGCCAAGTACGCCTCGGCCTTCTACGGCCCCTTCCGTGAGGCAGTGCAAAGTCGCCTCGAGGGCGATCGCCGCACCTACCAACAGGATCCCGGCAATCGTCGCGAGGCCATGCGTGAAGTACGACTCGATCTGGAGCAGGGCGCCGACATCGTCATGGTCAAGCCGGCACTGCCCTATCTCGACATCATCGCCGACACCCACGCCAGTTCCGATGTGCCGGTGGCTGCCTACGTCATCTCAGGTGAGTACTCGATGATTGAGGCCGCGGCGGAGAAGGGATGGATCGACCGTCGGGCCGCAATCATGGAGGCGCTCACCTCGGTGCGCCGCGCCGGGGCCGACATCATCGTCACCTACTGGGCGACCGAGGTTGCGCAGTGGTTGAAGGAGGGCAAGTGAACATCACAGGCTCCAGGGAGTGGCAGGAACGTGCTGAGCACGTGATCCCCGGCGGTGTGAGCTCGCCCGTGCGCGCCTTCCGTGCGGTCGGTGGCCAGCCCCGCTATCTGGTGTCCGGTCACGGCCCCTATGTGCGTGATGTCGACGGCAACGAATACGTCGACTTCGTGCTCTCCTGGGGTCCGATGATCCTCGGGCACGCCGATCCGCGCGTGACGGAGGCAGTCGAGCAGGTGATGCGCAATTCCTCATCCTTCGGTGCGCCCAATCCGGCGGAGGTACTGCTCGCAGAGCAGATCGTGCGACGTTATGACGCGGCGGACATGGTGCGCTTCGTGTCCTCGGGCACGGAAGCGGTGATGACGGCGGTGCGCCTGGCCCGCGCTGCAACCTCGCGCCACCTGATCGTGAAATTCGCCGGCAACTACCACGGCCACAGCGACGCCCTGCTGGTGTCGGCAGGTTCCGGCGTGGTCACCCTGGGACTGCCCAATTCGCCGGGAGTCACGCCGGGGGCGGTGCAGGACACCGTGGTCATCCGTTACAACGATCGCGAGGCCATAAATCAGCTCTTCGCCGCACGCGGCGCCGAGATCGCAGCCGTGATCGTGGAGGCAGTGCCTGCCAATGCCGGCGTCTTCCTGCCCATCGGTGACTTCAACGGCTTCCTGCGCGAGGTGACCGCCGCCCACGGCGCATTGCTCATCCTCGACGAGGTGATGACAGGTTTCCGTCTTTCGTCTGCCGGCTGGTACGGCCTGCTGCAGCCCAACTGGAAGCCCGATCTCGTCACCTTCGGCAAGGTCATAGGCGGCGGGTACCCGCTGGCAGCATTGGCCGGAAGCCGTGAGGTCATGTCGCTGCTGGCGCCCTTGGGGCCGGTGTACCAGGCGGGAACCCTGAGCGGAAATCCGGTGGCCGCGACGGCCGGCCTCACCACCCTGCTGGCCTGTGACGCCGAGGTGTACGAGACGTGTGACGGGGCCGCCAGGACGGTCATGCAACTCATGGACGAGGCACTGACGGCAGCAGCCGTCCCGCACCGCGTGCAGCATGTCGGCAATCTCTTCTCCTGCTTCTTCATGGATGCCGAGGTGACGGATTTCGACATCGCGCAGCAGCAGGACACGGCCGCTTTCGGCCGCTTCTTCCGTTCCCTGCTCGAAAGCGGCATCAGCATCCCGCCCTCCGCCTACGAAGCCTGGTTCGTCTCCTCGCAGCATGACGCGCGGGCCCTGCAACGCTTGGCCGACGCCCTGCCCGCCGCGGCCCGCGCCGCTGGGACTCCCCAGTGATGGGCCATCGCAAGGTCGTCATCGTCGGTGGAGGTGTCTCCGGCCTGGCCGCGGCATACGCGCTGTCCAGGTTGGCGGATGTGCCGGAAGTGATCCTGCTCGAGGCCAGTGCCGGTCTCGGAGGCAAGATCGCCGCCAACGACATCGGTGGTCGCCTCATCGACGCCGGGCCCGATGCGCTGCTCATCCGTGACCCCGCCGTTCGTGCGCTGCTTGAAGATCTGGGGCTTGCAGATCGCATGCAGGCGCCGACGGCCCGTGGCTCCTTCGTCTGGACGCGCGAACGCTTGCGGGTGCTGCCACCGGCCACCCTCTTCGGGGTGCCTGAGAAGCTGATGCCCCTCATCACCTCCGGGCTCATCAGCTGGCAGGGGTTGCTGCGCGCTGCTGCCGATTTCGTGCTGCCGCGCCTGCCGCGCCCGTCCGATCCCACGGTCGGCCAACTGTTGCGGCCCCGTCTTGGCCGTGAGGTCTTCGACAAACTCGTTGATCCGCTGCTCGGCGGCATCTACGCCGGGCGTGCGCAGTCGCTCAGTGCCAGCAGCGCCGTGCCCGAAGTGGCCGCCCTTCTCAAGCCCGCGCGCAGCATCTACCTCACCATGCGTGAGCGTTCCGCGAAGAAGCCCGCGGCCGCACCGGCGCCCACCCTCATCAACTTTCCGGGCGG
>JAKAIC010000086.1 GCA_021814565.1 Actinomycetes bacterium | reverse complement strand
CCGTCTGCATGAGCGCAGTGAGACGCACGGCACCGCGCATGTAGTCCGAGAACACCAGGAAGGTGCCGCCGTAGGGACGGAGACCGGTGAGGGCCAGTCCATTCATCATGGCCCCCATGGCGTGCTCACGGATGCCGTAATGGATGTTGCGTCCCGCGAAGTCGCGGGTCTTGATCGGCGCCTCGTGCTCGAGGTAGGTGAGGTTCGATTCACCGAGGTCGGCGGAGCCCGCGATCATGCCGGGCAGGGCTGCGGCAATGGCATTGAGGACTTTGCCTGACGCCTGGCGGGTGGCCAGCTTGGATCCCAACTCGAAGCTGGGGAAGTCGGCGGAGGCGACGTCCGTGTTGAACAGGGCATCGAATCTGGCGGCAGCATCGGTGTGCAGTGAGCGCCAGGCCTCGAATTCGCCGTTCCACTCGGCCGCGAACTCGGCGTTGCGGGTCCTCACCTCACGCGCATGTGCGAGCACCTCAGCAGGGAGCTGGAAGAACAGCTCGGGGTCGAGTCCGAGCACCTGCTTGGTGGCAGCAACTTCCGCGGCACCCAGCGCAGAACCGTGGGCCTTGGCCGTGTTCCGGGCATGTGGCGCCGGCCAGGCCATGGTGCTCTTCATGCGGATGAGGGTCGGTGCGGAGCGATCGGCCTTGCCGGCTGCCATGGCGGAGTCGAGGGCGACGATGTCGATGTCGCCGTCGGCGGCCAGCGGCACTTCTAGCACGTTCCAGCCGTAAGCGCGGTAGCGACCGGAGACATCCTCGGTGAAGGCCAGATGGGTGTCACCATCGATGGAGATGCGGTTGTCGTCATAGATGACGACCAGGTTGCCCAGGCCCAAGTGGCCGGCCAGCGAGGAGGCCTCAGCGCTCACGCCCTCCTCCATGCAGCCGTCTCCCGCGAAAACCCAGACCGTGGGATCGAAGAGTTCGCACTGCGAGACAGCGCGCATGTGGGCCAGACCCAGTGCCATGCCCACCGCCGTGCCGATGCCCTGACCCAAGGGGCCGGTGGTGGTCTCGACGCCGACGGTGTGGCCGTATTCGGGATGGGCCGGGGTCAGACTGCCCAGGGTGCGGAAGGACTTGAGGTCATCCATCTCCAGGCCGTACCCGCTGTACATGAGCTGCGTGTACAGCGTCAGGCTGCTGTGGCCGATGGAGAGTACGAAACGATCACGCCCGATCCACTGGGGGTCCGCGGGGTTGTGACGCAGATGCTTCTGGAACAACAGGTAGGCAGCCGGTGCCAGCGCCATGGCCGTCCCCGGGTGCCCGTGACCCGCGTTCTGTACCGCGTCCGCGGCAATCGCGCGTGCGCACGCAATGGCCTTACGGTCAAGTTCCGACCACATATTCCAGTCCCTTCGCAGGTCGCCAAGCCTACTTGGCGCTTCCACGGCGCCTCTTGTCCATGGGACCGTGATGACGCCAGCCGGAGGCGGCGAGCGGCTATTCTCAAGACGCTTCCAGGAGGATCACGTGACGGTAGACGCAGCCACCCGGCCCAAGGTGCTGGCGTACATCGCGCTGACCAAGCCGCGAGTCATCGAGCTGCTGCTTGTCACCACCGTACCGACCATGTTCGTGGCCGCCGATGGTGTGCCACCAGTTGCCACATTGCTGGCGACCTTGCTGGGGGGAGCGCTCGCGGCGGCCGGTGCCAATGCCCTCAACTGCTGGATCGACGCCGATATCGACGCGCTCATGTCGCGAACGGCACACCGACCCACCGTCACGGGGGAGATCACCAAACCCCAAACCCTGCGTTTCGGTATGGCGCTCAGCGCCATTTCCATAGCCGTGCTGGCGGTGTTCACCAATGCGCTGGCCGCTTCCCTGGCCTTCGGAGCCATCGCTTTCTACGTCCTGGTGTACACCCTGCTGCTGAAACGACGCACCGCGCAGAACATCGTCTGGGGCGGCGCGGCCGGATGCTTCCCCGTCCTCATCGGCTGGTCCGCCGTCACCGGATCGCTGGGTTGGGCGCCTTTCGTGCTCTTCCTCATCATTTTCCTGTGGACCCCACCGCATTACTGGCCGCTCGCCATGCGCTTCGAGCACGATTACCAGGCGGCGCGGGTTCCTATGCTGCCGGTGGTGGCCGACGCTGCCGAGGTGGGTCGCCAGACTGTCATCTACTCCTGGGCCATGGCCGCCGCCAGCTTCGCGCTCATCCCTGCCGCCGGCATGGGCACCCTGTACCTGCTGGCAGCGGTGGTGACGAACGCCGTCTTCCTTCGCGAAGCCCACGGCCTGTGGTCACGTGCCAAGCGCGGGGAGGCGGACCTCAAGCCCATGCGGCTTTTCCACTACTCGATCACCTACGTGTCGCTGCTGTTCCTGGCCATCGCCATCGACCCGCTCCTGCACTGAGCGCACCGCCGCTCAGCCCAGTCGTACGGCGGCCCGGATGTTGAGAACAGCGATCCAGAACCAGGCAGCCAGGGCAGCGTGGATGATGAGCAGCCACCAGGGCAGCCCCAAGGCGAACTGCGAGAAGCCGACGACAGTCTGGGCACCGATGACATGCATGATGCCGAGGGCCGGCTGCTTGAGGATGTCGTCACGCAGCAGATAGTTGGCGTAGGCCCACAGACCCACCGCCAGGCCTAGGAAGAGCGCCACCGCGAAGGCGTGGATCCACGACACCGTGGCAGGATCGAAGCCCGTGCGGTTGGGCTGGTTGGCGTCGCCGGAGTGCGGCCCGGAACCAGTGGCCACGGTGCCTAGCACCAGCACCAGCAGGCCCATCCCCACCAGAATGGCGGACCACACACGCTCAATGGGCTGTGGGCCATCCATGCGCGGGCGATCGGTGACTCGCACCCACAGCGAATGGGCACCCCAGATCAGCAGGATCGACAGCAGGAAGTGGGCCATGACCGTCCAGGGATTGAGCCCCGTCCGCACCGAGATCCCGCCCAGGATGGCTTGCGCGAAAGTGCCCAGGACGGGGATCCAGGCGAAACGCACGGCCGGCCGGTCCCAGGCGCGCGTGCGCAGCACCGCCACCAGCGTTACCACGGCCACCACGATGAGCACGAAGGTCAGGGTGCGATTGCCGAACTCGACGTACTTGTGCCAGGACTGCGCCTGATGCACGGTCGGCGTGTAGGAGCCGGGTGTGCACTGGGGCCAAGTGGGGCAGCCCAAACCTGATCCCGTGGCCCGTACCGCCACCCCGGTGACGATGATGCCCGCCTGCACGAGCATGTTCCAGAAACTCAGGCGCGGAAGCAGACGGGTCATGGCGGCAGGATAGAGGGCAGGGTCCGGCTGTGGACGGTCAAACCGCGGGTTTGCGCCTGTCGCCGAATTACGTCACACTTCCCTTGTGAAAATCACCGGCGCAGGTTCGCGAGTCGCTCGTCGGCTGCTCGAACACGGTCCTGCCACCGCGTCGGTGCTGGCGGTCGAACTCGGACTCACCGCTGCCGCGGTGCGCCGCCACCTCGATGCCCTAGAAACTGCCGGATTCCTGGCAGTGCACGAGGAGGCACCTTTCGGGCCGCTGGCGGTCCGTCGCCGCGGCCGTGGACGCCCTGCCAAGGTCTACGCCCTCACCGCGCAGGGTCGTGATGCCTTCGAGCAGATCTACGACGATGTGGCACTGGGTGCGCTGCGCTTCATGGCGGCCAATGACGCACGCGGCCTGGTGGCCGCCTTCGCGGAGCAGCGTGCGCAGCAGTTCGAGCAGCGCTATGCCACCGCCCTGGCCACGGTTCCACCCGCTCGCCGGGCCGCCGTGCTCGCCGACCTGCTCTCAGCCGATGGCTTTGCCGCCAGCGTCCAGGAGGCGCCAGGCGGTGCCGTGCAGTTGTGCGAGCACCACTGCCCGATGGCCCATGTGGCGGCCGAGTTCCCGGAATTCTGCGAGGCCGAGCAGGCCACCATTTCCCGATTGCTGGGCGTGCACACCGTGCGCATCTCCACCATGGCCGCGGGAGCCGATATCTGCACCACCCACGTGCCGCAAGTGCAGCACGCATGAAGCGCAACGCTGCCCACCTGTTTTCCGCAACTACCCGAGGGATGTGAAGAGATGACCGCGTCCATGGAAGAACACCTGTCCGGAATCGGCACCTACGAATTCGGCTGGAGTGACACCGACACCGCTGGCGCGAATGCGCGGCGCGGTCTCAACGAGGACGTCGTTCGCGACATCTCGGCCAAGAAGAACGAGCCGCAATGGATGCTCGATCTGCGACTCAAGGGTCTGCGACTTTTCGGCAAGAAGCCCATGCCCAACTGGGGCAGCGACCTCTCAGGTATCGACTTCGACAACATCAAGTACTTCGTGCGTTCCACCGAGAAGCAGGCGCAGTCCTGGGAGGATCTCCCCGACGACATCAAGATGACATACGACCGCCTGGGTATTCCCGAGGCCGAGAAGCAGCGCCTGGTGGCCGGCGTCGCCGCCCAGTACGAGTCCGAAGTGGTTTACCACAAGATCCGGGAGGACCTCGAGGAGCAGGGCGTCATCTTCCTCGACACGGACACCGCGCTGCGCGAGCATGAGGAGCTTTTCCGCGAGTATTTCGGCACCGTGATCCCTGTGGGTGACAACAAGTTCGCGTCGCTCAACACCTCGGTGTGGTCCGGTGGCTCGTTCATCTACGTGCCCAAGCATGTGCACGTCGATATCCCGCTGCAGGCTTACTTCCGCATCAACACCGAGAACATGGGCCAGTTCGAGCGCACGCTCATCATCGTCGACGAGGGCGCGTACGTGCACTACGTCGAGGGCTGCACAGCACCTATCTACTCCTCCGACTCGCTGCACTCCGCCGTGGTCGAGATCATCGTGAAGAAGGGCGGCCGTTGTCGTTACACGACCATCCAGAACTGGTCGAACAACGTCTACAACCTGGTCACCAAGCGCGCTGTCGCACACGAAGATGCCACCATGGAGTGGATCGATGGCAACATCGGCTCCAAGGTCACCATGAAGTACCCCGCGGTGTGGCTGGTCGGTGAGCGCGCGAAGGGTGAGACCCTCTCCATCGCCTTCGCCGGTGAGGGCCAGCATCAGGACGCGGGTTCCAAGATGGTGCACGCGGCTCCCAACACCTCGTCCAACATCATCTCCAAGTCCGTGGCGCGTGGCGGAGGCCGTACCTCCTACCGCGGACTGGTGCAGGTGCTTGAGGGCGCTCACGGTTCACGCAGCACGGTCAAGTGCGATGCCCTGCTCATCGACGACATCTCCCGCTCCGACACCTACCCTTACGTCGACGTTCGTGTGGATGACGTGTCCATGGGCCATGAGGCCACGGTTTCCAAGGTCAGCGAGGACCAGCTCTTCTACCTGATGTCCCGCGGCCTCACCGAGGATGAGGCCATGGCCATGATCGTGCGCGGCTTCGTCGAGCCCATCGCACGCGAGTTGCCCATGGAATACGCCCTGGAACTCAATCGATTGATCGAACTGCAGATGGAAGGCGCTGTCGGCTGATGGGAATCACGGACATTCCAAGGAAGGACCATGCCGTCAATCTGGCCGGCATCGCCTTGGCCGACCTGGCAGTGCCGACCGGGCGCGAGGAGGAGTGGCGGTTCACGCCCCTCAAGCGCCTTCGCGGCCTGCATGAACTCACGTCCGCGCCTGCAACCACAATCTTCCAAGTCTCGGCTGCACCTGGCGTGACCGTCTCGACCGGGGCAGTCGATGCCACGCACTATGCGCCGGCGGATCGCATCGCAGCCGCAGCGTTGCAGCTGTCCGCGGGCGCGACCATCATCGAGGTGGCACCGGAACTGGTGGTTTCAGATCCCATCGTTATCTCGGCCAACAGTGACCAGCTGAGCGTGGGGCACCTGCGGATCAGGGTGGGTCAGCACAGCAGGTGCACCCTCATCCTCGACATCACCGGATCGGGAACCCAGGCCACCACCGTGGAACTGCTGGCTGAGGATGGCGCCCAGGTCACCTTCGCCCACATTGCCGACGGCGATCGCGACCAGGTGTTGAGCGGGCAAGACCACATACGGCTGGGCCGCGATGCCACCGTCCAGCATGTTGCGGTCACGCTGGGCGGCGACCTGGTGCGGCTCGTCACCACCTGTGCCTACGAGCAGCAGGGCGGCGACTTCGAGGCACTCGGTGTCTTCTTCACCGATTCCGGTCAACACCACGAGCACCGTCTGTTCGTCGACCACGCGACCCCGCACTGCAGTTCCAACGTCGCCTACAAGGGAGCGCTGCAGGGCGACGGTGCCCATGCCGTGTGGATCGGCGATGTCCTGATTCGCGCTGCCGCTGAGGGCACCAGAACCTACGAGATGAATCGCAACCTGGTACTCACCACCGGTGCCCGTGCCGACTCCGTTCCCAACCTGGAGATCGAGACCGGCAACGTGATATCCGCTGGTCACGCGTCCGCCACTGGCCGCTTCGATGAAGAGCAGATGTTCTATCTGCTGTCACGTGGCATCCCCGAAGTGGAGGCCAAGCGCCTGGTGGTGCGCGGGTTCATCAACGATCTGGTGCAGCGCATCCCCATCGCGGAGCTGCGCGAGCGGCTGCTGCGTCGGGTGGAGACCAGACTCGGCTCGCACGATCCCCGCTACGACTTCGATGACGAGGGGAACTCGGCAGAATGACCATGCTCGCCCTCGCCCCTCTGAGTGCCATCCCCGACAATCGACCATTGCGGGTGGAGCATGACTTCCTCGACTTCGTGCTGGTGCGAAGTGGCGATGATGTGTACGCGCTGGAGGACCGGTGTTCGCACGGCGACATCCCGCTCTCTGAAGGTGAGCTCGCCGGCTGCCTGCTCGAATGCTGGCTCCACGGGTCGGTCTTCGATGTGCGCACCGGTATCCCGCAGACGCCCCCAGCTGCCAGCCCCGTGAAGACCTTCCCCGTGACCATTGACGAAGTAGAAGGAACACCGACGGTGTTCGTAGAGATTGGATGAGTATGAGCACCCTGGAGATCCGCGAACTTGAAGTCCGCGTGCAGACCGAGAACGGTCCCAAGGACATCCTGAAGGGCGTCAATCTCACCATTCGCGCCGGTGAGACACACGCCATCATGGGCCACAACGGCTCCGGCAAGTCCACACTGGCCTACACCATCTCGGGCCATCCCAAGTATCACGTGGTCGGCGGCAGCATCACGCTCGATGGCGTCGACCTGTTGTCGATGTCCGTAGATGAGCGAGCCCGGGCAGGACTGTTTCTGGCCATGCAGCATCCCATTGACATCCCCGGTGTGTCGGTCAGCAACTTCCTGCGCACCTCCGTCACTGCCATCCGCGGTGAAGCACCCAAGCTGCGCAATTGGGTCAAGGAGATGAAGGGGGCCATGGAGGCCCTGCAGATCGATTCCGCCTTCGCTGACCGCAACGTCAATGAGGGATTCTCCGGCGGCGAGCGGAAACGGCATGAGATCCTGCAGCTCGAGCTCCTCAACCCGCGCATTGCGGTACTCGATGAGACTGATTCCGGGCTCGACGTGGATGCCTTGCGTGTGGTTGCCGATGGCGTCAATCGTGTGCGCGCCACGGGTCGGACCGGCGTTCTCCTCATAACCCACACCTCGCGGCTGCTCAAGCACATTCCGGCCGAGTTCGTGCACGTCTTCAGCGATGGACGGATCATCCACGAGGGCGGCATGGAAGTGGCCTCGCTCATCGACGAGCAGGGCTATGAGCCCTTCCTGGGGGCGCGTTCCTGATGTCCCATCTCGACGTGGCGTCCATCAAGGCGGATTTCCCGATCCTCGCGCGCACCGTGCGCGATGGTCGGCCCTTGGTGTACCTCGATTCCGGCGCCACGTCACAGAAACCCCGGCAGGTGCTGGACGCTGAGCGCGCCTTCTACGAGCAACACAACGCTGCCGTGCATCGCGGGGCTCATCAGCTGGCGGAGGAGGCCACCGATGCCTACGAGCAGGCGCGGGCTGCTGTGGCGCGTTTCGTCGGTGGAGAACCGCAGGAACTGGTGTTCACCAAGAACGCCACCGAATCCATCAATCTCCTTGCTCATGCCTTCTCGTCGGCCACA
>JAKAIC010000010.1 GCA_021814565.1 Actinomycetes bacterium | reverse complement strand
GATCTCGCACCACCTCACCGCGATGGAACGAGGCCATGTGAGAGCGGGCATCAGCATCCGCGTGCAGCGCCTGGGCTGCTACTCCACGAACTCCATGGGCGTGGTGCGGCTGCGCTCGGCGTAGAGGATCCCGAGCGCGGCGACCCCGATACCGATGACCTGCCAGCCCGACAGCGATTCGCCGATGAGCAACCAGGCGATGATCGATGCCAGCACCGGTTCGGCCATTCCGAAGGAACTGGCCTGAGCTGCCGTCAGGTGGCGGAAGGACAGCAGCACCAACCAGAAGGTGGCCACCGTGCCCAGGAGCACCATGAAGGCGACGAGCGTCCACAGTGGGAGCCGCCAACCGGCATTGCCCCATGGCTCGGAAAGGCCCGACAGGTAATGCCAGGGGAAGGACCACCACGGCTGCACCACCGCCCACACCAATGAGGATCCTGCGAATCCGAACAAGGTGACCGAGAGTGGGTCGCGGTTGTAGGGCGGGGAACTCGCGACCTCGCCCATGACGAAGTAGACGGAGAGTGATACCGCAGCGCCCCATGCGAACAGGACGCCCAAGCTGTTGAGCTGCATGCCCTGCCACACCTGCGCGATGAGCACCAGACCCAGGAAGGCTACGGCCATGCCGACCAGCACGCGTGGACCGATGGCCCTGCCCTTGGCCAGGCGCAGCCAGATCGCCACCATGAACGGTGCCGTGTACTCGATGATGAGTGAGATGCCCACGGGTATGAGATGGATGGAGTAGAAGTACATGAACTGCGTCATCATGACGCCCGCGATGCCGAACACAGCCAGCACACGCAATTCCGCCCATGAGCTGATGCGCAAGCGTGCTCGGTTCGATGCCAGCACAATCGCAAGCAGCACCACGCAGGCCAGTGTGGCCCGCAACTGTGAGAGGCGTGCGGCAGAGATGCCGGTGGCCAGCAGGGTCTTGGAAACGGTGCCGTTGAAGCCGAAGAGCGCAGCCGCCAGCAGGTACAGGCCGTAACCGACCAGGGGCTTGCGCGCTCGCCTACTGCTCAACGCAGGACCGACCGATACACATCAATGGTTCGCTGGGCGATGGCGTCCCAGCCGAAATCATTGACGGCGCGGTCGCGTCCGTGCGCACCCATGGCTTGGGCACGTGCAGGATCCTCGACCAGCGCCGTGACTGCGACGGCGAATCGGCGCTGGAAATCCTGCGGATCATCGGGTGTCCATTCGACCAGCAGCCCGGTGTGGCCGTCGACGACAACCTCGGGGATACCACCCACGGCACTCGCCACCACCGCGGTGCTGCAGGCCATGGCTTCCAGATTGACGATGCCCAGCGGCTCGTAGATGGACGGACACAGGAAGGCCGTGGCATGCGACTGCAACACGATGACGTCGGCCTTGGGCACACTGGCATTGAGCCACACCACATCCCCGGGTCGCGCGGCGCTGAGCTCGGCAATGCCCTTGGACACCTCGGCACCGATACCGGGTTCGTCAGGGCTGGATGCGGCGAGCACGATCTGCACACCCCGGGGGAAGTGGTGTGCCGCAGCCAGTAGGTGCTGCAGTCCCTTCTGGCGCGTGATGCGACCGACGAACAGCAGGTACGGGCGCGCGGGATCCACGCCCATGCGACGCAGCGCATCCTCGTCGTGGGTCGGCTTCCACACGCTGGTGTCGACGCCGTTGTGCACCACGTGCACGCGCTCTGGTCTGATGAAGGGGTAGGCCTCTAGCACGTCGCGCTGCATGCCCTGCGACACCGCGATCACTGCGTCGGCCGCGCGATAGGCGGCGCTCTCCGCCCACGATGACAGGGCATAGCCACCACCCAGTTGCTCGGCCTTCCACGGGCGATGTGGTTCCAGCGAGTGCGAGGACATGATGTGGGGAATACCTTTGATGTCGGCTGCCATCTTGCCGGCGAGGTTGGCGTACCAAGTGTGCGAATGCACCAGCTCGGCATCGGAAGAACTGACCGCAGCGGCCATCTTCACGTCTGCCGCGATCACCTTGAGCGCAGCATTCATGCTGTCCGGGCCCTCGAGCGCGAAGGCCTGCGCATCCTCGCGTGGCGCTCCCATGCAGTAGACATCCACATCGACGAAATGCCGAAGCGCCTTCACCAATTCGGTGACATGCACTCCCGCCCCGCCGTACACCTCAGGCGGCCATTCCCGTGTCGTCATCGCAAGTTTCACGTGGGAAGCCTAGGCGCGCGCTGCGTCGCCAGAATAGGGTTGAATGAATCGCTCGGGAGGGAGAGATCATGGGGGGTGGCCCACGGGTTCTGGGGATCGTGCTGGCCGGTGGTGAGGGCAAGCGCCTGATGCCATTGACGGCGGATCGCGCGAAACCTGCGGTGCCCTTCGGTGGCGCGTACCGACTCATCGACTTCGTCCTCTCCAACCTCGCAAATGCGGGGTACCGGCGCTTGGCCGTGCTCACGCAGTACAAGTCGCATTCGCTCGACCGCCACATCGCGACGGCCTGGCGGCAGTCCTCGATGTTCGGTGACTTCGTCGCACCGGTGCCGGCGCAGCAGCGCCTGGGCCCGCGCTGGTACACAGGTTCTGCTGACGCCATCTTCCAGTCGCTCAACCTGATCCAGGATGACCATCCGGATTACGTCGTCGTCTTCGGTGCCGACCACGTGTACCGCATGGATCCCTCGCAGATGGTGCAGCAGCACATCGACTCCGGTGCTGCGGTCACGGTCGCCGGCATCCGCCAGGCGAGGTCGGAGGCCCATCAATTCGGCGTCATCGAAGCCGGTGGGACCGATGGCACCAAGATCATGCGCTTCCTGGAGAAGCCCAAGGATCCACCCGCCGTACCCGGCTCCCCGGATGAGGCCTATGTATCCATGGGCAATTACGTGTTCACCACCAAGGACCTGATCGAGGTCCTGCACGCGGATGCCGCCGACGACAGCTCCATGCATGACATGGGCGGCAACATCATCCCGTCGCTCACCGCCGACGGCACGGCATCGGTGTACGACTTCGCCGACAACGTGGTGCCCGGCGCCACCGACCGCGACCGTGGCTACTGGCGGGACGTCGGCACCATCGAGGCCTACCACGAAGCCCACATGGATCTGGTTTCGGTGCTGCCCGTGTTCAACCTGTACAACGACAAGTGGCCCATCCTCACTGCGCAGGTGCCCTTGCCGCCGGCCAAGTTCGTGGAGGGCGGCACCGCGCACGAGACCATCGTGGGTGCCGGCTCGATCGTGGCCGGCGCGCACGTGCGCGGCTCGGTGCTCTCGCACGACGTGCATGTCGGTGAAGGCGCCTACATCGAGGGTTCCATCCTCATGCCCGGTGTGCGCATCGGGCGCGGTGCTGTGGTGCGCCGGGCCATCCTCGACAAGAACGTGGTGGTGCCGGCGGGTGCCAAGATCGGCATCGACGACGAACACGACCGCACGCGCTTCTCGGTATCGGACACCGGCATCGTCACCATCGGCAAGGGCGTCGTCGTACAGCCCTAGCCGTTGGGGCCGGCCTCCATGCGGAACTCAGTACTCAGTGGTGGAGGCCGTATTCGATGACGGTGCCATGTCCGAGTTGCAGTTTGCCCGACGTTCCGTCCTTGCGGATCTTGGCATTGCGGTGGAAGACCAGGTATTCGGCGGGCGCCAGCGTCATGCTCACCTGCTGATCCACCTCCCAGCCGATCTCGCGCACCAGTCGTTTCTTGGTGGGCCGGTGGATGCACACCACTGCTGATGGCGCATTCCGCAACAGCCCGAGCACTTCCTCGACACCGCGCTTGGGATGCTCGGCGAAAGCCTCCTCCGTGATGGCATCGATCGCATCCACCTCGGCGCCGATGGCCATGGCGAAGGGCTGCACCGTCTGCATGCAGCGTACGGCGCTGGAGGAATGAACGCCGTGGATGCCGTAGGCGGCCAACACCTGCGCCAGCGCCTGCGCCTGCACCTGGCCCCCCTCGGTGAGCGGCCGCTCCACATCGCCGATCTCCTCCCCCATGCGCGCCCGGAACAGCGAGCGCTTCTCCGCCTGCGCGTGACGCAGCACGATGAAGGCTGAGGTGTGGAAGGGCGCATCCACCGCCTCCCGAACGATCTCGAGATCATGGGGGTAGGTGAGCAGGCCGGGCAGCTTGGACACGCGCACCCAGCGCACCTCAGCGATCTCGTGATTCGGCTGCCAGTGCTCCGGCACGTCAACGTCACCTGCCGCGATGGCGGGGTCACGGGGGCTGGCCAACCAGTAATTCACCGACTTCTTGGCAGTGACGAGCGGTTGCGCGGGATTGACGACGCTGTAGCGCGCGGTCTGCAGCGGAACTCCCAGCACGACGTCGATGCCGGTCTCCTCCAGCGCCTCCCGCACCGCGGTGGCGGCCAGTCGTTCCCCAGGCTCCGTCTTGCCCTTGGGCAACGACCAATCCGCACGATCACCGCGATGGACGACCAGAGCTTCCGTGCGTTTGCCCGACCCCCGAAGCGCAACCACACCCGCCGCGAAGACCTGCGGCGAACCGGCATCCTCCGGGATCAGCACGCTCACTCCGCTTTCACGGCCTTGCCATGATTGCGGGCCACCAGGGTCTCCTGATAGTCCGCCAACTGCTGGCCACTGCCATCTCGACGGATGCGCTTCCAGTTGCCGTTGCTGTCAAGGTGCCAAGAGGCAGTGGTCTCGGCGGCTGCGAATTCCAGCAGTTCGTTGATGCGGTCGATGTGCGCGGGTTGCTCGATCGGCACCAGGCACTCGACCCGTCGGTCCAGGTTGCGGTGCATGAGGTCGGCAGAGCCGATGAGCACATCGGGCTCACCTCCGTTGAGGAAGGCGTAGACCCGGCTGTGCTCCAGGAAGCGACCCAGCTGCGAGCGCACGCGGATGGTCTCCGACATCTCCGGCACGCCAGGGCGAATGGCACAGATGCCGCGCACGATGATGTCAATGGGCACGCCCGCACGCGAGGCCTCGTAGAGCGCATCAATGATGGCCTCATCGACGATGGAGTTGCACTTGAAGGTGATCTTGGCAGGGTGCCCCGCCAGGTGGTGCTCGGTCTCCCGTCGGATGCGGTCGATGAGCGCAGTGCGCAGGAATTGGGGGGCCACGATCAGCTTCCGGTAGTTGGTCGTGAGTCCGAAGCCGGAGAGTTGGTTGAAGAGCTGGGCGACGTCATCACCAATGGTCTGATCGGTGGTGAGCAGGCCCAGATCCTCGTAGTAGCGCGCGGTCTTGGGGTGGTAGTTGCCGGTTCCGGTGTGCACGTAGCGTCGCAGGCGGTCACCGTCGTCGCGGACCACCAGCGAAAGTTTGGCGTGCGTCTTGAGGCCGAGCACGCCGTACACCACGTGCACGCCCGCCTGTTCCAGCTGACGGGCCCACTCGATGTTGGCTTCCTCGTCGAAACGGGCCTTGATCTCGACCAACGCCAGCACCTGCTTGCCGTTATCGGCCGCCTCGATGAGCGCCTGCACGATGGGCGAGTCGCCGGAGGTGCGGTACAGCGTCTGCTTGATGGCGAGAACCTGCGGATCCACCGCTGCCTGTTGCAGGAACAGCTGCACCGAAGTTGAGAAGGAGTCGTAGGGATGGTGCAGCAGCACATCGCCCTTGCGCATGGCCTCCATGACATTGGGCGCAGATGATGTTTCCACGGACACCAGGCCGGCCGCCGTCTTGGGCACGAAGGCTGGCAACAACAGGTCCTCGCGGGGCAGTTCCCCGATGACCGCGAGTCCCCGCAGGTCGAGTGGCCAGGGCACATAGAACACCTCGGCGGGGCTGACGTCGAGTTCCTCGACCAAGGTCTCGAGCAGCGAGGGGTTGATGGAGTCCTCGACCTCGAGTCGGACCGGTGGGCCGAATCGACGACGGAGCAGTTCCTTCTCCATCGCGGTGAGCAGGTTCTCGGCGTCGTCCTCCTCGACTTCCACGTCCTCGTTGCGAGTGACGCGGAAGAAGTTGAAACTCTCGAGCACCATGCCCGGGAAGAGGGTGTCGAGGTGCGCCGCGATGATGTCCTCGAGCGGCACGAAGTCGCTGGCGCCGGGCGAGATGGGCACGAAGCGATCGAGCGACGGTGGCACCTTGACGCGAGCGAAGAGGCGGGCCCCGGTGATGGGGTTCCGCACCACGACAGCCAGGTTCAGCGAAAGTCCCGAGATGTAGGGGAAGGGATGCGAAGGATCCACGGCCAAAGGCGTGAGCACCGGGAAGACCTTGGCATGGAAGAGCTCGGTGAGCGGGCGCTGCTGCTGCTCGCTGAGATCGCGCCAGCGCGAGATGTTGATGCCATGGGCGTGTAGGCCGGGGAGAACGTGTTCCAGCAAGCAGCGGGTCTGGCGCTCAATGAGCTGGCGGGTTGCTGCCAGCACGGCGGCATGGGTCTCGCGCGGCAGCGCACCGGTGGCGGAGCGCGTGGCGATGCCCGCGGCGATGCGCCTCTTGAGCCCGGCCACCCGCACCATGAAGAACTCATCGAGGTTGCTGGTGACGATACCGAGGAACTTCACGCGCTCCAGCAGCGGCATCTCAGGATCCTCGGCCAACTCCAGCACGCGTGTGTTGAAGTGCAGCCAGGACAGCTCACGATCGACGAACCGACTCTCCGGACGCCCACCCGTCACGATCACCGCAGTGTCGTGCATCCATCCGTCAGTCATTGCCCAAGCCTTGCATAGAGGTATCCGTCATGTAAGCCTCGCCGCGCGTAGTGAACAGGACGCGAACTGTGTCCGGCGGGCAAATGAAAAAGCGCCGATCAACGATCGGCGCTTCCGCGACCCGGACGGGACTTGAACCCGCGACCTCCGCCGTGACAGGGCGGCGCGCTAACCAACTGCGCTACCGGGCCTTGCTGAGTGCCGAAGCACCCCAAGGCGTCTCCATTGCTGGAGCCGTACCCCCAACGGGATTCGAACCCGTGCTACCGCCGTGAAAGGGCGGCGTCCTAGGCCTCTAGACGATGAGGGCGGGCAACGAATGATTCGTTGTGAGCCCGCGAATCGTAATCAGTTCGCGGCGCATTCTCCAAACCGCGGTGCTTACGGGACGACCGATTCCTCATGCGGCACGCGCGATTGCAACTCCTCGTAGGCGGTGGCAGCCGCAGCCTGCTCGGCTGTCTTCTTGCTACGACCGGCGCCGTAGCCGAGCAATTCCTCGCCCAGTGCCACGCGTGCCTCGAAGGTCTTGGCGTGGTCAGGGCCATCCTCGGTGACCACGTACAGCGGCACACCGAGGCCCAGGGCGGCTGTGAGTTCCTGCAGGCTGGTCTTCCAGTCCAGGGCAGCACCAAGCGTCGAGGAGGACTCCACGTGCGTATCCACCAGTCGGTGCACCGTGGCCGATGCGACCTCGATTCCGTGCTGCACGAACACGGCGCCTATGAGCGCTTCCACGGTGTCGGCCAGGATGGATGCCTTGTCACGCCCGCCCGTGGCTTCCTCTCCTCGGCCCAGGCGCAGGGCCGGACCGATGCCGAGCTCACGACCGATGGTGGCAAGGGTGCGCGCGTTCACCACCGCAGCGCGAAGTTTGGCCAGTTGACCTTCAGGGAGGTCGGGAAAGGTGCGATACAGGGAGTCGGTGACGACCAGACCAAGCACCGAATCACCCAGGAACTCCAGGCGTTCGTTGGTGGGAAGCCCACCATGCTCGTAGGCGAATGACCGGTGGGTCAACGCCCGTTCGAGCAGCTCCGCGTCAAGCCCGACCCCGAGGCGCTCTATGAGCGCTTCGACCGGCTGCATGGCAACTATCAGACGTCGAGAACCTGGCGCTTGGCGTAGGTGCCGCACGTGCCACAGGCAGTGTGCGGAAGCTTCGGTGCGCGGCAGCGATCGCACGCAACGAGCGTGACCTTGCCGGCCTTCCAAGCGGATCGACGATGGCGCGTATTGGAGCGCGACATTTTTCGCTTCGGAACTGCCATGGCAGTCAGCCTTCCTTCGGTTCGTCGAGCAGGCCCGAGAGGGCCGCCCAACGTGGGTCGAGTTCGGTGTGTGCGTGACCGGGTTCCGCTTCCATCCGCATCCCGCATTGCGGGCACAGACCGAGGCAGTCGTCCTTGCACAGGGGCACCCGCGGGAGGGCGAGTACCACTGCATCGCGCAGAGCCGGTTCGAGATCGAGATAGTCGCCCTCGAGCCGGTACAGATCGGAATCCTCATCCCCCGAGGCCCGCATCCCGGGGTCGTCGTACTCGTACAACTCTTGAAGCTCGACCGTCACCGGGACGTGCACCGGATCCAGGCACCGGGAGCATTCACCCAGGGCATTGGTCGAGACCACAACAGTGGCGAGGACGCCTTCGGACACCGACTCCAGACGTCCCTGAACGTCGAGAATGGTGCCTTCGGGAACCCCGATCACCTCGGTTGAGAACTCCGCGGGTGCGGGGATCTCACGGTTGATCCTGACCATGGCTCCGGCACGACGGCCCAGTTCGAGCGTGTCGAACACGAGCGGCGAGCGCGAATCCACGAAATCTCCCGGAGGTGAACTCGCACAGGCTAACGGACGTTCGGCCCCGCCCCAAATCCCTAGCGGACGTCGGGCTCCTGCCAGTCGGCGAAGAAGCTGCCGGGATCCGGGTGGGATTCGTCCACATAGCTGTCGGCGTTGAGTCGCACATGCAGCTTGTTGCGGCCAGCCGCCACCGCATCGATGGTCTTGGCAAGCACGGCCTCGAAGGCGGCCAACTTGGCGTCCACATAGTCATCGGTCTCCCGGCGCATGCGGGCAACGTCCTCGGCGGCGGTGGAGCGCTCGTTGTCGGCCTCGTCCAGGGCGCGGCGGTACACCTCCTGCTCGGAGACCAGCACGGCACTGTCGGCGCGGGCCCGCTCGCGGATGCGCTCGGCCTCGCGCGCGGCCTCTGCCAGCACCTCATCCCGTTCGGCCATGATGGAACGAGCCTGATCGAACTCACTGGGCAGCGAGGCGGCCAGCAGGTCGATCAGTTCCAACAACTCGGCGCGATTGACCAGCACCGATTGTGAGAGCGGCATGGCCTTGGCGGCCTCGAGGATCTCCTGCATCTTCTGCAGGATGTCGCGCACGGTCATAGGTACTGCCCTTCGGCCACACGAGCCCGGATTGCTGATTGGACGACCGGGGGTACCCAGCCGGAGATATCGCCCCCGTGCCGTGCGATCTCCTTGACCAGGCTCGACGACAGGTAGCCGAAGGCGGGGTTGGTGGAGATGAACATGGTTTCCACTTCGGCCAAACCGTAGTTGGCCTGTGCCATCTGAAACTCGTAGTCGAAGTCGGAGACGGCGCGCAGGCCCTTCACGATGACATGGAGGTCGTGCTCCTTGCAGAAGTCCACGACCAGTCCGTGGAAGGAGTCGACCTTGAGGTTGGGGATGTCCGCGGTGGCCTCCCGCAACAATTCCATGCGTTCGTCCACGGAGAACATGCTGGATTTGCTGGTGTTCACGAACACCGCCACCGTCACTTCGTCGAACTGCTTGGCAGCGCGGCTGAAGACATCCAGGTGGCCATTGGTGACCGGGTCGAAGGAGCCCGGGCAGAGCGCTCGCAGCACCCTCGGTTCAGTCATGCCGATAACCGTACCAACGGGCGTAGGTAATGGCCGTCTCCCCGATGGTTCGGACATCGATTTCGTCGAGATCCGCGGGCAGCGGTGATTCGCGATCGCGGGCCGATCGCTCCACCACGAGCAGCAGCTCATGCTCCGGCAGCTGCGCCAGCAGGGTGCCGAGTTGCCGAGCTAGGTTCGCTGCCGGCATCTCGTAGGGAGGATCCACGAACACCACGTCGGGTATGGGCGCCGGTGGCCGGGCCACGAATCGCGCCACATCCAGCATGACCACCGCAAGCGGCAGGCCGACAGCGGCCGCATTGGCGCGGATGATCTCCACCGTGCGTTTGTCGTGTTCGACGGCCACCGCCTGGCCGGCCCCGCGTGACAGTGCCTCCAGCGCGAAGGCGCCGGAGCCCGCGTAGAGGTCGTAGACGCACAAACCGCGCCATGAGCCCAGACGATGCTCCAGCGACGAGAACACGGCCTCCCGCACCCGGTCGGAGGTGGGCCGGGTGCCCTGCTCGGGTACGCGCAGGCTGCGACCCCTGGCCGAACCGCTGATGATCCTCGTCATGCCTTGTCCACGTACTGTCGGGCCAGTTCCTGTTCGCGGCCATCAATGGCACCAGCCAATTCTGGATGGGTGGTGAGCGTGGGGTCGACCTCGAAGATGTGGTCGACCGTACGGGAGGCATCGGCGATGAGCTGCTGGTCGCGCAAGACCGAGAGCAGGCGGAAGCCCGATTTCCCTCCGCTCTGCAGGGTGCCGAGCACATCCCCCTCACCGCGCTGCTCGAGATCGAGCTGGGCCAGGGTGAAGCCGTCGGTGGTGGAGGCGACGTCGGACAGGCGACGGCTGGAAGGGGCGTCCGAGGGCTGGCGGGTGTGCAGGAAGCACAGGCCGGGCACCGCGCCGCGGCCCACCCGACCGCGCAGCTGGTGCAGTTGGGAGATGCCGAAGCGATCGGCATCGAGGATCACCATGGTGGAGGCGTTGGGCACATCGACGCCGACCTCGATGACGGTGGTGGCAACCAGCACCTCGTAGCCATCGTGGCCCGGGAGGGCGAAACGCGCCATGGCCTGTGCCTTCTCCTCGGCGGACATGCGTCCGTGCAGCAGGCCCATGCGCAGCCCATGCAGCTGCTCAGCCTGCAGGCGCTGTACCACCTCCACCGCAGCGGCAGGCGCCAGCGAATCGTCCGAGTCCTCGCCGGGCTGGATGCGCGGGCACACCACATAGGCCTGGTGGCCCCGGGCCACCTCCTCACGCACCCGGTCCCACATGCGCAGTTCGTAGTGCGGCTTCTCGGCGGCCGCCACCAGGTGGGTGGCGATGGGTACTCGCCCGGCGGGCATTTCCCGCAGGGTCGACACGTCGAGATCGCCGAAGACGGTGACCGCGGCGGTGCGCGGGATCGGAGTGGCCGTCATCACCAGCACATGCGGGGCGCTGCGCGCCTTGGCGCCGAGCACCGCCCGCTGTTCGACCCCGAAGCGATGCTGTTCGTCGATGACGACGAGGCCCAGGTCAGCGAATTCGATGCGCTCCTCGAGCAGGGCATGCGTGCCGATGATGATGCCCGCGCTGCCATCCCTCATGGCGGCCATGGCCGCACGTCGTTGTGCCGGGGATGAGGAGCCGGTGAGCAGCACCAACTGCGTGCCATCCGCATCCCCATCCAGCTCGCCGGCCCGACCGAGCGGGCCCAGCATGGCGCGCAGGGTCAATGCATGTTGCTGGGCAAGGACTTCCGTGGGGGCCAGCAGGACGCACTGGCCGTGCGCGTCGACCATGCTGAGCATGGCCCGCAAGGCCACGATGGTCTTGCCCGAGCCCACCTCACCCTGCAGCAGCCGATGCATGGGATGGGGCTGACGCAGATCGTGCTCGAGTTCGCGGCCCACCGCCAGCTGGCCCGCGGTGAGAGTGAAGGGCAGTTGTGCGTCAAAACGCTGCAGCAGGGTGCCCGTGGACTGGCGCACCTGTGCCACCTGCTGCCGGGCCAGCAACCGGCGCCGACGCATCACCGCGAGCAGCAGGAAGGCCTCGTCCCAGGCCAGTCGTCGCTGCGCCGCCTGCCATTCCGCGGCCGTCTGCGGCAGGTGCAACTGGTGCAGGGCGTCGTTGATGTCGAGCAGCGACTGCTCGGCGCGCGTCTGCTCGGGAATGATCTCGGGCAGCGGGTCGAGCAGCCCCAACACATAGCGGATGGTCTTGGAGATGCGCCATGACGGCAGCTTCGCAGTTGCCGGGTAGATGGGGATGATGGCATTGGCGAAGGCCTCCACCGCCTCCGGGTCGACGTCGTCGACATCATCGGCCAGCAGCACGCTCTCCGGTTGGGAAAGCTGCAGCGTCTGCCGGAAGCGCGAGACCTTGCCGCTGAAGAGCCCCCAGCGGCCCGGGCGCATGGCCTGCTCGCGCCATTTCTGATTGAAGAAGGTGAGGTGGAGTTCCGCGTGGCCGTCGCTCACCGTGACGTCGAGGATGCTGCCGCGCCGCTGCCGCATCGGCCGCACCAGGACCTCGGTGATGCGGGCCATGACCGTGACGTGACTGTCGATCTGCAGGCCCGAGAGATCGGTGAGTTCCCCGCGCTGCGCATAGCGGCGGGGCGCGTAGAGCAGCAGGTCGGCCACCGTGGTCAGGCCCAGCGAGGATGCCAGCAGTTTGGCGGACTTGTCACCGATGACGGGTGGTAGGGCATCGCCCATCATCACCATGGCCCACCGCCCTTCAGCACGGCGCCACCCTAATCCGAGGCACCGACCGAGCGCCGGAAACACGAGAGCCGCCCGACTGATGTCGGACGGCTCCCTGGAAGAGCGCAGGGCCTAGGCGGCGCGGTTGACCTTGCCGGCCTTGAGGCAGGATACGCAGACGTTCACGCGCTTGGGCGTGCCGTTGACGACGGCGCGCACGCGCTGGATGTTCGGCACCCAGCGGCGCTTGGTACGGATGTGCGAATGGCTGATCGAGTGGCCGTAGATCGGGCCCTTGCCACAAACGTCGCAGTGAGCAGCCACGTTCAACTCCTTGGATCAATGAGAATGCGCCGGAGGCGCGAGCGCTCAGGCTACCGGACTGACGGCGGTGGGCTCAAATCCGACCATGGGCGGGCAACTTCCAGCCGTGGTCCACGGGGCCGATGCCGCCACCCAGCGCGAAACCGTGCTCGATGGCACCGGTGATGTAGTCCTTGGCCGCGCGCACCGCGTCCGGAACGGTGAGACCGTGGCCGAGCTGGGCGGCGATGGCAGAGGCGGTGGTGCAACCGGTGCCATGGGTGTGGCGGTTGTCGAAGCGCGGGGCCCGCAGCTCTTCCACGTGGTTGGGCCCCACGAGCACGTCGATGGCCTCCCCCGCCAGGTGGCCGCCCTTCACCAGCACCCACTGCGCACCCTGATCACGCAACTGCTCGCCGGCCTGTCGCATGCCACGCAGGTCGGTGGGCAGAAGGCCGGTGAGCATCTCCACCTCCGGCAGGTTGGGTGTGAGCACGGTGGCGAGCGGCACCAGGCGTTGGCGCAGGGCCGTGATGGCCTCGGCCGCGAGCAGCGAATCCCCGTGCTTGCTGACTCCCACCGGATCGACGACGACGGGCACCGTTACCTCACCCAGCAGTTCCGCAACTGTGGCCACCAGTTCGGGTGTGCCGAGCATGCCGGTCTTGATGGCATCCACGCCGATGTCGTCAATCACGCTGCGGAACTGTGCACGCACGGCATCGATGGGCAGCGGCCACACGCCCTGCACTCCCATGCTGTTCTGCGCGGTGATGGCGGTGATGACGGACATGCCGTGCGTGCGCAGCGCCAGCATGGTCTTGAGGTCGGCCTGGATGCCGGCTCCCCCTCCGCTGTCCGAGCCGGCGATGGTGAGGATGCGGGGCAGTGCGTCAGTCAAAGTGATCGTGTCCTTGCTTTCCTCGATGCGCTGTGCCGTCGACCAGCACCGCGTGTGTACCGCGTGGAATGACGCGGCCGATGACCCGGAACGTGGGACGGGGAACCTGCCCGGAACCCTGCCTGCCGCGGGGGAAGGTGGCAAGCATGGCGTGGTCCTCACCACCGCTGAGGACCGCATCCAGCGGGTCGGCGGCCAGTTGCTGCGAAGCCAGCCGCACCAGCTCATCGGGCTGCAGTTGTGCACTGTCGAGATCGATGGTGACGGCGGAGGCGTCAGCGATGTGCCCGGCATCGGCCAGCAGTCCATCGCTCACATCGATCATGGCCGTGGCCCGGGCGGCCCTGGCAGCGGGGCCGGCGGCGTAGGGCGGCTGCGGTCGACGATAGGCGGAGAGCAGCGCCGGATCCACGTCGACGCCCTGCTGCAACGCCAGCAGACCGGTGGCCGACCAACCCAGCCTTCCGGCCACCGCCACCACGTCACCCACCTGCGCGCCACCACGCCTGATCGGCTCGCCGCCGCAGGGATCGCCGAGCACTGTCACCGAGACCACGATGCTCTCGCCGGCGGAGAGATCCCCGCCAATGACGCTTGCGCCCACCAGCGTGCATTCCTCCTGAAGGCCGCGCGCGAGTTCGGTGAACCACTGCGCCGGCTGCTGCCTGGGTGCGGCAACCGCCACCAGCAGGGCCCTGGGGTTGCAGCCCATGGCGGTGATGTCGGCGAAGTTCTGCGCGGCGGCACGACGGCCGAGCTCGTAGGGCGTGGTCCAGTCCTGCCGGAAATGCACACCCTCGACCAGGATGTCGGTGGAGGCGAGAACCGAGCCGTGGCGCACGAGCAACTGCGCCGCATCGTCGCCCGGGCCCAGCAGCACGTCAGGTTGTTGAGGGAAGTGGCCGGTGATCTCGCCGATCAGTTCGAACTCGTTCATGCCTCAGCGCAAGCCCGTACCGCGGCGCAGTGCGTCGCTGATGAGGATGTCTATGAGTTCCGGGTAGGCCACGCCGCTGGCCGCCCACAGTCGCGGGAACATGGAGATGGGCGTGAAGCCGGGCATGGTGTTGACCTCGTTGATGATGACGTCACCGGTGTCACGCACGAAGAAGTCGACGCGCGCCAGACCCTCGCAGTCCAGCGCCTCGAAGGCGGCGATGGCGGTGTCCTGCACCAGCCGGGTGAGTTCAGGATCAAGCTCCGCGGGCACCACCAGGTCGGCGCCGTCGTCGAGGTACTTGGCCTCGAAATCGTAGAAGTCGTGATCCGGGTGCACCCTCACCTCACCCAAGACCGATGCCTGAGGCGTGCCGTCGCGTTGCACCAGTACCGCGCATTCGATCTCCCGCGCCTTGTCGATGGCTTCTTCCACCACCAACTTGGGGTCGTGCAGGTGCGCGAACTCCAGGGCCCGCTGCAGATCCTCCGGCGCCTCGACCTTGGTGATGCCGATGCTGGAGCCGGCGCGCGCCGGCTTCACGAAGACGGGAAAGCGCATGCCGCACAGGCGTGCCAGCACCGCCTCAGGCTGGCGCTGCCACTGCGCTGAGCTGACGGTCTGGTATGGACCGATGGGCAACCCCGCAGCGCGGAAGGCCGCCTTCATGTGCACCTTGTCCATGGCCGCGGCCGACGCGTAGACGCCGGAGCCCACATAGGGAATCGACGCCAACTCGAGCAGGCCCTGGATGGTGCCGTCCTCTCCCCAGGGTCCGTGCAGCAGGGGGAACACCACATCCACGTTGGCGAGGGCCGTGCTGTCGGCCAGTGTCACCGCTGCACCCGGAACCGAGGTGAGTGTGACCTCAGCGCCTTCACGGATCTGGGGTAGTTGCCCATCGGTGATGGCGAGCTGCTCGCTGCCGCTCTGCAGCAGCCATTGGCCGCGGGTGGTGATGCCAATGGGCGTGACGTCGTACTTGCTGCGATCGATGGAGGCCAGCACGTTGCCGGCAGTCACGCAGGAGATCGCGTGCTCGCTGGAGCGCCCACCGAACACCAGGGCGACGTTGATCTTGGCCACCCCCCGAGACTACGCGAGCAGCTTGCTGGCCCGCCCGTACGCTTGCTGCATGGGCCACGATCCGTACACCACCGCCATCACCGCCGGACGCCCCCCGGCCGAACCCGGCGCACCCATGAATGTGCCGATCCACCTCTCCTCCACCTTTCATGCCAACGGCCATTACGGCTATGTACGCGATGGCAACCCTTCCTCTGCCGCCTTCGAGCAGGCCATCGGTGCACTCGAGGGCGGACATGCACTGGCCTTCGCATCGGGTATCGCCGCACTCAATGCAGTGCTCGACATGGTGCCGACCGGCTCCACCGTGGTGGCACCGTTGCACGCCTACAGCGGCACCATGAAGCGATTCACGGAGCTCGAGACCCAAGGACGCCTGCAGGTGCGTCGCGTGCCCATGGATGACGCAGCGGGCCTGGCCGCGGCGGCGGCCGGTGCGGCTCTGCTGTGGCTGGAGTCGCCCACCAATCCACTCATGGAGGTGTGCGACATCCGCGCCGCAGTCGCCGCGGGCAGGGCGCAGGGTGCGCTGGTAGCCGTCGACAACACCTTCGCCACGCCCATGCGGCAGCGGCCCCTGGAACTGGGTGCCGACCTAGTCATGCACTCGGCGACCAAGTACATCGCCGGCCACAGCGATGCGCTGCTCGGAGTTCTGGTCACCGCCAACCACGATCTGCACGCGGAACTGGCCCAGCGCCGGGTACTGCTGGGCGCAGCACCCGGCGTCCTCGAAACCACCTTGGGCCTGCGCGGGATCCGCACTCTCCCCATTCGCATGGATCGTGCCGAAGCCACGGCGCGGGAACTGGCGCAGCGACTCACCCGGCATCAGGCCGTGACACGCGTCCGCTATCCCGGCCTCGAACAGGATCCCGGATATTCGACGCATGGAGGCCAGGCTTCGGGCCCGGGTGCCATGGTTGTCATCGACTGCATCGGCAGCACGGAGGCAGTGGAGCAGATGTGCGGCAGCCTGGCCATCTGGGTGCATGCCACCAGTCTGGGCGGCGTTGAATCGACCATCGAACGCCGGGCCCGCTGGGCAGCGGAGTCGCCTGATGTGCCGGCAGGACTGGTACGGCTGTCCGTGGGCCTGGAGGATGTCGACGACCTCTGGGACGACCTGCTCCTCGGTCTAAACCGCTTGCTCTGAGGCCTATGGTTCCTCGCGCCGGTTGCGGCGTGCCCTGATACGGGCGCGCGCCAGGGCGAAGAGGCCGCGTGCGGACTGCTCCGCTCCCCCATCCGATTCGTCGAGCATGAAGCGACGCACAAGTTCGCGGGCCGGGAGGCCGTCGTGCACCACCTGCGCCACCAACTCCGAGATGGGCATCTCCACCTCGTGAACGCGCGCCAACTCCACGATCGGCTTGCACGACTTCACCGCCTCGCAGGTGAGGCGTGAAGTGCTGATGACGTCATCCACGCTGCGGCCCTTGCCCAACTGCACGCCGAAGGTGCGGTTGCGTGAGAGCGGCGAGGCGCAGGTGGCTACGAGGTCGCCAACTCCGGCCAGACCCAGGAAGGTGATGGGATCCCCGCCCAGCGCGGTGCCGAGTTTCGACATCTCGGACAGGCCGCGCGTGGCGATGGCTGCCTGCGCGTTCTCGCCCAGCTCAAGGCCGGCGACGATGCCGCTGGCCAGCGCGATGACGTTCTTGGTGGCGCCCGCGATCTCCACCCCGATGAGGTCGGTGGTGTAGAAGGCACGGAAGTACTTGGAGGTGCACAGCGCCTGCAGGCGCTTGGCGTGGGCCTCATCCGGGCAGGCGACCGTGGTGGCGGCCGGCTCGCGACGGATGATCTCGGCGGCCAGGTTGGGACCGCTCAGGGCGCCTAGGCGCTCGGGCTCGATGTTGGCGACACGATGGACGATCTGCGACATGCGCAGGTCGGTGCCGATCTCGATGCCTTTGGCCAGCACGAGCACAAGCGCCTCAGCCGGGATGTCGCGGCCCCATTCCTCCAACGACGAGCGCACCGTCTGAGCCGGCATGGCCAGCACGACGAGGTCCGCACCCCTGAGGGCCTGCGCCGGTCTCTTGACTGCCTTCAGCGCCCGTGGCAGCAGCACCCCCGGGTGGTACATGGGATTCTCGTGACGGGCGTTGATGGCCTCGACGATGACGGCGTCACGCGCCCACAGCACAACCTCATTGCCGGCGTCGCTTAGCACCTGCGCGAAGGCAGTACCCCAGGAACCGCCGCCCATCACGGCCACCTGGGTCATGACTGGTCACGCCGTCGACGCAGGTTGTAGCGCTCAGCCGGCGGAATCTCGCCGCGAATCTCGGCGAGGAGCATGGTGATCGACTGCATGATGCGCTCGGTGGCCTCCTCCAGCATGGCCGTCGTCACCTCACGCCCGCGCAGGTCGTCCAGATCGATGGGGGCTCCGGCGTGCACATGCATGGTCTTGCGCGGGAACAGATGGAAGCCGAAGCCCTGGTTGGGGATGACGCGATGAGCACCCCATTGGGCGATGGGGATCACCGGTGCACCCGTCTCCAGCGCCATGCGCGCCGGACCCGTCTTGCCCATCATGGGCCACAGCTCGGGATCCTTGGTGGTGGTCCCCTCCGGATACACGGCGATGCACTCCCCCCGCTCCAGGGCAGCGATGGCATCGCGGAAGGCATTGACGGCACTGGCGGTTCCGCGATACACGGAGATCTGCCCAGCCGCCTTGAAGAGCCTGCCCAGAATGGGCATGTCCACCACTTCCGTCTTGCCCAGGAAATGCGGGGTACGGCGCGCACCGACAACCACGAAATGCCCGACCGCCAAAGGGTCGAAATCCGAGTTGTGGTTGGGGGCAAGGATGCACGGTCCTTCGGCAGGAATGTGCTCGAGACCCTTCCAGTCGCGCTTCGTCGACATCACCATGAAGGGAAGAACCAAGCCCTGAATGAAACGAAATGCCGGTGTTGCCTTGTCAGCCACGCGCCCTCCTGCGTGCTCATTGTGCTGTCTTCATGCTCTTCGTGCGATGGGCCTGTCCCCCAAACGATCGAGGCGGGCGGGGTCTGCACCCGCCCGCCTCGAATCACAGCACTTGCTCAGCGCTTGACGGCCTTCTTGGCCGGAGCCTTCTTGGCCACAACCTTCTTGGCCGGTGCAGCCTTCTTGACCACGGCCTTCTTCACAGGCGCAGCCTTCTTGACCACAGCCTTCTTCACAGGCGCAGCCTTCTTGGCCACAACCTTCTTGGCCGGTGCAGCCTTCTTGGCCGGTGCAGCCTTCTTGACCACGGCCTTCTTCACAGGCGCAGCCTTCTTGGCCGGTACGGCCTTCTTCTTGCCGGCCACGATGGCCTTGAACTCTGCACCGGGGGTGAACTTCGGAACCGACGTGGCGGCAACCTTCACCGTGGCACCGGTGCGCGGGTTGCGGGCCACGCGAGCCTTACGAGCGTTCTTCTTGAAGATGCCAAAACCGCTGATCGCGACCTTGTCGCCCTTGGCGGTTGCGGCAACGATGCCGTCGAAGATGCTGTCCACGGCCGTGGTGGCATCCTTCTTGCTGATGTTGAGCTGGGCGGCTAGCTGCTCAACGATGTCTGCCCTGTTCACTAATGAACCTTTCCTTCCCATGGGTGTGCAGATCTTCCCCGACCGGCACAGAGCAGACGTTATGCGTGACGACGCAGTTTGGACACACGGCACGCCGAAATGTCGTTGTAATCACGCAGATTTCGCGCTTCGTCAGCCGAAACCCGTGACATTCACCGGGAATCCGGACCGCTGGCCGAAAAGTCGTTGCCAGACCTTGAACTTCGGCGCCGTGAACACGGCTTTCCGCACCTTCTCAGTGCGTCGGATTCGATCAGGCGCGAGCGCTTGTCGTGGGCTTGAAGGAAGGGCGGGCAGCCTCGAAGGCATCGATGGCATCCGCATGACGTAGCGAGAGGCCGATGTCGTCCAGCCCTTCCATCAGGCGCCAGCGCGTGTACTCGTCGATCTCGAAGGGCAACGTCACCGTCTCGCACCGCACCAGCTTGTGTTCGAGGTCGACGCTGATCGAGACCCCGGGATTGGCTTCGATGAGCTTCCACAACTGCTCCACACCATCCTGTTCGACCAGCGCGGTGAGCAAACCGGTCTTGGCCGAATTACCGCGGAAGATATCGGCGAAACGCGAGGAGATGATGGTACGGAAGCCGAAATCCTGGAGTGCCCACACCGCATGCTCGCGCGAGGAACCGGTGCCGAAGTCGGGGCCTGCCACCAGCACCTGCGCATTGGCGAAGACGGGTTGGTTGAGCACGAACCCGGGATCCTTACGCCAGCTGGCGAAGCATCCGTCGGCGAAACCGCTGCGCGTGACGCGCTTGAGGTACTCCGCGGGCACGATCTGGTCGGTGTCGACGTTGCTGCGGCGCAGGGGTGCGGCAACGCCTGTGAAGGTGGTGAACTTATCCATGAATCAGCCCTCCAGATCGGCCGGTGATGCGAGTCGTCCGACCACCGCAGTGGCGGCAGCGACCTGCGGGGAGACGAGATGCGTGCGTGAGCCGGGGCCCTGCCTGCCCTCGAAGTTGCGATTGCTGGTGGACGCTGCGCGCTTGCCCGAGGGCACCTTGTCGGGGTTCATGGCAAGGCACATGGAGCAACCCGCAAAGCGCCAGTCGACGCCCGCGTCCATGAAGATCCGGTCCAGACCCTCGGCGATGGCCTGCTGTCGGACCTTGACGCTGCCGGGGACGACGAGCATGTGCACGCTGTCCGCCACCTTGCGGCCCTTGAGTACCTCGGCGGCGGCTCGCAGGTCCTCAATGCGGCCGTTGGTGCAGGAACCGACGAAGACCATGTCCACCGGGATATCGCGAAGTGGCGTGCCTGCGGTGAGGCCCATGTACTCCAGCGCCCGCGCGATGGCCGCCTTGTCGTTGTCGTCCTTGGCATCAGCCGGTGAGGGCACATTGGCCGACAGGGGCAGGCCCTGACCCGGGTTGGTGCCCCAGGTGACGTACGGCGAGAGCGAGGCCGCATCAATGTGAACCTCGGCGTCGAAGCTGGCATCAGCGTCCGTGACCAGCGTCCTCCAGTAGGCGAGGGCCGCGTCCCAGTCGGCTCCCTGCGGTGCGTGTGGGCGGCCCTTGAGGTACTCGAAGGTGGTCTCGTCCGGGGCGATCATGCCGGCCCGCGCGCCCGCTTCGATCGACATGTTGCAGATCGTCATGCGGCCCTCCATGGACAGCGCACGAATGGCAGCACCACGGAATTCCAGCACGTACCCCTGACCCCCACCGGTGCCGATCTTGGCGATGATCGCCAACACGATGTCCTTGGCCGTGACGCCGGGCGCCAGTTCGCCGTCGACATTGATGGCCATGGTCTTGAAGGGCTTGAGTGGAAGCGTCTGGGTCGCCAGCACATGCTCGACCTCTGAGGTGCCGATGCCGAAGGCCAGTGCCCCGAAGGCACCGTGGGTCGAGGTGTGGGAGTCGCCACAGACGACGGTCATGCCGGGCTGGGTGAGACCGAGCTGGGGGCCCACCACGTGCACGATGCCGTTCTCCAGGTCGCCCATGGAGAAGATGCGAATGCCGAATTCCTGGGCGTTCCGGCGCACCACCCGCACCTGCTCGGCCGAGATGGGATCAGCGATGGGCTTGTCGATGTCCAGCGTCGGAATGTTGTGGTCCTCGGTGATGAGGGTGAGGTCGGGGCGCCGGACCCGGCGTCCTGCAGCACGCAGCCCGTCAAAGGCCTGGGGGCTCGTGACCTCATGCACCAGGTGCAGGTCTATGAAGAGGAGATCAGGCTCGCCGTCGGCGCGGGCAACGACATGGTCGTTCCAGAGCTTCTCTGCCAGTGTGCGTCCCACGAGGACCTTCCCTTCAGCCAACCCGATGCGGTGACCACTGCGACGAGTGCAACGCCAGTGCTGGCGTCGAGCACACATAATGTGCGCCTTTCCCGACCGCTTCTTCTTGCCATTTCGTATGTTGAGATGAGAATATCAGCATATGGACAACAGCGGTGTAGGGGTTCTCGACAAGGCAGCCATGGTGCTCAATGCCCTGGAGGCCGGTCCGCAGACACTGGCCGGACTGGTGCAGGCTACCGGCCTCACCCGCCCGACTGCGCACCGTCTGGCCTGTGCACTCGAGCATCATCGACTGGTAGCGCGCGACCTCAACGGCCGCTTCGTGCTCGGGGGGCGCATCCCCGAGTTGGCGGCGGCCGCCGGTGAGGACCGGCTGCTGGTCGCCGCCACCCCCATCCTGTTCGCGCTCCGTGATGCCACCGGGGAAAGCGCGCAGCTCTACCGGCGTCAGGGCGATCAACGCATGTGTGTTGCCGCCGCCGAACGCATGACCGGATTGCGCGACTCGGTGCCCGTCGGCAGCGTCCTCACCATGGCTGCCGGTTCCGCCGCCCAGGTGCTGCTGGCATGGGAAGAACCCGATCGCATGCACCGCGGACTGCAGCGCGCCGCCTTCACCGCCACGGGTCTGGCGCAAGTACGTCGTCGGGGCTGGGCGCAGAGCGTAGGTGAACGCGAGGCCGGCGTGGCCTCGGTGTCCGCGCCGGTTCGCACACCTGCGGGTCGAGTGGTGGCGGCTGTGTCCATCTCCGGCCCCATCGAGCGCCTCACCCGTCAACCGGGACGACTGCACGCGGCTGCCGTCGTGGCCGCCGCCCAGCGTCTCAGCGATCAACTCAAGAAAGCCATGACCGCCCCCGGCCGCTAGCCCCTCCCCCTCCCCCTCCCTCCCTCCGCGGAATGCGCTTCACCGGCAGAACTCGCGCGACACACCGGTGTCAGCGCGAGTTCTGCCAGTGAAGCGAGTGGGAATTCGGCTGTCGGCGAAGCCAGGCGGTGCGGCCTGTGGGCAGCCAACATTCCTTGCCGCCGTGCCGCCACCATCCCGCCATGCCGTATCGACTTCCTTCCGATCGCCCGTTCACCACGGGTGAAGCACTGGCGCTGGGCTTGAGCCGCCGCGAGCTCGACGGGTTCATAGCTGCGCGCCTCATCACGCGCTGCTCGCGTGGCAGGTACCAGCTTGGCGACGCTGACTATGTGCTGCGCGCCCATGCACTCGCACGTTTGGCCGAACTGCACCTGAAGTCGTCGACGTCGTACGTGGCGGCGCACGAAACCGCCGCCATCATTCACGGGTTGCGCACTCCCGACATTCCGGTCCCAGGCAAGCTGACGGTGTTGTGCAGCCCACAGGATCGTCGACCCGACTACAACGATGACGTGACGGTCCTGCCGGCCCGCTGCGGACTTGAAGACATTGTCAGCATCTACGGTGTCGCTGTGACAAGTCTGGAACGGACGGCTCTCGATCTGGCGCGCGGCCTGTTGCTGAGCCGATCGCTTGTGAGTCTCGACCATGCGTTGGCTCTGGGCGTCACTCGCGATTCTCTGATGGCGGTTCGCGACCATATGAGTGGTTGGCCCGGCACAAGAATCCTCAATCAGGCGATTGAGCTCGCTGATTCGCAAAGTGAGACGTCGCTGGAATCCGCGAGCAGGGGCGCCATGCTCGGTGCCGGCCTGCCTGCGCCCAGGATCCAAGTGTGGGTTGAAGGCGCTTCGGGCGCCCCGTATCGCACCGACTTCGCCTGGGTCAGTCAACGTGTCATCGGCGAGAGCGATGGCCTTGGCAAATTCAGCAGCCGAGGCGAGTACAACAAGCAGATCTTCCGGGACTCGGATCTGCGTGAGGCCGGCTGGACCGTCGTGCACTGGACATTTGAGCAGATCATGAAGGGCGAGCGGCCGGCCCTGCAATGGCTGGCAACTGCTCTCAACGCGCCCTTGATGCCGCTTCACCGGCGGAACTCACGCGGGACACGGCGTGTCGCGTGAGTTCCGCCGGTGAAGCGGGCATGGGTTGGCTGGGTTCGTGGCTGAGGGAGTTGCGGTCAGTGTGCCGGCGCATACTTGCCGACGAAGGAACCACAGGTGACGGGCTGGCCCTGCAATCCATTCAGCAGCGCGTCATAACCCGGGGCTGGGAGCAGGTCCGCCGCTGGAGTCGTCACCTCGGCAACAGACATCGAGGCCAGTGCCATGGGAGCCACCGTCTCCTGCAGGACCAAGTAGTCCCCCGACGCATTCAGCCGCTGCAAAACCGCCACCACCCGCGCCAGATGATCTTCGGGAACCTCCGGCGGCAACCACCAGTCAATGCCGAAGGGATTGCGTAGTCCGAGCAGTGGGTACTGAGCTGCGCCAACGGGTGCCACCGCCACCCACCTTGCGGGGTACTTGCGCACACAACCGATGAGACTGTTCTCGAAGGCCGCCAGCTGGGGGCTCACATGAATGCCACGCATGGTGGGCAGGTCCACCTGCGATGTCATGGCCCAACGTGGAACATCCAGGAACGGCGCCACGGCTCTGGCGTTGGTCACGAGCCCGGTGCCGGTGAGTGCGGCGACCACCAACCCCACCGACGCTATGCGCTGGAGATGCCGCTGAGCACCAGCCCCGGCCGACTCCTCCGGTTCACCATCCCGGTGGTCGAACAGAGGAAGCAGCAGCACGGAACGAGCCAGCACGACACCTGCAACCAGGCTCGGCGTGGGCACTGCCCAGGAGACCGTGGTCGCGTATCCGAGCAGCAGCAAGCCCAGCACCTGCAGCACCAGATCGTCGTCGTGCCTGCGCCACCAGCGAGCCGCCGCGATCGCGCAATAGCTAGCGAAGGGCACGAAGGCCCAGCCACTGGAGCGAGCGAAGTTCGCTGAGTACCCCAGAGCAAGCGTGGGCGCCAGCAGGAGGAACAGCGCGACAGTGGTGCGGACCCAGCTACCAAATCGGTGCGTCTCGGCGAAACGGAGAGCGAGCAGCGCGCACAGGGCCGCGTAGGCCAGCGAGAGCAGCATCGTTCCCTGCGCCAGCGCCTGCAGCGGCACCAGCAGTGAAGGCAGGTTGCCGCTCGTGGGACCCACCAGCTGGTTGGCGAGCGCGGCGGGGCCGGGGCGCACCCACCAGAGGAACAGCACCGCGGGTGCCAGCAGCATGGGCATCCAGCGCCAGACGCGCACGCGCTCGTGGCGGAGCAGCTCGATGGCCACCATCACGGGAACAATGACGAAGCCCTGCTTCACCAACGGCGCTGCACCGGCAAGGAACCACATCAGGCCCCAACGCCAGCCTGGCCTCGTCCGTGCCGCTCGGGCCAGCTCGAAGGCAAGGGCAGCCAGGAACAGGCCATCGATGGTGTGCCAGGCAATGACCGGCCAATCGCCGACATCGAGCATGAAGGCCAGCACTGCAAGCGAGGCAAAGGTGAGACGGCGCAGCGGCCGCTGGCTCCCGGATCGCACGAAGGCCACGGCGATCACCAGCAATTGCATGGTGACCACAAGGCGTGATCCCGCAAGCATGCCCGTGCCCAGCATGGCCTCCGGCAGGTGCAGCAGCGCAGAGCCCAGAGGTCGCGGCGAGGTGAAGTCGACATGCGGAATCTCGCCCATGCGGACACGCCATGCCTGCGCAAGCACAAATCCGTCGAGCGTCGGAGTGAATCCGTACAGCGCCTCGAACCACCAGAATCCCAGCGCTGCAAGGGTGAGGCCAAGCGCCGTGACGTGCCTGCGTACCCAACGCAATGGATGCACCGGCCACTCCTCAGCGCACGGGATTCCAGACCAAGATGCACGGGGCAGGCGCCCACCTTCGCAGCACCCAAGCGCGAGCAAGCCTAGGACACGACAACGCCGGCGTACCGTCTTGGAACGGTGCGCCGGCGTTTGCGGTGATTGAAGCCGGCTCAGCCGAGGGCGCGGACGATGTCGTCCACGCGCTCCTTGGCGTCGCCGAAGAGCATCATGGAATTGTCCTTGAAGAACAACGGGTTCTGCACGCCTGCATAGCCCGTGGCCATGGAGCGCTTGAAGATCACGACCTCATGCGCCTTCCACACCTCGAGCACCGGCATGCCGGCGATCGGCGACGAGGGATCGTCGTACGCGGCAGGATTCACGGTGTCGTTGGCGCCGATGACGAGCACCACATCAGTCTCCGGGAAGTCCTCGTTGATCTCGTCCATCTCCAGCACGATGTCGTACGGCACTTTGGCCTCGGCCAGCAGCACGTTCATGTGCCCGGGCAGGCGTCCGGCCACGGGGTGGATGCCGAAGCGCACGTTCACGCCCCTGGCCCGCAACTTGGCGGTCATCTCGGCCACCGGGTACTGCGCCTGCGCCACCGCCATGCCATAGCCGGGGGTGATGACGACGGAATGCGCGTTGGAGAGCATCTCCGCCACCTCCGCGGCAGTGGTCTCGCGGTGATCGCCGTAATCCTTGACCTCACCAGAGACGGCACCGTCGGAGCCGAAGCCACCGGCGATCACCGAGAAGAAGGAACGATTCATGGCCTTGCACATGATGTAACTCAGGATGGCACCAGAAGCACCCACCAGCGAGCCGGTGATGATCAGCAGGTCGTTGTTCAGCATGAAGCCCGCGGCAGCGGCCGCCCAGCCAGAGTACGAGTTCAGCATCGACACCACGACCGGCATGTCGCCGCCGCCGATGGCTGCCACCAGGTGGAAACCGAGGAACAGCGCGAGCGCGGTCATGATGAGCAGCGGAATGATGGCGCTGCTCTCGTGGTTGCCCATGAACCACACCAAGAGCACGGCCGACACCAAGAGGATGGCGGCATTGAGCTTGTGCCGTTGCGGCAGCACGAGCGGCGAGGACTTCATCTTCGCTGAGAGCTTGAGATACGCGACGATGGAACCGGTGAACGTCACGGCACCGATGAAGACGCCGAGGAACACCTCCGCCGAGTGGATCGAGGCCAGCGAACCGGTGTTCTCCAGGCCTGGCTCGAGGTAGGAGTTGTAGCCCACGAGCACGGCAGCCACACCGACGAAACTGTGCAGCATGGCCACCAGTTCGGGCATGCCCGTCATCTCGACCGTGCGCGCACGCCAGGCACCGATGGCACCACCGATGGCCATGGCCACCACGATCAGCGCCAGGGTGACCGCCAGCGGCCGCTGGCCGGCCCCGGTCGAGTTCTTGGCCACCAGCACGATGGTGGCGACGAGCGCCAGCCCCATGCCGGCCATGCCGAAGAGGTTGCCGCGCTTGGCGGTCTCGTGCTTGGAGAGACCGGCGAGCGCGAAGATGAAGAGCACGCCGGCGATGATGTAGGCGGCCTGAATCACGCCTGCAAGCTGTTCTGAGGCAAGGAAGTCGTTCATCGGGTCAGTCCTTCCGGAACATCTCGAGCATGCGCAGCGTCACGAGGAAGCCACCGAAGATATTGATGGAGGCCACCAGCACGGCGACCACTGCCAGTGCGGTGACGACGTCGTTGGTGCGCCCGATCTGCAGCAAGCCACCAACCAGGATGATGCCGGAGATGGCGTTGGTCTCGGCCATCAGTGGTGTGTGCAGGGCGTGCGCCACATTGGAAATGACGTAGTAGCCGACGAAGATCGCCAGAGCGAACACCGTGAAGTGCCCGAGCAGCTGTGACGGCGAGTAGGCGGCCATCAGGCCGAAGAGCACGGCGCCGACTGCAGCCCGATACATCGCGACCTTGGGATTCTTGGGTTTCGGCGGTTCCTTGACCACCGGCGCCGACTGCGCTGCAGCAGGTGCAGCTGATACCTGAACAGGGGGCGGTGGCCACAGCAGTTCACCATCCTTGGCCACGGTCATGCCACGCTGCACGACGTCCTCGAAGTCCAGCACCACCACGCCGTCCTTGCCCGGCGTGAGCAACTTGAAGAGGTTGACGACGTTGGTGCCGTAGAGCTGGCTGGTCTGACCGGCGAGGCGCGAGGCGAGATCGGTGTAGCCGATGATGGTGACCTGGTTGGAGGTCGAGACCTTCTCGCCCGCGACGGTGCCGACGACGTTGCCGCCGTTGGCGGCGGCCATGTCCACGATGACCGAGCCCGGTCGCATGGCCGCCACGGTTTCGGCCGTGAGCAGCGTGGGGGCCGGCCGTCCGGGGATGAGGGCGGTGGTGATCACGATGTCTGCGGCACGCGCTTCGGCGTCGTACATGGCGGCTGTGGCGGCCACCTGCTCCGCCGTCATCTCCTTGGCGTAGCCGTCCTTGGAGACTTCCTGCTCCATATCGACGAACACGAATTCGGCGCCCATGGACTTGACCTGCTCGGCCACTTCGGGACGTACGTCGAAGGCCCTCACGATGGCACCCATGGATCCGGCAGCACCGATCGCGGCCAGGCCGGCAACACCGGCACCCACGACGAAGACGCGGGCCGGTGGCACCTTGCCCGCTGCCGTCACCTGGCCGGTGAACTGGCGACCGAAGGCGTGTGCTGCTTCCACCACGGCGCGGTAGCCCGCGACGTTGGCCATGGATGACAGGACGTCGAGTGCCTGGGCTCGGGAGATGCGCGGAACGGCGTCGAGCGCGAGCGCGGTGACGCCCGCCGCGCGCAGCTTCTCGACCAGTTCGGGAGAGCGACCGGGGGCCATCATGGAGATGAAGATCGCGCCCGGACGCAGCATGGCGATCTCGTCATCGGACGGTGCGTTGACCTTGGCGACGACGTCACTGGCCCAGACCGTTGCGGCGTCGGCGACGGTCACGCCGGGAATCGAGTAGCCGGTGTCGGGCTGGTCGGCGTGTGCACCCGCACCCGCTTCGACGACCACCTCGTAGCCGAGTTTCACCAGCATGGCTGCGGTGGCAGGGGTGGCGGCGACTAGCGTCTCACCCTGCTTGGTTTCGCGGGGGATACCGATGCGCACGTTCTTACTCCTCGAACAGGCGGCTGGTGGCCGCAGGGTGGATCGGGATGACACGACCGAACGGAGCAGCTGCTGGTGCGCCGGAAATGCAGCGCGCAGCGAGGGAAAGGCGTCCGTGTCGGCGAAGTGGGCGTGGCTCAGTTCGGTGAGCCGCGCATACTGCCATGAGCGAAGTTTGGTGGATCACGCAGTGTCAGCAAAACGGGCATTTTGTACCGTCTTGCTTGGAAATCCTGTGATGGTCATCACCCTTCACCGATCAGCGCAGCGACCGACCGTTCGCAGTCCGCAGCCGCGCGACTTGCGCAGCGAACGGCCACGCGACTAGGGCCGAAAGACTCGCTTTGACGCGCGAAATTGCTGGCATCCCGCTAGACGTTGAAACGGAACTCCACGACGTCGCCGTCCTGCATCACGTAGTCCTTGCCCTCCATGCGCGCCTTGCCGCGGGCGCGGGCCTCGGCGACGGAGCCGGCCGCCACCAGATCGGCGAAGGAGATGACCTCGGCCTTGATGAAGCCCTTCTGGAAATCGGTGTGGATCTCCCCCGCGGCCACAGGCGCCGTGTCACCCTTGTGGATGGTCCAGGCGCGTGTCTCCTTGGGCCCGGCCGTGAGGTAGGTCTGCAGGCCCAGGGTGTCGAAACCGACGCGCGCCAGGATGGCCAGGCCACTCTCCGTCTGGCCCACCGAGGCAAGCAGTTCCAGCGCTTCGGCCTCATCGAGCTCGACCAGTTCGGCCTCCAGCTTGGCGTCGAGGAAGACCGCCTCCGCCGGCGCGATCAGGGCGCGCATCTCGTCCTTGAGCTGCTCATCCGCGAGTTCCGCCTCGTCCACGTTGAACACGTAGAGGAAGGGCTTGGCGGTGAGCAGGCTGAGTTCGCGAATGGGTTCGGTGTCCATGCCCGACTTGAAGAGCGTGGTGCCCTGGTTGAGGAATTGCTGCGCTTGCTGCGCAGCCTCCAGCACGTGCGCGCGCTCCTTGTTGAGCCGCGCCTCCTTCTCAAGCCGTGGCAACGCCTTCTCGAGGGTCTGCATGTCGGCCAGGATCAGTTCGGTGGAGATGGTCTCGATGTCCTCCCGCGGATCCACCTTGCCCTCGACGTGCACCACGTCGGGGTCGGTGAAGACGCGCACCACCTGGCAGATGGCATTGCACTCGCGGATGTTGGCGAGGAACTTGTTCCCGAGGCCTGCGCCCTCGGAGGCACCGCGCACGATGCCCGCGATGTCTACGAATGTGACCGCTGCGGGCAGGATGCGCTCGCTCTTGAAGATGCCGGCGAGCACCGTCAGCCGTGGATCGGGCACACCGACGATCCCGGTGTTCGGCTCGATGGTCGCAAACGGATAGTTGGCAGCCAGCACGTTGTTGCGTGTCAGCGCGTTGAAGAGCGTGGACTTGCCCACGTTCGGCAGGCCGACGATCCCGATCTCAAGTCCCACGTCGCCGAAGTCTAGGTGCCGCGTCGTGTCGGCTCTCCCCTGTCGTACCCCCACGGCACGCTTGGGCCATGGACATCACCACCCTTGCCGTGGGCCTGGCCCTGGGGCTGACTCTGGGACTCGCGTACGCCTTCCATCTCAGGGCTGCTGCCGATTCGGCCCATGTAGCACTCGCCCAGAGCGAGGGCCGATTGCAGCAACTCGAGCAGCACAACCGCGATCTCGCCGCTGCAGCCCAGCGCCAGCAATCGCTGGATGACCTGCTGCGGCCGATGGCGGAGGGGCTGAGTTCGGTCACACGCGCCGCCCAGGAGGCCGATCGTCGACGGGTGGAGGCGGAGACCAGGATTCAGACCGAGATCGAGAACATCAAGACCAGCAACGAGTATCTCGGTTCCGCCACCCGCCAGCTGGTGGCCGCGATGTCCAGGGGCCAGTCGCGCGGGCAGTGGGGTGAGATGCAGTTGGAGCAGTTGCTCTCCCATGCCGGTCTGGTGGAGGGCGTGCACTTCAGACGCCAGGACACGCGGGGCGGCAATGAGAACGCCCTGCGGCCCGATCTCGTCGTCCTCATGCCCGGCGGCGGCGAGGTGCTGGTCGATGCGAAGTTCCCCTGGGATGCCTTCTTCGAGGCCATGGGCAGCGATGATCAGGCGGTACGGCTGCCGCTGCTGCAGAAGCACAGCCGCGATCTCGCGGCGCGCGTCAATGAACTCGCGCGCAAGGACTACGCAGCCAGCTCAGCCATCACCCCGGACTTCGTCATCCTCTTCCTGCCCCTGGAGCCCCTGCTGAGCACCGCACTCGATCAGGACGGCCTGCTGCTGGAAAAGGCCTTCAGCAAGCGCGTGATCCCAGCTACCCCCACCACCATGGTGGGTCTGCTGCGCACCATCGGCTTCGCCTGGAACCGCCACGACCTGGCAGTGAACGCTGAGGAGATCCGCAACCTCAGCCGAGAGATGTTGGCGCGTCTCGGCATCATGGTCGGGCACCTCAATGACACGGGTGACCAACTGCGGCGGGCCGTCGACAGTTACAACCGGCTGGTGGGCAGTTTCGACAGCCGGGTCGTCTCGCAGGCGCGGCGCATCGCCGAACTTGGCGTTCCTGGGGCCGCTGACCTCAGCCTGCGGGCGGGCATCGACGAGCAACCAAGGTCGGTGCGCACGGAAGCCATCGAATCCTGACCTGCCGCTTGCCGCGAGTGGGCCGGAGTTCGCACGCCACTGACGTACCCTTACGCCGTGCAGTTCGACGATCACGAGATCTGGGGTGCCCCCGTGCATGCGGTGGAGGCCTCAGACATTCCGGTGGCCGCCCTCGAGGTGCCGGCACCGGCGCTGGCCACGGCGGGCCGGCTCTACCGCTCCGCCGGCAGTGAGGCTCACCCGGATGCCGTGGTGGCTCTTCCCAACCACCAGCGACGTCACACCGCGGTCACCCCGGCGGAAGCCACCTCGTGGTCGAACACCGGCGTGCACCCCGCCATCTCCATCAACTCGCTGATCCCACCTCGCCCTGCGCAGATCGAGGATCCGGCCATCGCTGAGGTGCTGGGCGCTCGTACCCCGGCTCCCGCTCCTGCGCCGCTGGAGTCCGAGGCCACCCACGGCTTCACGGGCTGGTTCCGTCAGGCCACCGGATTCGCCCCTGAACCGGCCGCAACCGTCACTGCCACGGCCATGGCGCCAAGGGCGCCAAGAGCGAACTTGCACATGCCGGATGCACGTGGAGCCGCCAAGGCGCTGTCGGGTGCCGTACTCAGTGCCCGGACCTTCGCCGCGCTGGCCTTCGTCATCACCAGCGTGGTCGCCATTCTCAACACCCGGCTCGCAGGCTCTCCCGGTACCGGAACCGGCGTGGCCCTGGTGCTCATCACCGCCTATGCGGGCTGGGCCCTGGGGCCCGGCTCACGCTGGGCCGCCTGGGTGCTGCCGCCCTACCTGCTGATGGCAGCGATCGTGGTGTCCGGCCAAGTGGGGTCAAGCGCACCAGGGCGCAGCATCAGCGGACAGGCACTGCTCGTGCTGTCGGGGCTCATCACCCTGGCCCCCTGGCTGGCGGCCGCCAGCCTGCTGGGAGTGCTGGTGCCGCTCCTGCACCGGGCGCGCCCCTGACCTGCCTCACTCGCCCCATCCGCCCCGGAAGTCGGGTGTGAGCCCGCTGCGATCACTGCTCGCGTGACGACCTCAGGTCGCGACGCAGTTCGGGCGGCAGCGAGAACACGAGTGACTCCTGGGCACCAGTGACTTCCTCGACCTTGCCGAAGCCGTGTTGCTTGAGCCAGTGCAGAACCCCGATCACCAGTTCCTCGGGCACAGAGGCGCCAGAGGTGAGGCCCACGATGCCGGCACCCTCGAACCAATCCGGCTGCAATTCCTCCGCGGTGTCAATGCGATAGCCAGTGCGAGCACCGGCCTGCAACCCCACTTCGAGCAGGCGCACGGAATTGGAGGAGTTGCCACTGCCCACCACGATGAGCACATCGCAGTCGGGGGCAATCTGCTTCACCGCCGTCTGGCGGTTCTGCGTGGCGTAGCAGATGTCGTCGCTGGGCGGACTGATGAGATGCGGCAGCCGATCACGCAGACGATCCACGGTGCGCACCGTCTCGTCCACGGAGAGCGTGGTCTGCGAGAGCCACACCGTCTTGCCCTCCGGGTTCACCTGCACCGCATCGGCACCGGCCGGACCGTCGACCAGGGTGATGGAGGCGGGAGCCTCGCCCATGGTGCCGATGACCTCTTCATGACCCTGGTGCCCGATGAGCAGGATGTTGTACCCCTCATTGGCGAAGCGTCGCGCCTCGGAATGCACCTTGGACACCAGTGGACAGGTGGCGTCGATGGCCTTGAGCCGACGTTCGGAGGCCTCGGTGTGCACACTGGGCGCCACACCATGGGCACTGAAGACGACGGTGGCGCCGTCCGGCACCTCTTCCAGTTCCTCCACGAAGATGGCACCCTGATCGCGCAACTGCTCGACCACATACTTGTTGTGGACGATCTCCTTGCGCACATAGATGGGCGCGCCATACAGGGTTAGGGCCTGCTTCACGGTCTCGACGGCGCGGTCGACACCGGCGCAGTAACCGCGGGGGGCGGCCAGCAGAACAGTTCCCGGAGTGCGCATATCGGACATGGTAGACGTTCGCCACAGCCGCGTTCCGACGGGCCGTTGTGGGTGGCACGGATACTCCCCGGCGTGCTCGCCCGCCGCTGTCAGACCGGCGTGGTTGGCTACGCCCATGACGCTTCCCGGCCAGACCCCCGAGAGCGCGTACCCCGTGCGCGAGCTTTCGGCGCGCATCGGGGACACCATCAGCAAGTGGCCACGGGTGTGGGTCGAGGGCCAGCTGGCCGAGCTCAACCTGCGCGGCAACTGGGCCTTCTCCGTGCTGCGGGATGCCGACACCGACATGTCCATCCGTCTGGCCGGTCCCGCCGCGGTCTTCTCCCGCGCTGAAGTGCAGACCGGCAGTCGGGTTGCCGTTCAGCTGCAGCCCGAGTGGCGCCCGAACAACGGCACCCTGCAATTCCGGGTGCTCGCGGTGCAAACGGTGGGCGTCGGTGAGCTGCTGCTGCGGCTTGAGAAGTTGCGCGCGTTGCTGGCGGCGGAGGGGCTGTTCGCTCAGGAGCGCAAGCGGCCGCTGCCAGTGCTGCCCCACCTGGTGGGCCTCATCTGCGGACGCGAGAGCGATGCCAAGCACGATGTCATCACCAACGCCACCAAGCGCTGGCCCCACGTGCGCTTCGAGGTGGCGGAAGTAGCCGTGCAGGGCCCCACCGCCGTGGAGCAGGTGAGCGCCGCCCTGCGCCGTTTCGAGGCCGATCCCGGGATCGACGTCATCGTCATCGCTCGCGGCGGCGGCGCCTTCGAGGACCTGCTGCCCTTCAGCGACGAGGGCCTGCTGCGCGTGGTGTCGGCCTGTTTCACGCCCATCGTCAGCGCCATCGGCCACGAGCAGGATCGACCGCTGCTGGACGATGTCGCCGACGTCCGCGCCTCCACCCCCACCGATGCGGCGCGCCGCATCGTGCCGGACATGGACGAGGAACTGCATGCGCTGGCGCGCGTGCGCCAGCGTTCCCTGCAACGGGTGCAGCGGGCTCTGGAACGGGAGACGCAGGCTCTGGCGCGCCTCCGCGATTCCGTCCAGCGCGCGCACCCCTCGCAGGTCATCGAGGACCGGCGCCGCGAGAACGGCGGCCTGCGCGCAGAGGCCGCCAGGCTGGCGCTGCTCCGTATCGAGCGCTGGCAGGGATCACTGCGCACCACACATGCGCGGCTCACCGCACTCTCGCCACAACGCACGCTCGATCGCGGTTTCGCGGTGGTGCGTAAGGCCGACGGCAGCGTCATCACCGATCCCCATCACCTCACCGCCGCGCCCATCGATATCCGAGTGGCGCACGGCTCGTTCCTGGCAACACCGATCCTGGAGGCCCGCAATGGCTGAACTCACCGACATCATGGCCTGGTCTGCCACGGACATCGACGCGCTGCGTTACGAGCAGGCTCGCGATGCCCTGCTGGTCGTGGTCAACGCGCTCGAGGATGCCGAGGTTCCGCTGGAGGAACTGATGAAGTTGTGGGAGACCGGCGAGTTGTTGGCCTCCGCCTGCGATGCACTGCTCACCCGCGCCCGGGAGCGCATCGAGAGCGCGGAGCCCAGCGCCGGTTGAGCTGCAGCTACTTCCGCACTTCGATGGTCGTGAAGTGCGGCTTCATGGTCTCCGCGAAGAAGTCATTGCCCTTGTCATCGACTACGACGAAGGCGGGGAAGTCCTCGACCTCTATCTTCCACACCGCTTCCATGCCCAGGTCCTCGAAGTCGAGCACCTCGACGTGGCGGATGTTGTCCTGCGCCAGGATTGCCGCTGGTCCGCCGATGGACCCCAGGTAGAACCCGCCATTGGCCTTGCATGCGTCCGTGACGGCCTGGGAGCGATTGCCTTTGGCCAGCATCACGAAGGATCCGCCCGCCTTCTGGAAACGATCCACATAGGCATCCATGCGACCGGCCGTGGTGGGTCCGAAGGAACCCGAGGCATAGCCCACGGGCGTCTTGGCAGGCCCGGCGTAGTAGACACAGTGGTCCTGCAGGTACTGCGGCAGTGGCTGGCCCGCCTCCAGCATGTCGAGGATGCGGGCGTGCGCGATGTCGCGGGCCACGATCATGGGTCCGCTGAGCGAGAGTCGGGTCTTCACGGGCAGCCGGGAGAGCGTGTCGCGGATTTCGCGCATGGGGCGGTTGAGATCAATGTGCACAACCTCGTCAGATAGTCGCGAGTGGTCCTCGTCGGGCAGGTACTGGCCGGGATCGGTCTCCAGCTGTTCGAGGAACAGGCCTTCGGGGGTGATGCGACCGATGGCCTGACGGTCTGCGCTGCACGACACGGCAATGGCCACCGGGCAGGAGGCACCATGCCGCGGCAGACGGATCACGCGTACGTCATGGCAGAAGTACTTGCCACCGAACTGGGCACCGATGCCGAATTCCTGGGTCTGCTTGAGGATCTCCGCTTCCAGTTCCAGATCGCGGAAACCGTGGCCCAGCATGCTGCCTGACGTGGGCAGGGTGTCGAGGTATTTGGCAGATGCATACTTGGCGGTCTTGAGCGCGAACTCCGCTGAGGTGCCGCCGATGACAACGGCCAGGTGGTACGGCGGGCAGGCAGCAGTACCGAGCGTGCGCAACTTCTCATCCATGAAACGCGCCAGCGAGGTGGGATTGAGCAGCGCTTTGGTCTCCTGGAAGAGATAGGACTTGTTGGCCGAGCCACCGCCCTTGGCCATGAACAGCAACTCGTAGCCGTTCTCATGGCCGGGCTTGGTGTCGAGCGCGATCTCGATCTGTGCCGGCAGGTTGGACCCTGTGTTGCGCTCCTCCCACATGTTGAGTGGAGCCATCTGCGAGTAGCGCAGGTTCAACTGCTGGTAGGCGTCGAAGATGCCGCGGGACAGCCATTCCTCGTCACGGACATCGGTGAGCACCTGCGCACCACGCTTGGCCGAGATGATGACGGTGCCCGTGTCCTGGCACATGGGCAGGATGCCACCAGCTGACACGTTGACGTTCTTGAGCAGGTCAAGGGCCACGAAGCGGTCATTGGCCGAGGCCGCGGGATCGTCAAGAATGTGACGCAACTGCGCCAGGTGCGC
>JAKAIC010000085.1 GCA_021814565.1 Actinomycetes bacterium | reverse complement strand
CCCGAGGGCTACGAAGTGGTGCTCGGCAACGGTGGCGCCACCGCCTTCTGGGAGATCGCCAGCTTCGGCCTCATCCGCCAGCGCGCGCAGTTCCTGAGCTTCGGCGAGTTCGGCTCCAAGTTCGCCGCCTCGGCCAAGGCCGCGCCCTTCCTGGGCGAGATGTCCGTGATCAAGAGCGAGCCCGGGGACGCGCCAGTGTTCGCGCCGGCGCCCGGCATCGACGTCTACGCCACCCCGCACAACGAAACCTCGACCGGCGTGGCCATCACCCCCCGGCGCCCCGCGGGTGCGGATGCGGATGCGCTGTTCGTCGTCGATGCCACCTCCGGTGCCGGCGGCCTGAGCGTCGACATCAGCGAGGTCGACGTCTACTACTTCTCGCCCCAGAAGTGCTTCGCCTCCGACGGCGGGCTGTGGATCGCCATCATGTCGCCCAAGGCGCTGGCGCGGGCCCAGGAGATCAAGCAATCGGGCCGTTACATCCCGGCCTTCCTCGACCTCGTCACCGCCATCGAGAACTCGGTGCTGGACCAGACCTACAACACGCCGGCCCTGGCCACCATCGTCATGATGGCCGAGCAGATCGACTGGTTCAACGCCAAGGGCGGCCTGGCCTGGACGGCTGCGCGCACCGCGGAATCCAGCGGTCACCTCTACGCGTGGGCTGAGGCCACCTCCTACACCACGCCCTATGTGGTCGATGCGGCCAAGCGTTCGGGTGTCGTCGCCACCATCAACTTCGATGACGCCATCGATGCCACGCTCATCTCCAAGGCCTTGCGTGCCAACGGCATTGTGGACACCGAGCCCTACCGCAAGCTGGGCAAGAACCAACTGCGCATCTCGGTCTTCCCGGCAGTGGATCCAGCCGACGTCCGACAACTAACCAGGTGCATCGACTACGTGGTGGCGGAACTGCAGAAGTAGCGCGGCGCGAACAGGGGCTGACGCCTAGGCTCGCACGGTGAACACCCACCGCCTGCGCCGCGATCGGCTCACCTTCTTCGCCTACATCAGCACGGCGGGTTATGTGTGGGGCCTCTACGGATTGGGCCCGGCCCTGCTCCTGTTGCGCGATGAGACAGGCATGAGCCGCACTGTGAGCTCGCTGCACAGTTCGGGCACCGCCGTCGGCGTCTTCCTCGTCGGCATCGTGGGCGCTTCCATCACCGAGCGCCTGGGCCGCGCCCGCACCATCGGCATCGGCACCCTGCTCTCGGTGAGTGGCCTGCTGCTCATCGGTTTCGGCGGCAAGCCGGCCATCTCCATCCCCGGCGCACTCATCATGGGCTTCGGTGGCTCGTTGCTGCTCAACGGCGTGGCCTCCTTCCTGTCCGAGCATCACGGCGTCGGCGGGCCACTGGCCATCGGCGAACAGAACGGCGTGGGCACCCTGGCCGGTCTGCTGTCACCTCTGGCGCTGGGCGCGCTGGTGGGGCTGGGGCTCAACTGGCGCATCGCGCTCATGATCTCGCCGCTGCTCTTCGGCCTGGCGGCGTTCATCCGACGCGGCGCTGGGTCGCTTGATATCGGCATGCACGCACATCGGGCGAGCAGCGGCCGCCTGCCGGCCTCCTACTGGTGGGCCTGGGGCACCATGACCTTCTGCATCGGCGTGGAGTTCTCCTTCGTGATGTGGGCCGGAGATGTGCTGCGCAACCAGTCGGATGCCAGTGTCTCGTTGGCTGCCGCCTCGCTCACCGCGGTGGCCCTGGGAATGACGGCCGCGCGCTTCCTCATCGGCATCCTGCTGCGTCGCGTGGCCCTGGACAGCCTCTTCCTGGCCTCGCTGCTGTTGCCGCTGGTGATGTGGGTGCCGCTGTGGCTGAGCCACAACAGCACGCTGATGCTGCTGGCCATGGTCACCATCGGGCTGGGCATCGGCTTCCACTATCCGCTGGGCTTCTCCCGGCTGGTGCGGGCATCGGGCGGGCTCACCGATCGCGCGGCTGCACGCTCGTCACTGGCCAGCGGCCTGGCCATCGGCCTGGCACCACTGGGCCTGGGCGCGCTGGCTGATGCCGTGGGCCTGCACACCGCCTTCATCGCCGTACCCGTGATGTTGGCGCTGGCCATCACCATCACCGTCACCAAGCCAGTGCCCAGCTCGGCCCTCGCCGGCTGACGCCCTGCGGCAGGACCGGCACTGAAGCCTCGCTACTTGGAGCTCACCGTTGCGACCAGTGTCAACGCGACGAAGCCGAGGAGGGTGGCGAGCACGACCAGGCGCTGCACTCTGCGATTCATGACGTCATTCTCCGCCATGGCGCAGTGCTGCCGGCGCATGCGCGGGCACCACCGGTGACTGCGGTGCCACCGCGGGCAGGCGCACATAGGCCGCACCCTGCGGGGGTCGCGGATCGAGCGCGCCGCGGTTGGGCCACAGCGACATGGCCCGCTCCGCCTGCGCGGTGATGGTGAGTGAGGGGTTGACGCCGAGATTGGCGGTGACGGCAGCACCGTCGACCACATGCAGCGTGGGGTAGTTCCAGACACGGTGATAGGCATCGATGACGCCCGTGGCAGGTGAATCACCGATGACGCAACCGCCTAGGAAGTGGGCGGTCAACGGTGCACCGAAGAGATCGACGATGGTGCCGGCCGGCACGCCACCGTGTTGTGCAGCAAGCGCTTCCGCCACTGCTTGCGCGGCAGGGATATGTGTGGGGTTGGGCTTGCGATCGTCGTTGTGCGAGGTGAGCCGCCAACCGAAACGGCCGCGCTTGCCACGCAGGTGCAGTTCGGAAGGCACGTTCTGCATGACCAGAGCGATGATGGAGCGCTCGCTCCAATGCCGTGCGTCAAGCAGGCGCAGCAGATGCCGGGGATGGGTGAGGGCGCGCAACAACCACTGCCGGCGTGAGCGGGCGGGCGTGCGGCCATTGGTGGGCAGGGTCTGCAAGAGGGCCATGGCGTTGGAGCCGTGGCCGTAGCGCACCGGCTCCACATGCGTGTGCTCGTCGAAGTAGAAGGAGGAGGTGATGGCGCTGCCGGTGCTGAAATCGGGCGTGCGCTGGGGCGGGAAAACGGCCCCCACCAGGGCTTCATCGTTGGTGCGGGTGAGGTCGCCGAGCGTGGCCGAGAGCCCGCTGAGGATGCCCTCGTCCTTCATGCGGTGCAACAACTTCTGCGTGTTGTAGGTGCCCGCGGCCACGATCACCTGCTCGGCAGTGAAGGCGCGACGGAGGCCCAGCACACCGGTGGAACGAGCGCGGATACGCCAAGAGCCGTCGCGCTGTGGCTCGATGGCGGTGGCGGTGGTGAGAGGGAAGACTCGTGCACCGGCTTGCTCGGCCAACCCCAGATAGTTCTTGGGCAATGTGTTCTTGGCGTTGTGACGACAGCCGGTCATGCACTCGCCGCAGTTGGTGCAGCCGCGCCGCACCGGACCCATGCCGCCGAAGAAAGGATCCGGCGCCACCGTCTCCGGGCCTTCGCCGAAGTGCACACCCACGGGTGTGAGCGTGAAGCTGTGGCCGACGCCGCGTTGCTCGGCGACCAGACGCATGGCCTCATCGCTGGGGGACATGAAGGCATTCGTCACCACGCCCAACATGCGCGAGGCCTGGTCGTACCAGGGCGTGAGTTCGGCGGCCCAATCGGTGATGTGTGCCCATTGCGGATCCGCGAAGTAGGCACTGGACGGCGTGTACAGGGTGTTGGCGTACACCAACGAACCACCCCCGACCCCGGCACCGGCCAGGATCACGCTGTCGCGCAGGAAGTGGATGCGCTGGATGCCTCGCATGCCCAAGCGTGGGAAGAAGAAGAACTTGCGGAAGTCCCACGATGTCTTGGGGAAATCGTCGTCGTTGAAACGCGCGCCAGCCTCCAGTACGGCAACGCGATAGCCCTTCTCGGTGAGCCGCAGCGCGGAGACGGATCCGCCGAAACCGGAACCGATGATCACCACATCGAAGTGCAACGGCTCCATCATGGGAAGCGCAGCCACTTGAGCGTTCGCAGGGCGAGGGTGGTGAGGCGCGACCACTGCAGGTCGCTGAAGCGACCGGGCGCGAGCGGAAGCAGGTACTGCGTGGCCAGGGTCTGGGATTCGGTGTAGTTGAGCAGGCCCTGCACGCCATGGCGGCGGCCCATGCCGCTCGCCTCCATGCCGCCCATGGGCGCATCGATACTCGCCCAGGCCGGTGCGAAAGCCTCGTTGATGTTCACTGCGCCGACCCGCAGGCGCCGGGCCAGGGTTCGCGCCGCTCTGGTGCTGGGCGAGACGATGGCGGCACTCAAGCCGTAGCCGGTGTCGTTGACGCGTGCCACCAGCTCATCCTCGTTGCTCCAGGTGTACAGCGCACACACCGGCCCGAAGGTCTCACCGCGGCACAACTGCATGTCGTCGGTGACGTTGGCAACCACCGTGGGCGCGTACACCAGGGGGCCGATGTCCGGGCGCCTACGACCGCCGGCCAGCAGTGTGGCGCCCTTCTCGAAGGCATCGCGAACGTGGGCCTCGCTGCGCTCGAGTTGGGTGAGGCTGATGAGCGGTCCCATCTCGCTGCCCCAGCCGATGTGGGAGCCGAGCGCCAGCTGCTGCACGGCGGCGGTGAAGGCGGCCGTGAACTCGTCGGCGATGAGTTCGTGAACGAAGATGCGTTCGGTGCCGATGCAGAGCTGCCCGGCACTGGCGAAGGCCCCGCGGATGGCGATGTCGACGGCCTTGGGAAGGTGCGCGTCGGCCATGATGATGCAGGAGTTCTTGCCACCCAGCTCCAGGCCCACTTCGACCAGGCGGGTGGCCGCCCGCGTGGCCACCTCACGTCCGGTGGCAGTGGAGCCGGTGAACATGATGTAGTCACCGCGGTCCACCAGCATGGGCCCCACGACCGCTCCCTCGCCCGCCACCAGCTGCACCAACGCGCGCGGCACACCGGCGCGATAAAGCAGATCGAGGCCCATGAGAGCCGTCAGCACGGTCTGCAGATCGGGTTTCCACACCACGCCGTTGCCGGCGAGCAGCGCCGGGACCAGATCGGTGATGCCGATGTTCAGGGGGTAGTTCCAGGGCGAGATCACGGCCACCACGCCCTTGGGCGCGCGCACCTCCCGCACCTTCGTGACAAGCGGGAAGGCACCGCGTCGAGGTTGCGGTTTCAGCAGTTGCGGCGCGCGCTTGGCGTAGTAGCGACATACCATGGCGATGTCGAGGACCTCATCCATGGCTTGGGTGCGGGCCTTGCCGTTCTCCCACTGGATGACGTCGCACAACGCGGCCTGCTCGGCAAGCACCAGGTCGTGGAAACGGCGGATGATGCGCACGCGCTGCGACACCGGCACCCCGGCCCACTGCAGCTGCGCGGCCCGTGCCTCCCGGAAGGCCTGCTCCACATCGGCTTCCGTGGAATGGCGCACGGTGACCGTGGGCTCGAGATCCAGCGGCGAGCGCAGCGTGGTTTCCTGCACACCGGAATGGGCTGCGATGAACGACAGCAGGCGCGTGATCTCCGCGTCCGCGATATCGGGGCGGGTGCGAGCACCGGTCATGCGGTCAGCGTACGCGGGACCTGCCTCACGAACGGTCTACGACCAGCTCACAGCGCTGGAACTCCTTGACTGCTGTGTAGCCGCAGGTGGCCATGGCCTTGCGCAGTGCGCCGGTGAGGTTCATGGTGCCGTCGGCGGTGTGCGAGGGGCCGCTCACGATCTCCGCCAGTGAGCCCACGGTGCCGAGCTCGACCACTTCACCTCGCGGCAGGTCGGGGGACACCGCTTCACGACCCCAGTGACGGCCGCGACCGGGCGCTTCCTCGGCGCGGGCCAGCGGTGAGCCGACCATGACCGCGTCGGCGCCACAGGCCAGTGCCTTGGCCATGTCGCCACTGCGACCCATGGCTCCGTCGGCGATCACCTGCACGTAACGGCCACCCGATTCCTCGAGGTAGTCGCGTCGGGCCGCTGCCACTTCGGAGACGGCAGTGGCCATGGGCACGCGCACGCCCAGCACGCTGCGCGTGGTGTGCGTGGCACCGCCACCGAAACCGACGAGCACACCGGCCGCGCCCGATCGCATGAGGTGCAGCGCGGCTTTGTACGACGCCACGCCACCGACGATGACGGGCGTGTCGAGCTGGTAGATGAAGTCCTTGAGGTTGAGTGATTCACGCGTCTGCGAGACATGCTCGGCGCTCACCGTGGTGCCGCGGATCACGAAGATGTCGCAGCCCGCCTTGATGACGGCGTCATGGAACTGCAGCACGCGTTGCGGCGACAGCGCACCGGCCACCGTGATGCCGGCGTCGCGCAGCTCGCCCACGCGCTGCTTCATGAGGTCCGGGTTCACGGGTATCGAGTACAGCTCCTGCAGCCGGCGCACGCTGTCCGGGCCGGTCGTGACAGCGACCTCGGCCAGGGCGGCCGTGGGGTCCTCCAGCCGCGTCCACAGGCCCTCGAGATCGAGCACAGCGAGACCACCGAGCCGCGAGTACTCGATGACGGTGGCCGGAGAGGCGATGGAGTCCATGGGTGCCATGACGATGGGATGCTCGAAGGCGTAGGCGTCGATCTTCCACGCCAGGCTGACGTCCTCGGCATCGCGCACGCGCTTCATGGGCACGAGCGCGATGTCGTCGAAGGAGTGCGCGAGTTCCGCCGTCTTCGAGCGACCGATCTGGATACTGGTCATTGGGGTCCCCTTAGCGGCCGTGGTAGTTCGGCGCCTCGACGGTCATCTGGATGTCGTGCGGATGGCTTTCCTTGAGGCCCGCGCCGGTGATGCGCACGAAGCGGCCTCGTTCCTGCAATTCGGCGATGGTCTGGGTGCCGGCGTAGCCCATGGAGGCTCGCAGGCCACCGACCAGTTGGTGCGCGACATTGGCCAGTGCGCCCTGGTAGGGCACGCGACCCTCGATGCCCTCGGGCACCAGCTTGTCGTCGGAGAGCACGTCGTCCTGGAAGTAGCGGTCCTTGGAGTAGGAACGGGCCTGGCCACGGGACTGCATGGCACCGAGCGAGCCCATGCCACGGTAGGTCTTGTACTGCTTGCCGCCGATGAAGACGACGTCGCCGGGAGCCTCGTCGGTACCCGCCAGCAGGGAGCCCAGCATGACTGTGTCGGCGCCCGCCACGATGGCCTTGGCGATGTCTCCCGAGTACTGCAGGCCGCCGTCACCGATGACGGGCACGCCGGCCCTGCGCGCTGCCTGGGCCGCGCTGAAGATGGCCGTGACCTGGGGAACACCAACGCCTGCAACCACGCGCGTGGTGCAGATGGAGCCCGGACCCACGCCCACTTTGACGGCGTCCGCGCCGGCGTCGATCAGGGCCTGCGCGGCGGCCCGGGTGGCGATGTTGCCGCCGATGACGTCGATCTTGGAATTGGCCTTGACCTTGGCCACCATGTCAGCGACCGCGACCGAGTGGCCGTGCGCGGTGTCGACCACCACGAAGTCGACGCCCGCCTCGACCAGCGTCATGGCACGCGTGAAGGCGTCATCGCCGACGCCGACGGCGGCACCGACGGACAGGCGTCCGGCGCTGTCCTTGGTGGCGTTGGGGTACTTGTCCGACTTGGTGAAGTCCTTGACGGTGATGAGCCCGCGCAGGCGGCCGTGCTCGTCGACGATCGGGATCTTCTCCACCTTGTGCCTGCGCATCAGGGCGAGTGCTTCATCGCTGGTGACGCCGACCGGCGCCGTGACGAGCGGCATGTGGGTCATGACATCGCTCACCAGCGCGCTGCGGTCCTCTTCGAACTGCATGTCGCGATTGGTGACAATGCCGATGAGTCGGTTGTCCTCGTCCACGACCGGGACACCGGAGATGCGGTAGCGGCTGCACAGGCGGTCGACGTCAGCGAGAGTGTGGTGGGCGAAGCAGGTGACGGGGTTGGTGATCATGCCCGCTTCGGAGCGCTTCACCAGATCGACCTGACCGGCCTGGTCCTCGATGGAGAGGTTGCGGTGCAGCACGCCGATGCCACCCTGACGGGCCATGGCGATGGCCATGCGGGCCTCGGTGACGGTGTCCATGGCTGAGGACACGAGCGGGATGCGGAGGCTGATGTTGCGGCTCAGGCGGGTCGTCGTCTCCACCGCGCTGGGCATGATGCGGCTCTCGTCGGGCAGCAACAGGACGTCGTCATAGGTGAGCCCCAGCAAGCCGAACTT
>JAKAIC010000084.1 GCA_021814565.1 Actinomycetes bacterium | reverse complement strand
CCCGGGCCAAGCGGCCATCGAAGCAGCGCTTTCACCTGCCACCGGGGACTGGCTGTACTTCGTCACCACCGATCCGACACGCAAGATCACGGAATTCGCCAACACCTATCAGCAGTTCCTGGTGTTGAAGGCCAAATACCAGAGGAACAACTGATGCCCAAGGCGGCGGTGCTGGGATCGCCCATCGGGCACAGCAAGTCACCGCTGCTGCACACCGCCGCCTACCGGGTGCTGGATCTGCCCTGGACCTATGAGCGGTACGACATCGATGAACGGGGGTTGGCACCGTTCCTCGCCGACCACCGGGGTGAATTCCGTGGGCTCTCCCTCACCATGCCCCTGAAGTCACGGGCCTTTGCCCTTGCCGAGGAGCACGACGAGGCTGCCCGTGCCACAGGGGCCGTGAACACCCTGGTGTTCGGCGATGCACTTCGCGGTTGCAACACCGACGTCGTGGGCTTCATCGAGGCGCTGCGAGCCGTCGACGGCCCGCCCCTGTCCACCGCCACCATTCTGGGCACAGGGGCCACCGCGCACTCCGCAGCCTTCGCCATGGTGAGCGAAGGCGTGGAGGAGTTGCACATCCACGGTCGACGCGCGGACGCCGTACGCGCCATGCAGCAGTGGTTGCAGCGCTTCGCGGTGACCGTGCACGTACATAGCTGGACGGACAGGCCGGAGTCCACGGATGTCGTCATCTCTACCACTGTGGTCGGCGCCACTGACGACCTGCCCCTGCCACAGGGACCGGGGCTGCTGTTCGAGTCGATCTACGCGCCCTGGCCCACAGGCTACGCCGCACGTTGGCTGGACGCGGGCGGCCGGGTGTTGAGCGGCCTTGACCTGCTCGTGCATCAGGCGGCGCAACAGGTGCTCCTGATGACGCGCGTTGATGCAGCCAATCGCGGGGCCATCGTCGCTGCCATGTACCGAGCCCTCACCGAGCTGCCATCAGGTGCATGAGAGGATTCCCGCATGTTGCGTTGGTTGACTGCGGGTGAGTCGCACGGCCCCGCCCTGGTGGGGGTGATCGAAGGGGTCCCCGCTGGCGTCCCCGTCACCACCGAGGCATTGGCCACTGCGTTGGCCCGACGACGCCTCGGGTACGGACGCGGCGCACGACAGAAATTCGAGCGTGACCTGGTGTCGATCCTGGGTGGGGTCCGCCACGGCAGCACCATGGGCGGGCCGGTGGCAATCACCATCGCCAACAGCGAATGGCCGCGCTGGGAGACGGTCATGGCGCCGGATCCCGTGAATCCCGAGACGCTTGAGGGGCAGGCCCGCAGTGCCGCGCTCACCGCACCGCGCCCCGGCCACGCCGACCTCGCCGGTATGCAGAAGTACGGCTTCGCCGACGCCCGTCCCGTGCTGGAGCGAGCCAGCGCCCGCGAAACCGCCACCCGCGTGGCGCTGGGTGAGGTTGCCCGTTCCTTTCTGCATGTTGTCGCCGGCGTGGAGGTGCTGAGCCACGTGGTGCGCATCGGCAGTGTGGCCGCGCCTGCAACCGAGGTTGACGCCCTGCACACCGATCTTCTAGACGATGATCCGGTGCGTTGTGCCGATGCCAATGCCTCCGCTGCCATGGTGGCGGAGATCGATGCGGCCCACAAGGATGGCGACACCCTGGGTGGGGTCGTCGAGGTGGTCGTCCGCAACCTGCCGGTGGGGCTGGGTTCACACGTTCACTGGGACCGTCGCCTCGATGCACGACTGGCCGCCGCCCTCATGGGCATCCAGGCGGTGAAGGGCGTGGAGTTGGGGGACGGTTTCGCCTTGGCGGCGTTGCGTGGTTCGCAGGCGCACGACGAGATGGTGCCCACTGCAGAGGGCATCCGCCGAGTTTCCGGGCGCAGTGGTGGCACCGAGGGGGGCATGAGCACCGGCGAGGTGCTGCGGGTCCGCGCTGCCATGAAACCCATTTCCACCGTGCCCCGCGCGCTGCGCACCGTCGACACCGCAACCGGCGAGGCCACGCAGGCCTTCAATCAACGCAGCGACGCCTGTGCGGTGCCCGCACTTTCCGTCATCGCCGAGGCCATGGTCGCGCTGGTGTTGGCCGACGCCGTCCTGGAGAAGTTCGGCGGCGACAGCGTGCAGGAGACTCGTCGAAATGTTGAGGGATACACCCGCGAAATGCGCATCCGATGAGCCCGCGGGCATTGCTCGTCGGTGCTCCCGGCGCCGGCAAGACCACCGTGGGCCGCCGCCTGGCTGAGTACCTGGCCGTCGAATTCCGAGACACGGATGACGAGGTCGTGCTGAAGGCCGGTAAGCCCATTGCCGACATCTTCATCGACCAGGGTGAGGATGCCTTCCGTGCCATGGAGACACAGGCACTGCGCGAGGTCATAGGGCAGTGCGATGGAGTCGTGTCGCTTGGCGGCGGCGTTGTCATGCGAGCGGAGAATCGCGAGCTACTGACCGGACTTCCCGTGGTCTGGCTTGAGGTGTCATTGTCCGAGGCCGTGAAGCGGGTGGGCATGGGAACCGCCCGGCCGCTGCTCATGGGCAACGTGCGTGGCCGACTTATGCAACTCATGGCGGAACGCACACCGGTCTACGAGGCGGTGGCAACACTGCGTGTGGTCACCTCCGGTCGCGAGGTTGATACCGTGGTCGAGGAAATCGCAGCGAAGTTGGAGGGCGGCGGTGTCTGACCTCACTCGTATCAGTGTCGACGTGGCTGCTCCCTATGAGGTGCTGGTGGGAGTGCGTCTGCTGGACCGGGTGCCCGATGCTGTCGGGGGAGCCGCCCGCGTCGCCGTCATCCACCCCGCAGCCCTTTCCTCCACGGCCACCGCCATCGCCGAGGCGCTCCGTGGTACCGGGCGTCTGGTGATCACCGTCGAGACTCCGGATGCCGAAGCTGCCAAGACCGCGGAAGTCGCTGCCTACTGCTGGCAGGCCTTGGGGCAGTCCGGATTCACCCGCTCGGATGCCGTTGTCACGGTGGGCGGCGGCGCCACCACCGACCTCGGCGGCTTCGTTGCAGCCACCTGGATGCGGGGCCTCAGGGTGGTGCATGTGCCAACCACCCTGCTGGGCATGGTTGACGCCGCAGTCGGTGGCAAGACCGGCATCAACACCGCGGAGGGCAAGAACCTGGTCGGTTCCTTCCACCACCCGGTGGCGGTGATCTGCGACCTCAACGCCCTGCAAACGCTGCCGCGCAACGATCTGATTGCCGGCATGGCGGAAGTGGTCAAGGCCGGATTCATCGCCGATCCAGCCATCCTCGATCTGGTTGATCGCCACCCCCAAGCCATCCTCGATCCCGCCGGTCCTGCCCTTCGTGAGGCCATCGAACGGGCCATTCGGGTCAAGGCGCTGGTGGTCGCAGACGACTTCACCGAGTCCAGACCCGGTGGCCTCGGGCGCGAGATCCTGAACTACGGGCACACTTTCGGGCACGCCCTGGAGCGCAATGAGCGCTACAAGTGGCGACATGGCGCCGCGGTCTCGGTGGGCATGATGTTCGTGGCCGAACTGGCGCGCCTGGCCGGCAAGATGGACGACTCACTCGTCGATCGTCATCGTCGCACCCTGGAGGCCCTCGGCCTGCCCACCACCTACCGGGGGGATCGTTGGCCGCAGTTGCTGGAGGCCATGTCGCTCGACAAGAAGACGCGTGGCGATCGCCTGCGCTTCGTCATCCTCGAGGGCCTGGCCAAGCCGGCGTTGCTGGAAGGGCCCGACCCCCTGTTGCTGGTCGCCGCCTACGACGAAATCGCGCGCGACTAGTGCAGCCGACGGCTCCCTTGTGGGGCCTTCGCGCCAGCTGAAGGCCCCACAAGGGAGCCGTCGGCGGTTAGTTAGGGTTGCTGCATGCGATTGCTCATCCTCAACGGTCCCAACTTGGCGCGTCTGGGCAAACGCGAGCCCGCTGTTTACGGCGCCACCACCTATGACCAACTCACCACCATGTGTCTGGATGCGGCTGCCAGTGCCGGCTTCGAGGCCGAAGTACGACAGACCGATGACGAGGCCACGCTCATCGGTTGGCTGCACGAAGCCGCCGACGGGGAGGTCCCGGTGATTCTGAACCCCGCGGCCTTCACCCACTATTCCTACGCACTGCGCGATGCTGCCGCCCAGCTCACTGCACCCCTCATCGAAGTGCACCTGTCGAACCCCCTGGCCCGGGAGGAGTTCCGCCACACCTCGGTCATCAGCGGCGTCGCCACCGGCACCATCGGCGGTTTCGGCGTGGACTCGTACCTGCTGGCCATTCGCGCCATGGCCAACCTGCTGGCCAAGCCGGCCTGAAGTAGGTCGCAAGAGGCCGGCGTTGCCACCGGCAGCACTTGCGGCTTTGGCGCTGGCTCGCACTTGCTGGCCATCAGGGCCACGGTCAGCCTGCTGCCCGGGCGGTCGGAGGCGCCTCGCGGCTCCGCTAAACTCCTCAGCGAGTTGCGGGGGCGCCCCCGTCAGACGAAAGGGTCCCTTGTGGCAACCACGAACGATCTCAAGAACGGGCTGGTCCTGAGCCTGGACAACGGGCTGTGGACCGTCGTCGAATTCCAGCACGTGAAGCCGGGCAAGGGGCCTGCCTTCGTGCGCACCAAGATGAAGCACGTGCTTTCGGGCAAAGTGGTGGAGAAGACCTTCAACGCCGGCGTCAAGATCGAGACCGCCAACGTCGACAAGCGCGACATGCAGTACCTGTACCGCGATGGCGATGATTTCGTGTTCATGGACACGGCCTCCTACGAGCAGACGCACATCAGCCCCGCGGTGGTGGGCGAGGCCGAGCACTTCATGCTGGAGAACCAGAATGCCATCGTTGCGACGCATGATGGCGAGCCGCTGTACGTCGAACTTCCTGCCTCGGTTGAACTCATCATTGAGCACACCGATCCCGGAGTGCAGGGTGACCGTTCCACCGGCGGCACCAAGCCCGCGCGTCTGGAAACCGGTTATGAGATCCAGGTGCCGCTGTTCATCGAATCCGGCACCAAGGTCCGAGTCGACACCCGCGACGGTTCGTACCTCGGCCGCGTCAACAGCTGATGGGCGCTCGCACCAAGGCGCGCAAACGGGCCCTGGATGTCCTGTTCGAAGCTGAACAACGCGGCGTGGAGCCGCGCACTGTCTTTCTGCGCGTCGCCAACCAAGCAACTTCGCCGCTGAATCCATACACCGAGGAATTGGTGGATGGGGTCACCGCCCATCGCGACCGCGTCGATGAGCTCATCGCCACCTACGCGGAAGGCTGGAGCCTCGATCGCATGCCCGCGGTCGACCGCACTCTGCTGCGGATCGGCGTGTACGAGCTGCTCTACGTCAATGACGTCCCCGAGAAGGTCGCCATCGACGAAGCCGTGGGCCTGGCCTCGGAACTCTCGACCGACGAATCGCCGTCCTTCATCAACGGCGTGCTGGGTCGGATCGCCTCGCTGCAACAGCGAGTCAGCGGTGGGACTGACTGAAGCGCACTGTTGTACCGGGGGCCAACTGCGCCACCGTGCCCAAGGCGCGTTCATCCACCACGGCAATCACCGGATAACCACCGGTGGTGGGATGGTCTGGCCCGAAGATCAAGGGCTGGCCGTCAGCTGCGATCTGGATGGACCCGGTCAGCACACCTTCGCTGGGCAGGCGCTCGTCAGTTGCCCAGTGGATGGGCTTGCCCGACAGACGGATTCCGATGCGGTTGAGCGACGAGGTGACGATGTAATCGAAGTCCAGCAGGTCCGCGGAGTTGCGGCAGTACGACCAGCGGGGCCCCTTGTGGATCTGCAAGGTCACCGACGGGGCCACGTTGGCACCGGATGCCACCTGACGTGCCACGGCCGGCGTGGCCCGGGCGTCCTGACCGATGTGCAGCGATTCACCCGTGCTCAGCGGCGGGGTACCGATGCGGCTGAGTTCATCGTAGGAACGCGAACCCAGCACAGGATCGGTGTCGATCCCTCCGCGCACCGCCAGGTAGGAGCGCATGCCCAGATGCTGCGTGGCGATGAGCACCGGCATACCAGCCGGAACCAGGATGGCGCGTTGCGTTTCACGCTGGCGACCGTCGATGACGATGGAGGCAGGCGCGCCGGTGACCGCGATCATGGCCTCCGCATCCACCGTGAACTGGATGGTGGCGCGCGTGAGTTCGATGCTGGCCGCCTGCTCGGCATTGCCGACCAGGCGATTGGCGAAATCATGGGCGGCTATGTCGAAGGCACCACTTGGCGGGATGGAGAGATGTGCCTGTCCCGGCCGGCCATGATCCTGGACCGTCGCATAGCCGGCGATGTGGTCGATCCGCAACCCCGTCATGGCGTCCTCACTGTGTAGCGAACCCGGTCACCCGGACGGATGAGCGCAGCTTCAGGCCGCTTCATGTCGAACAATGTCAGATCGGTGTGCCCCAGCAAATGCCAACCGCCGGGAGAGGCCGTGGGATATATCGCGGAATAGGCATCGGCGATGGCGACGGAGCCGGCCGGAACCGCCGTGCGCGGACTGGGTCGGCGGGGCAATTGCAGCCGTGGATCCAGGCCGGTGCAATAGACGTAGCCGGGGGCGAAGCCGGCGAAGGCCGCCAGATAGGTGACACCGGAGTGGAGAGCGATGACCTGCTCCACTGTCAGGCCCGTGACTGCGGCCACCAGCTCGAGATCCTCACCGTCGTAGACCACCGGAACGACAAGCTCTCGACCGACCACCTGCGGCAGGCCCTCGGGAAGGGAATCGACGATGCCCTGCATCTCCGCCCTGGTCATGCCGCTGGGCAACTGCACCAGAACCGAGCGCTCGGCGGGCACCACCTCCATGAAGCGCCCGGTTTCAATGAGGGCCTGCGCGACCTGCAGGGCCAAGCCGTTGGGGCATTCGACGATTGCAGCATGGGGACCGTATTGCAGCACCTCCAGCCGCCTCATGGCAGCATCCAGTTGCAGACAGTCACGCCCTGCGCAGTCAGTCGTTCATGCAGGGCCTGCGCGCTCTGCACCGCCAGGGGGCTGTCCCCGTGCAGACAGATGGATTGTGCAAGCACGGTGACGCGCCGCCCTTCCACGGAGCGCACCCGTCCGGTCTCCAACCACTCCATGGTGCGGGAGAGCAGGATGTCGAGGTTGTGGATGACGCCGTCTGGGTGGCCGCGGTCCACCAGCCGACCGTCCGCGTGGTAGCCGCGGTCGGCGAAGAACTCATGCCGGCAGGGCAGCTCGCTGGCCAGAGCCGCGAGCATGGGGGAGGAGGGCACCAGCAGCTCCAGTCGAGCCCCGGTTGCCCGCACCGCATCCACGAGCGCCTTGGCGTGATTGTGATCAACACCGACCTGGTGGTACAGCGCCCCGTGCGGTTTCACATAGCGCACCTCCAATCCGTGTGCCGCAGCACGCTGGCGCAGTTCCACCAGCTGCTGCGTGAGTTGGCGCGTGAGCTCGGAAACGCCGATTCGCATGGGCTTGCGGCCGAAGTTGATGCGGTCCTCGTAGCCCACATGAGCGCCCACCACCACCTTGTACTGGGCGGCCAGGGTGAGCGCCGCCTCCATGGCTTCGGCACCGCCGGCATGGCCACCGCAGGCGATGCTGGCGCTGGAGAGGCAGGGGAAGATGGCTGCATCATCGCCGTGCTCCTCACCGAGATCGGCGTTGAGGTCGATGCGGCGCGTAGCAGTCTTCATGACCAGGGCGTTGCGCGAAGCCCGTGCATTCCGGCGTAGGCGGCGCGCTTGGGTGACGCCCAGTCCTTCAGCAGGCTGGGAGTGGGCTTCCAGACCTCGATGCCGAGGGGGCGGCAGACCTCCACCGGGTCGTGCGCGCCCGGTCCCCACATGGGAACCGAAAGGTCGCCGCCGGGACAGGTGGAGAGTGCCGCGAGAATGTCGATCTCTGCGAAGAACTCGAAGTAGTCGCCCACTTTGGCAGGGCAGGTCTTCATGAAGTACTGGTCCTGGGCGTTGAGGCCGGTGCACTGGAAGACATTGAGCACATCGTGCACGTCGAATTCCGTGAGCCCGTACGGCAGCACTGCCCGGGTGAGGTTGGAATGGCAGTGGAAGTCGAAGTCCTCGCCGGTGAGCAGGCGATTGACGTAGGGATCGCAACGGGTTCCCAGCAGGTCATGCACACGTCCACCTTCCCCGTCGACGCCGTAGTCGGCCAAGGAGTCACCGGTGATGGTGACGAGCGGTCGCAGGAAGGGCAGGTTGGACCACAGCCGATTGAAAGTGGTCACGTGTGCGGCCTGCAGTTGCCTGGTGCGGGACGCCCACAGTCGTTCACGAGGATCGTTGGCATTCCAGAGGTTGAGGTCGGCCACCTGCGGACCCTCGAGGGTGATGATGCCCGAATCGCGGCGCACTGCAATGTTGATGACCGAATCGTCATAAGGATAAAGCGCGACAAGGTCCTCGACCGCATTGCCTTCGAATTGTCCGATACCCTGCTGCGCCTGCACGAACACGTCACCGGCAACCAGCCCAAGATCGATCTCGCCACGTA
>JAKAIC010000083.1 GCA_021814565.1 Actinomycetes bacterium | reverse complement strand
GACCCCGCCGGAGGGCCACGTGGTGCGGCTGCGGGCCAAGTCGGGCGACTGGGTGTGGGTGGCCAACCGCGCGACCCCGGTTGTGGATGCCCAGGGCACACCGGCGGGTCTCGTGGGATCCCTGGTGGTGGTCGACGAGTTGGTGCGCACCCAGGTTGAAGCCAGAGCGGGCAGGGCCCGTTTGCGTGCGGTGCTCAACACCATGCTGGACGCGCTCGTCCTGCTTGCACCCATCCGCGATGAGGCGGGCACCATCGTGGACTTCTCGTTCACGGATGCCAATCCTGCAGCCATGGCCGCCGGCAACCTGACGCGGGAGGAGGTCATCGGCCAGCGCTTGAGCGCGCTGTTCCCGCCCGCCATGCGCAGCGAACTGTTCGCGGGGTTCACGACGGCGGTCGAGCAGGGGCTGCCGCTCATCCTTGAGGACTGGTGCTGGGCCCGGCGCAATCCCAAGCTGCGCCAGCGTCGCTACGACATCCGAGCCGTGAATGCCGGTGACTGCGTGAGCGTGGTCTTCCGCGATGTCACCGAGCGCTACCTGCTGGTCCAGCGCACTGCCGCCTCCGAGCAGGAACTGCGCCTGCTGCTCGAGAACTCAGGGGACGTCGTCTACCGGGCCGATACCGCGGGCACCTGCCAGTTCATCACGCCCTCCATAACCGATCTCCTCGGCTGGACTCCCGGGGAGATGCTCGGGCGCACGTTGCCCGCCTTCGTGCATCCGGACGATCAGGCCGCGCTTTACGCCAAGCTCGAGCAGATCTGCTCGGGACAGGCGGTCTCCATGACCATCCGTCTGCGCACCAAGGGAGGCGGATACCGCTGGATTGCCTCCAATGTGCGCCCCCTGTGGAGTGCCGATGGCAGCCTGGCCGGTCGAACCGGCAGCTGGCGCGATGTCTCGGATCTGGTGGAAGCCCAGCAGCGCCTCCTCGACTCGGAGCAGCGGTACCGCCTGCTCGCCGAGCACTCCAGCGATGTCATCCTGCTGGAACGGGACGGGATCGTCGATTGGGCATCGCCGTCGCTGACCCCGGCGCTGGGCTGGGCTCCGGATGAATGGATAGGCCGTCGCCTCGAGCACTTCACCCACCCCGGGGACATCGGCATCATGCAGAGCGGGCGCACCGCCGTGTCGCAGGGCGAGACCCGGGTGGTCACCGTCCGCGCCCGTCAGAAGCACGGTGGCCATCACTGGATCGAAGTCCATGCCGGACCCGTCATGGATGGCGACGGTCGCGTCGATGGCGTGCTCGCCTCCTTCCGCGTGGTCGACACGGAAGTCATGGCCCGGCAGCAACTGGACCTGCAGGCACGTTTCGACGCGCTCACCGGCCTGATGAATCGCAAGGAGATCTTCGAACTGCTCAATTCGGTGAGCGGCCATCGCCACCGACAGGGCCAGGAGACGGCGGTGCTCTTCTGTGACGTTGACGAGTTCAAGCACATCAATGACACGCTCGGTCACGCCGTCGGTGACGAGGTGCTGCGTACGCTTGCAGAACGTATCCGCTCCGCATTGCGTCGCGAGGATGCCGCCGCTCGGGTGGGCGGAGACGAATTGCTCATCGTCCTCACCGGCATCCATTCACTTGAAGGGGCCGCCGCCGTCGCCGAGAAGATCCGGCAGGCGGCAGCCGCTCCCATCGCGCTGGTGGAGGGACCGGTACAGGTGACCTTGAGCATCGGCCTCACCCTCATGGCCGCCGGTGAATCCGTGGACCAGGCAATCGCTCGCGCCGACGAGGCCATGTATGACGCCAAGCGCGGCGGACGCAATCGAGTCAGTGTCAGCTAGGTTCGGCAGCGGCCTGCGATGAATGCCGGACAGGCCCTGGGCGCACCCGGCTGGCCGTGGCTGATAACCACTACCTGCTCATGCGTACTGGCCGCGCGTCTCTTCCTTACCCTGTCTGGACCAGGCAGCCGGGCCTGGGCATAGGGTCCGGGTATGAGCCTTGATCTGACGGGCGGACTGCTAGCGCGCCTCCTCATCGTGTTGACAATCCTTACCCCAGCGGCCGCCATCTGGTTTGCGCGCCGCATGCGCCAGCGCAGGGGAATTGCGCCTCTTGCCGGGCAGTGGTTGCTCACAGTGCTCGCGCAAGCGGTAGCAGTGATGATGGCGCTGGTGCTCATCAACGACCAGTACGGGCTGTACGCCTCGTGGAACGATCTGCTCGGCATCCGTCCCCCCGCTTCAGCGGCCGCCATCAAGGTGACGCCGACATCAGCAAGCGCTCCGCTCAAGTCCGTGCCCTGGGTCAAGGGACTGCCGGCAGGGTTCGTGAAGAACGGGCTGCCACACACCTACGACACGACCGTGCAGGTGGCCGGTTCGCCGGCGCCCCTGCCCTTGTCCGTCGTGCTGCCGCCCGAGTACTTCCAGCCCAAGTACAGGAAAGCCAAGTTCCCGGTGATCATCCTGCTGCCCGGCTACCCGGGGAGCACCTGGAGCTGGTTGCACAAGATGAATCTGCAGCAGCACGCCCAGGAGGCGGTAGCGGCCGGCGGCAGCCCCTTCATCTTCGCCGTCTCCTCCGTCACCATCGCCGGTGCACCGGACCTCGAGTGCATGGATCTGCCGGGACAGCCCAAGCTCGAGACCTTCCTCATCAAGTCCATTCCGCAGATCGTGAAGACGCACTTCCGCGCGGCCACCGATCGCAAGGCCTGGGCCATCGGTGGCTTCTCCGAGGGCGCCTACTGCGGCGCGCAGTTGGCGATGCGTCATCCCGACATCTTCGGTGCGGCGCTCAGCATCGCCGGTTACCCGCGCCCCGAGTCCCCGTATTTCTCAACCATCCCTCGTTCCTACACCGACGCGGGGGACCTCGAACTCCTGCTGAAGAAGGCTCCCGATATCGCACTGTTGGCGACAGAGAGCGTGCAGGATCGGCAGGCGGGCAATATCTTCAAGGCGCTCGCTCATCCGCGGCCCCCCACCGTCGTCAAGACCGTGCTCTTCCAGGTCGGCGGACACAACTACGGCGCCTTCTCCATGGAGTTGAAGGCTGACCTGCTGTGGATGAGCCAGCACATGCTGCGAGTCCACTAACGCCCAGCGCCGATGAGTTCGAGCAGGCGATCGCGCAGCGGGTGCAGGCCCGCTTGGCAGCGAGCAGCGCAATGCGTGGCTGCGGCGGTCACGGCCCCTAGATTCGTCGCATGACGAAGGGGACGATCAGCGAGCTTGCGCTGACAGGACGGGTGGCGCTCATCACCGGTGCCGGCAGCGCATCGGGTATCGGGGTCGCAAGCGCCCGGGCCCTGGCGGCCCTGGGCGCCCGAGTGTTCCTCACCTCCACCACCGAGCGCTGCACCGAGCGTGCGCTGGAACTGCGTGCCGCCGGTTGGTCAGCCGAGGCCTGGGTGGCGGATCTGCTGCTGCCGGAGCAGGTGGAGCTGCTGCTGGAGCAGGTGCATCGCGTGTTCGGGCCCGTGGAACTGCTCGTGAACAACGCGGGCATGACCAGCGTCGGGGATCCCATGCGGCCCCCGGTGTTGACGCACGAACTCAGCCCGGAGGTCTGGTCGCATGCGCTGCAGCGCAATCTGACGACCGCCTTCCACGTCACGCGCGCGGTCCTACCCGACCTGCTGGCCGGGCAGTGGGGCCGAATTGTGAACATCGCGAGCAGCACCGGGGTGACTGGCGCCATGGTGGGCGAGGCAGCGTATGCCGCGGCCAAGGCGGGCCTGGTGGGGTTCACCCGCACGCTGGCGCTGGAGTACGCGGCACAGGGCATCACCGCCAACGCCGTGGCACCTGGCTGGATAGCGACCGGTTCCCAGACCCCGCATGAGGTGCTCCAGGGCCGTGCCACGCCCATGCTGCGGAGCGGTACCGCGCAGGAGGTTGCACACCTGGTGGCCATGCTGTGCGCACCGGGCGCCTCTTACATCACCGGCCAGTGCCTGCTGGTCGACGGCGGCAACGCACTGGCCGAGGAACGCGCGGGAAACTGAACTTCAGCGCAGGGTGTTGACGGCACGCGCGATGATCAGGGCAACCGTGGTGAGCGACACCATCGACTGCAACATCATGAGCAACTTGGCCCAGCGCGTGAGCGGCAGCACGTCGGTTGGGCTGAAGGCGCTGGCATTGGTGAACGAGGTGTAGAAGTAGTCGATGAAGCCAGGCTCCCAGTCCACGTGCGCGAATTGGGGTGCGGTCATCTGCGGGAACAGGAAGTCGGGGCGGTTGTGCAGGTTGCGGGCGCGGGCGGACGCGCCACCCCGGTCCAACTCCCAGTACCACAGCGCCATCACCACCACGTTGACCAGCCAGACGGTGCCTCCGACGCGGAGCACCGTGGAGGCGTCCTTGGCGCCAGTGCCCTGCAGGATGGCGGTGATGAGACGGAGTGCCTCCACCACGTTGCTCAGCGACATGGTGGCGGTGAGGGCGAGTGAGAGCCAGCGCAGGTGCAGGTGTGGTTTGCGGATCTCCCCGGGGTTGAGTGCAACCAGCACTGCCAGCATGAGCAGTTCGATGGCGGGCATGAGACGTGCGTCGCCCAGCGAGAACTCGTTCGGGATTGTGAGCTGGGCACCCACGCTGAGGGCCACCACCACCGTCATGGGCCAGCGCAGTTCACCGGCCGTGGCACGACGCCACGCTGGGATGAACTCGGTCACGTCAGCGGAGGAATCGCCAGGCCGAGGGCAGCAGGCCGGCGGCGATGATGATCTTGATGGCGTCACCGATCAGGAAGGGCGTGAGCCCCAGCGCGACCGTCTGTGACCAGCTGACGCTGATCGCGTGGTGCAGCCACAACAGCCCCAAGGCGTAGATGGCGAGGTTGCCCGCAATCATGGCCAGGGCCATGCCCATGGGCGTACGACTCAGCCCGCGGTTGGCTAGAGCGCCCACCACCACAGCCGAGAGCATGAAGCCCAGGACGTAGCCCAGTGTCGGCGAGGAGAGCACCGCTGCGCCGGTCAGGTGGCTGCCGGTGCTGGTGGCCGCGAGCACGGGGAAGCCGATGAGTGCCAGTGCCAGGTAGAGGCCGGTTGTGGCCAGGCCCAGGCTGCTGCCGAGAGCGGCGCCGGTGAGGAGGACGGCCAGTGTTTGGCCGGTGAGTGGCACGGGGGTGAAGGGCAGCGGTATGGCCACCTGCGCGCTGAGGGCGATGAACAGCGCACCTGCGACCACCAGGACGGCGTCTCGCACGCGTGAGCCGCGGAAGGGTGAGGTGATGACGCCGGTCGTTGCCTGCAGGGCCATGGCTGCTCCATTCGTTGGGCACATGCAAACAGCGAAGGCCGGTTACTTGCAAGGAGACCCGCGGGTTCGATGAGGGGCCGGCAGCCACTTTCCGCAGGCTTGGTGCTGTATCGTCTGCCGCGTACCTCGCGAGCGCACTGGGGAAGGTGAAGCTCGAGGAGGTCGACATGGCAACACCGATTCACATGACGCGTGCGCAGCGTGCCCAAACGCGGGGCGTCGTCTACATCCACGACGCCGGCAAGGCCTTCTGCAAGCCCATTGAGTGGGCGCTTTCCGAGGTGCTGGGAATCGACACCGCGGTGCAATGGACGCCTCAGCCCATCGCCCCCACGCGCATGCGCGCTGAGCTGTCATGGGTGGCCCCGGCCGGCACCGCCGCCCGTGTCGTGCACGCGTTGCGACAGTTGCCCGACCTGCGCTTCGAGGTCACCGAGGAGCCCACGGTCTCCTCCGAAGGCGAGCGGTATTCACACACACCGGGTCTCGGTGTCTTCCGCGCGCACATGAGCGCGCATGGCGATGTGCTGGTCAATGAGCAGCGCCTGCGTACGGTGCTGGAGAGTGCCGAGGATGTGGAGTCCATGCGCAGCGCGCTGGGATTGCTGCTCGGCACGCCCTGGGACAACGAACTGGAGTCCTTCCGCACCGCTGGCGAGGGTACGGCAGTGCGCTGGCTGCATCGCGTCGGCTAGAGGGGGATGTTGCCGTGGTGACCACGGACACCCGGCGTGCCCTGAATGGCGAGTGCCACAGCCCGGCGCGTGAGTGCCGGCTCCACCACCGCATCCACCATGCCCAGATCCACGGCACGCTGGATGCCGCCGGTGAGCTGCTCATGCTCGGCAGCCAGTTCCAGCTCGATCTGCTCACGTGACTCCGGCGGCACATCGGCGAGTTTGCGTCGGTGCAGGATGCGGATCGCCGCAACCGGTCCCATGACCGCCACTTGTGCCTGCGGCCAGGCAAGGACCTTGGTCGCGCCCAGCGATTTCGAGTTCATCGCCACGTAGGCGCCGCCGAAGGCCTTGCGCGTCACCACGGTGACGCGCGGCACCACGCATTCGGCGAAGGCATGCAGCAGCTTCGCTCCGCGGCGCACCACTCCCTCCCACTCCTGACCCACGCCCGGCAGGTAGCCCGGAACGTCGACCAGCACCACCATGGGGATGGCGAAGGCGTCACACATGCGCACGAAACGTCCGGCCTTCTCGGCGGAGGAGGAGTCGAGGCAGCCTCCAAGGCGCAGCGGGTTGTTGGCGATGACGCCCACCGTGCGCCCGCCCAGACGACCGAGGGCGGTGACGATGTTGGGCGCCCATTTCCCGTGCAACTCCAGCAGGCTGCCCGCGTCCACGAAGTTCTCCACCAGCGGGTGCACGTCGTAGGCGCGTCGTTGATTGTCAGGCAGGTACTGCGCCAGGTCGAGGTCCTCGATGTGGTCCAGCGCAAGGGATCCCTGCTTACCGATGAGCGTGGTGAGGGCGCGGGCCTGTTCGTAGGCCTGGGCCTCGGATTCCGCGACCAGATGCACCACCCCGGAACGGCGTCCATGCGGCTCGGCACCGCCGAGCCGTTCCATGTCGACGGCTTCGCCGGTCACCGAGCGCACCACCTCGGGGCCGGTGACGAAGATGCGACCCTCGGGGGCGAGGATGACGATGTCGGTGAGGGCTGGTCCGTACGCGGCACCACCTGCGGCGGGACCGACGACCACCGAGATCTGCGGGATGCGCCCGGATGCGCGGGTCATGGCAGCGAAGACGCGGCCCACCGCGTCAAGTGACTCCACGCCCTCGCGCAGGCGCGCGCCACCCGAATGCCAGATGCCGACGATGGGGGAGGAGTCGGCCAGCGCTCGGTCATAGGCGGCCTCGATGGCCCGACAACCGGCAGCGCCCATGGCGCCGCCCTGCACCGTGGGGTCGCTGCAGAAGGTGACGACGTTGTAGCCGTTGACCTGTCCCACGGCGCTCAGGAAGCCACTGGCATCCTCTGCGGTGATCGGGGTGAAGGCACCCCGGTCGTAGAAGGCGGCCAGCCTGGCCTGCGGTGATCGTGGGTCCAGTGCCGTCATGTCCATCCCTCAGCCCCGCGGGCGGGCGATTGCGATTACGCGCTCTTGAAGATGACGGCGACGTCGTGGCCGCCGAAACCGAAGGAGTTGTTGAGCGCGGCGAGATCGCCAGCAGGCAACGGTCGCGCCACGTTCTGCACCACGTCGATGCCGAGGTCGGGCTCGATATCCGTGATGTTGATGGTGGGCGGGGCGATGCGATGGTGCAGTGCCAGCACCGCGAAGATGGACTCCATGGCGCCTGCCCCGCCGAGCATGTGCCCGGTCATGGACTTGGTGCCGGACACCATCACATTCGCCGCATGCGTGCCCAGCCCGGCGCGAATGGCCTTGGCCTCGGCGACGTCGCCGGCCGGGGTGGAGGTGGCGTGCGCATTGACGTGCGCGATGTCGGAAGCGGACAGCTGGGCATCGGCGAGCGCCGCCTGGATGGCCCGCATTGCCCCGCGTCCCTCGGGCTCGGGCTGGGCGATGTCATGGCCGTCCGAGGTCATGCCCGCGCCGCCGTACACGCCGTAGATGCGGGCGCCGCGCGCCTTGGCATGCTGCTCGGATTCGAGGATGAGCGAGGCTGCGCCTTCCGCCATCACGAAGCCGTCACGCGAGGTGTCGTACGGGCGTGAAGCGGATGCCGGGTCGTCGTTGCGCGTGGAAAGTGCGCGCATCACCGCGAAGGAGGCGATGGGCATGGGGTGGATGGGGGCTTCGGTGCCACCGACGATGACGACATCGGCCCGCCCGTCCTTGATCATGCGCGCCCCCACCACCACAGCCTCGGCACCCGAAGCGCAGGCGGAGACAGGGCAGTGCACGCCGGCTCTGGCGCCGAATTCCAGGCCCACCCAGGCGGCGGGCCCATTGGGCATGAGCTGGGGCACGGCCATAACCGGCACCCGGTTCCAGCCGCGTTCGCGCAGGGTGTCGTAATTGTTGAGCAGGGAGGTGACACCACCGATGCCGGTGGCGTAGGAGACGCCGAGGCGGTCGCGGTCGAAATCGTCCGCGAGACCGGAGTCAGCCCAGGCCTCGCGCGAGGCGATCACCGCGAACTGCTGCGAGCGATCCAGGCGTCGTGCTTTCTGCGGCTCCAGACCCTGCTCCAGCGGCTCTATGACCGCGAGACCGGCGAAATGCACCGGCAGGTCCTGCACCCATTCGAAGGGAATGGTGCGAATGCCGGACTTGCCGGCGATGGCATTGGCCCAGGTCTCGGTCGCGGTGCCGCCGAGGGGCGACGTTGCAGATCGGA
>JAKAIC010000009.1 GCA_021814565.1 Actinomycetes bacterium | reverse complement strand
CGCGGCACTGGTGGGCGATCGGTTCTACCTGCTCAATCGCGGCAAACTGGCCAGCCAGTACGAACGCCAGACGTTGCAGCTCGAGGAACTCACCAAGGCCATGGCCGGTGGCGCGGAACTCGATGCTTTGAAGCACGAGATCGGTCGCTGAGTTCGCTCAGACGTGATGAGGGGCCCTGCACTGCAGGACCCCTCATCATGCTTCCGCTCAGTTTGTGAGCGGTTGCAGTACGCCGGTCTCCGACTCTCGCCGCAGTGCCACCAGCAACTCGCGCAGTGGTGTCTCCCCCAATGCCAGCGCCTGCTTGGTGAGCGTGTTGCTGAGTGAGGTGTCGACCGGCACGGCTTGCGGGAAGCGCTGTTCCTCCGGCGCGTCGATCTCGTCGAGCAGTGTGGGATCGAGATCGAAGACGTCGCAGACAAGTTGCGCCAGCTCCATGCGGCCCACGGCGTCGTCGCCGACCAGGTGCAGGTTGCCGGTGGCACCGCGGAGGATCACCCGCTCGACCTCGGCCCCGATCTCCGAGGCCAGGGAGGGGGTTGCGATCGCATTCACGAAGGGTCCGCCCCACACCGCGAAGCGCTCGCCGGCTTGCAGAGCCTGGACCAGCGAGATGACGAAGTAACCGAAGCCAACGTCCTGCGAACGTGGTCCCACTGCCTGCAACCGATGCGCGCCCATCACGCCACCGATGCGACACACGGCGCCGGAGTCAGGAGCGAGGTCCCGCACAACCTGCTCACCCATGGCCTTGAGGAAGCCGTAGATGTTGATGGGGTTCCCGAAATCTGTCTCCGGGGTGAGGTGGCGCGTTCCGTCCATGGTCCAGTCCGTGGAGATGTAGACGAGGTGGGCACCCCGCGCCGCGCGCGTGACCAGATTGGTGAGGTCCACAAAGGACTGATAGGCCCTGGGACGGTCGTTCATCAGCATGTGGAAGTCATTGGTGATGGCGCAGTGCACCACTGCGTCCACGCTGCCCATGGCGGCGGCGATGCTGTCTGCGCTGCCGAAGTCCGTGAGCTGAGGTCGCCAAGGGGTGGGCAACCTGGGAAGGGTTCGCACCAGACCGATGACCTCGTGGCCTCGGGAGGCGAGGACCTCGGCGACATTGCTTCCGACAAATCCAGTGGCACCGGTAACGGCAATTCGTGACATGCAGCGACGCTAACAGCCGGTCTGCACGTCCGCACTACCGTTCATCGCAAATGTATAGACATTTTGACGTTGGCCCGGAATCGCGAGTAGATTGCCCTCAATTCTCCGTGGAGGTTCCGTGCCGACAATGCGCATGACGGTTGCCGAAGCGCTCGTCCGTTTCCTCATCGCCCAGAAGATCGAGGACGATCGGGACGGCAAGGTGAAACCGCTGATTCCGGGCGTTTTCGCGATTTTCGGGCATGGCAATGCCTTGGGCCTCGGTGAAGCACTGGAGAAGCACCGCGCGGAGATCCGCACCATCCGCGGCCAGAACGAAGAGGGCATGGCCCTGGCGGCGGTCGGATTTGCCAAGGCGGCACGTCGCCGGCAGTTGATGGCTGTGACAACATCGATCGGTCCCGGTGCCCTCAACACGGTTCCCGCAGCGGGAACAGCCATGGCCAATCGCTTGCCGCTGCTCCTCCTGCCGGGTGACACCTTCGTCTCCCGGGAGCCTGATCCAGTGCTGCAACAGGTGGAGCAGTTCCATGCCCCCTCGGTCACTGCCAACGATGCCCTGCGTCCGCTGAGTCGCTACTGGGATCGCATCACCTCGCCCTCCCAGCTGCTCAGCAGCCTGCCCCAGGCCATCGCCGTGCTACTGGATCCGGCAGATTGCGGGCCCGTCACCATTGCCCTGCCGCAGGACATCCAGGCCATGGCCTTCGATTTCCCGGCGGAGTTCTTCAACCAGCAGGTGCATCGCATCCGCCGGCCGCGGGCTTCACGTGACAGTCTGGCAGCCGCCGCGCGCGCGCTGCGTGGCGCGCAACGACCACTGATCGTGGCCGGCGGGGGCGTGCACTATTCACTGGCCGAGGCTGAGTTGGCCGCCTTCGCGCAACGTTTCGCCATCCCCGTCATGGAAACGGTGGCGGGCAAGTCCTCACTTCTCGGCAGCGACCCCATGTTTGCCGGTCCCATTGGTGTGTTCGCGGAGTCTGCCGGCTTGCCGGTGGCCTGGAACCCGGACCTCGTGGTCGCCCTCGGCACACGACTGCAGGACTTCACCACCGAGTCCGGTTCCGTGTTCAAGGATCCGGATGTGCAGTTGATCGGTGTGAACGTGGCACGCTTCGATGCCGTGAAGCGCGGCGCGATTCCCGTCATCGGTGATGTCTTGGAGTCCCTGCAGGAGTTGGCACGGGAGTTGGGTGACTGGGCCGCTCCCACTGCCTGGCTCGACGGAGCACGTGCCTCGATCACGGAACAGCGGCGGGGCATGGCAGCGCGGCTGGCCCCCGGGGATGGCCTGCCGACGTACGCCCAGGTCATCGGTGTCGTGCATGACATTGCTGCACCCGACGACTACATCCTCACCTCATCGGGCGGATTGGCCGGCGAACTGGTGATGAACTGGAGCAGCAAGTCCATCGCCTCCTTCGATTGCGAATACGGCTTCTCCTGCATGGGCTATGAGTACAGCGGCGGATGGGGTGCGGCCATGGAGCGTGCGGCCTCCAAGCCTGGAAGCAGCGTCTACGCCATGGGTGGCGACGGCTCCTTCATGATGCTGCCGATGGACGTGTACAGCGCGGCGCTCACGGGCACGGATGTCACGTTCATCGTCTGCGACAACGGCGGCTTCAACGTGATCGAGCGTCTGCAGTTGGGGCATGGGGCCGCCTCGTTCAAAACCATGCTGGCAGATGTGGATCACCCGACGCCGCCGCGCATCGACTTCGCGGCCATTGCCGCGGGGATGGGCGCACAGTCTCACCACGTCAGCACACTCGATGCGTTGCGACAGGTGCTGAGCTCCACCAAGGGCAGTCATGGCGTGCACGTGGTCGTAATCGAGGTCGCCAAGCATCGATGGAGCGAGGGCGGCTCCTTCTGGGAGGTCGGCGTGCCCCAGGTGAGCCAGCGTCCCGCAGTGGACGAAGCGCGCAGGGAACTCAACCAGGGCAAGGCGAAGCAGCGTCTGCTGTGGAGGAAGTACACCAACAAGGAGCAGGAATGACGGCACGGATTACCCATTGGATCAATGGCGCCGAATGGGCTGGCAGCGAAGAACGCTCCGGTGATGTGTACGACCCGGCTACCGGCCAGGTATCGGCAAAGGTGGACTTCGCCTCTCGGACCACGCTCGATGCAGCAGTGGCTGCTGCCAAGGCGGCGTTCCCGGCCTGGCGCGACACCTCGTTGACCAAGCGCACGCAGATCATGTTCGCATTCCGCGAGATCCTCAACGCCCGCAAGGGAGAAGTGGCCGCACTCATCACCGCGGAGCACGGCAAGGTGCTCTCCGACGCGCTGGGCGAGGTCACGCGTGGTCAGGAGGTCGTCGAATTCGCCTGCGGGCTGGGCCAGCTGATGAAAGGCGGGTTCTCAGAGCAGGTGTCCACAGGCATCGACGTGTACTCCATCCGTCAGCCGCTGGGTGTTGTCGGCATCATCAGCCCCTTCAATTTCCCCGCCATGGTGCCGATGTGGTTCTTCCCTGTTGCCATTGCAGCTGGCAACACGGTCATCATCAAGCCCTCCGAGAAGGACCCTTCGGCGAGCATGCTGATGGCACAGATGTGGAAGCAGGCCGGCCTCCCGGACGGCGTCTTCAACGTGGTGCATGGTGACAAGGAGGCCGTGGATGGCCTGCTGGAGCACCCGGACGTGAAGAGCATCTCCTTCGTGGGCTCCACGCCCATTGCCAAGTACATCTATGAGACGGGCACCAGACACGGCAAGCGTGTGCAGGCACTGGCCGGAGCCAAGAACCACATGCTGGTGTTGCCCGATGCCGATCTCGATCTGGCCGCCGATCAGGCCGTCAACGCCGGCTTCGGGTCCGCTGGCGAGCGTTGCATGGCCATCTCCGTGGTGCTGGCCATGGACACCGTTGCCGATGCGCTGGTGGCGAAGATCGCCGAGCGTATGCCCGCGCTGCGGACCGGTGACGGCCGTCGCGGTTGCGACATGGGCCCACTCGTCACCGGCGTACATCGCGACAAGGTGGCCGCGTACGTGGAGGCGGGTGTCAAGGCCGGTGCCACGCTGGTGGTCGACGGTCGCAACCCGGTGGTCGACGGAGAGCCCGGCGGCTTCTGGCTGGGCCCCACGCTCTTCGACAATGTGCGCACGGATATGACGATCTACACCGACGAGATCTTCGGTCCCGTGCTGTCAGTGGTGCGAATCCACTCCTTCGAGGAGGGCGTGGATCTGATCAACCGCCACGAGTACGGCAACGGCACTGCCATCTTCACCAACGACGGCGGTGCCGCCCGTCGCTTCCAGAATGAGGTGCAGGTGGGCATGATCGGTATCAACGTGCCTATCCCCGTCCCTGTCGCCTACTACTCCTTCGGCGGATGGAAAGCCTCGCTGTTCGGTGACACCCACGCCCACGGCGTTGAAGGCTTCCATTTCTTCACCCGTGGCAAGGTCGTCACCTCGCGTTGGCTCGACCCCAGCCACGGTGGCATCAACCTCGGCTTCCCCACGCAGTCCTAGGGAGCAGATTCGCCATGACCGTTTCACCCTTCCTCGATATGACGGAGAACCTGCCGAGCGTCCTCTGGAATGACTCGGCGGATCTCGCGGAGCTCGCCACCTCCATTCAATGGGGCGCGGTGGGTGCCACCTGCAATCCGGTGATTGCCATGACGACGCTCAAGGCTCACTCCGAGGTATGGGCGGAGAACATCCGCGAATACCGCGCTGCGCATCCACTGGCCACGGAGGATGCCATCGGCTGGGCCATGGTCAAGAAGCTGTCCGTGGATGCCGCGAAGTTGTTGGAGCCGGCCTTCGAGAAGTACGGCGGCCGCAACGGTCGACTCTCCATCCAGACCGATCCACGGAACTACCGTGACGCGGCCAAGCTCGTTGATCAGGCCGTGGAGTTCTCGCGACTGGCGAAGAACATCATCGTGAAGATCCCTGTCACCGCCGCCGGTGTGGTGGCCATCGAAGAGGCGACGTATCGCGGCGTCAGCATCAACGCAACCGTGTCATTCAGCGTAGCGCAGGCCATCGCGGTGGCAGAGGCGGTGGAGCGCGGCTTGGGGCGCAGGGAAGCAGCAGGGTTGGCGGTCGGGGACATGGGCCCGGTCTGCACCATCATGGTGGGCCGCACCGATGACTGGTTGCGCACGGTCGTGGAGCGCAACGGTGTCGATGTGGATGCCAGCATCTGCGATTGGGCGGGTGTGGCGGCTTTCAAGAAGGCCTATGCCCTGTACCAGGAGCGTGGCTACCGCACTCGACTGCTGGTCGCGGCGTTCCGCAATCATCTGCACTGGAGCGAGACCATGGGCGGCGACGTCGTCATCTCGCCGCCCTTCGCCTGGCAGGAGAAGGCCAATGCCAGCGGCATCGAGGCAGCTGATCGCATTCACACGCCCATTGATCCCGCCATCCTGGAAGCGCTGCACAGAATCGGGCCGGAGTTCGACAAGGCCTACAACGAGGACGGAATGCTGCCGATGGAATTCGATTCCTACGGTGCGACGGTGCGCACGATGCGGCAGTTCCTGCAGGCCACGGCCGACCTTGAGGCCTTCGTCCGCGATGTGACACTTCCCAACCCCGACGCGTGACCGTGGAGCCGTTCGGCCCCGTGCCCACGGCTCAGCGGGCGACCAGTGTGGTCTCGAAGGAATAGGAGTCCGCGCGGTATTTGTGCGATGAGCTCTCCACCACGCGCCCTGTGTCGTCGAAGGCTGTTCGTTCCATGACCAGCAGCGGGGCCCCCGGCTTCACCGACAGCAGCCGTGACTCGGACATGGATGCGGAAGCGGCGCCGATGCGCTGGTTGGCGATGCGCACAGTCACGCCGTTGCGTCGCATCAACTCATACAGGCCGGTGGTCTCCAACTCATCCTTGCTGGTGGCGAGCAGGCTCTCGGGCAGCCAGTTGCGCATGATGGCGAGAGGATCGCCGTCCATCAGCCGCAATCGCTTGAGGTGGATCACGCGTTCGCCCTCCTCTATGCGCAGGGTCTCCGCCAGCTTGGCGTCGGCCGGTTTCACCGTCATGGACAGCACTTTGGTGCTGGGTCGGTGCTGGGCCTCGCTGAGGTCGTCATAGAGGCTGGTGAGCTCCACCGAGCGCCGCATCTGCGCGTGCAGCACTTGCGTACCCACACCGCGTCGGCGAACGAGAAGTCCTTTGTTCACAAGGTCCTGGATGGCCTGTCGAACCGTGGGGCGGCTCAAACCCAGTTTCGCCGCCAACTCCACCTCGGTGTCGATGCGATCGCCGGGGAGCACATCCCCATCGCGGATCATGCGCTCGAGTTCCTGCGACAGTTGGAAATACAGGGGAACCGGGCTGTTCCGGTCCAAGGAGAACGGGCGTGCCATCTGCACAACCTACCGCCTTGGCTCGGTTGAGCATATGACCGGACATTAGGAGTTCTCGTTGACACTCACATCAGCCGACGGGCAGACTCCCCGTCGTGAGCGAGCGATTCGAGGTGGTCTGTCTCGGTCGCGTCAGCATCGACATGTATCCCCTGCAAACCGGTTTGGGTTTGGATGCCATCGCCTCCTTCGGCAAGTTCCTGGGTGGCTCGGCCACAAATGTGGCGGTGGCTGCTGCTCGCCTTGGTCACAGCACTGCCATCGTCACACGGACCGGCGCGGATGGCTTCGGCAGGTTCGTGCGCAGTGAGCTGGAGCGCTTCGGAGTGAGCCCCCGCTACGCCACACCCGTAGAGGGCATGCAGACGCCGGTGACCTTCTGCGAGTTGTTCCCGCCTGACGACTTCCCTCTCTACTTCTACCAATCCGGGCCCTTGCCCTACTTCCAGATCCGCGCTGACGAACTCGACATTGCTGCCATCGAGTCCGCGGGCGTGTACTGGAGCACGCTCACCGGGCTCGCGCAGGAGCCCAGCCGCGAGGCGCATCAGGCTGCCTGGAGGGCACGAGGGCACAAGGCCAACACGGTGCTGGATCTCGACTACCGCGCCCGCTTCTGGCGTTCGCGCGAGGAGGCCGAGCGGGAAGTGCAGCGCGCCTTGCCCCGAGCCACGGTGGCCATCGGCAATGTGGAGGAGTGTGCGCTCGCCACCGGTGAGACCAACCCCATTGCCGCAGCCCGCTCGCTGCTGGACGCCGGTGTAGAACTTGCCATCGTCAAGCAGGGGCCGCTCGGGGCCCTGGGCATGACGAGCACGGATACCGTCATGGTGCCCGCCATGCAAGTGGAGGTCGTGAACGGTCTGGGTGCGGGCGACGCTTTCGGCGGCGCCATCTGCCATGCGCTGCTCGCGGGCTGGCCGCTGGAGCGCATGTTGCGTTTCGCAAGTGCCGCCGGTGCGCTGGTCGCCAGCCGCCTGGAGTGCGCAAACGCCATGCCCGGCTTGGGCGAAGTCGAGCAGGCCCTGCTCAGCGGCCCGACCGCTGTCACGGATATGAGGTAGTTCCATGAGCAGTCAGTACTTCCGTCCCGCCGGGCAGGGTGTCGTAACGGACATCGACCCCGACAATGCCGGCTGGGGCTGGTCGGGTCTGCGAGTCGTGGATCTTGCCCCCGGCGATTCCACGCGCTTCAGGTCCGAGGGGACCGAGTTCATCGTGCTGCCCTTGGCTGGATCCTGTCAGGTGCGCGTGGGGGATGAGAGCTTCGATCTGACCGGCCGCGTGAATGTGTTCAGCGCGCCCACGGACTTCCTGTACGTCGGTGTGGGAAGCGAGGCAATCGTGACCAGTGCAACGGGTGGGCGCTTCGCCTTCCCCTTCGCTCGTGCCCAGCGGACTCTCCCGACCCGCTACCAAGCGGCGGCTGCAGTGCCCATCGAATTGCGTGGCGCCGGAAACAGTTCCAGGCAGGTGAACAACTTCTGCACTCCCTCTTCCTTCGATGCTGATCGCATGATCGCAGTGGAAGTGCTGACGCCCGGCGGCAACTGGTCCTCCTATCCGCCGCACAAGCACGACGAGGAACACGAGAACGAAACACAGTTGGAGGAGATCTACTACTACGAGGTCTCCGGTAGCGATTCGAGCGTGGGCATGGGCTACCAACGTGTCTACAGCACCGACCCCGAACGCCCCATCGACGTCATGGAGGAGGTGCGGTCCGGTGATGTGGTGTTGGTGCCGCACGGCTGGCACGGCCCCTCCATCGCGCCCCCCGGATACGACCTGTACTACCTCAATGTCATGGCTGGTCCCGGCGAGGAGAGGGCCTGGCGCTTCTGTGACGATCCGGCGCACGGCTGGATCCGCGGCACCTGGGAGACGCAGGAGATCGATCCCCGGCTGCCGCTGTACGGACCGGGCGCGAAATAGGCTCGCCCTGTGATCACTCTTTCCATCGATTGTGGCGGTTCCTTCATCAAGGCGTCCGTGCTGGACGAGAGCGGCACCATGCGCGCACACCAGGTGCGGATCGAGACTCCCTATCCCCTCAGCCCTGAACGCTTCGTCTCGACGCTCGTGGGCATCAGCAAGCAGCTACCCGCAGCCGACCGCATGACGGTGGGCATGCCGGGCATGATCCGCCACGGCGTGGTCATCCACACGCCGCACTACATCAACGTCCGCGGCCCCTTCACCCGACGCGACCCAGCCCTGGCACAGGCGTGGGACGGCTTCGACGTACGGAGCACGCTGCAGAACGCATCGGGTGTACCGGCACTCGTCCTCAACGATGCCGAGGTCCATGGGGCCGGTGTCGTCACCGGTGCCGGCCTTGAACTGGTGCTCACGCTGGGGACCGGCCTGGGCTGCGCCATGTTCGACGGCGGCACCCTGGCGCCGCACATCGAGCTGTCGCACGCGCCCGTGCGTGCCGCCACCACGTACGACGAGTGGATCGGTGAAACCGAGCACCGCCGCATCGGGGATCTCTTCTGGTCCCGCCGCATCCGTGTCATGGTTGAGCGCCTGCGTCCTGTGTTCCTCTGGGATCGCCTGTACCTGGGCGGTGGCAACTCACGTCTCATCACTCCCGAGCTGGTTCGCCGCATGGGTGACGACGTCGTCATCGTTCCCAACAGTGCCGGCATCATCGGTGGCGTCCGCGCCTGGCACATGCATGTGCCGGAGTGAGGGAGAGCAGAGTCCGCATGCACCAGTTCATCAACGGCCGTCGCACCCGCTCCGCGACGGGACGCAGCAGGCAGGTCATCGATCCCTCCAACGGTGAGTGCATCGTCGAGATCGACGAGGCCGGCCCCGACGAAGTGGATGCGGCCGTTCGCGCGGCCCGCGGTGCCTTCGGCGACTGGTCGCGTGCGACCCCAGGCGAGCGCTCAGCGGTGCTACGTCGCTTCACGCAGCAGCTGTCGGATCGTGCGGAGGAGTTCGCATCGCTGGAGAGCCGTCAGGCCGGTAAGCCCATCCGGCTGGCCCGTGAGTTCGATGTGCCCGGCACGATCGACAACGTCGACTTCTTCGCCGGTGCGGCACGCAACCTCGACGGCAAGGCGGCTGCCGAATACTCGCCGAATCACACCTCCATGATCCGCCGGGAGGCGATCGGGGTCATCGGCTCCATCGCGCCCTGGAATTACCCACTGCAGATGGCGGCCTGGAAGATGCTGCCGGCGGTGGCGGCAGGCAACGCTGTCGTGCTCAAGCCCGCGGAGATCACCCCGCTCACGTCCACCTTGTTCGCCGAGGTGGCGCACGAAGCCGGGCTCCCGGCCGGCGTCTTCAATGTCATTGTCGGTTCCGGTGTGGTGGCGGGGGAAGCATTGCTGCATCACCCGGAGGTCAGCATGCTCTCCTTCACCGGCTCCACCAGCGTCGGGCGTCGGGTGCTCGACGCCGCTGCGGGCACCGCTAAGCGCGTTCACCTGGAACTGGGGGGCAAGGCGCCCTTCGTGGTCTTCGATGATGCAGATCTGGAGGCGGCCATCCATGGCGCCGTCGCCGCCAGCCTTATCAACAGTGGACAGGACTGCACGGCTGCCACCCGGGCCATCGTGCATCGCTCGTTGTACGAGCAGTTCGTGGCCGGGGTGGCGGAGCTCTACGAACGGGTGCGACTGGGACCCACCGAGGACCCGGCCACGGACATGGGTCCGCTGGTATCCATGAAACACCGGGAGGCAGTCGCGGGATTCGTGCAACGGGCACGCGCCTATGCGCGGGTGGTGACCGGCGGAACCATGCCTGTAGGTGCACTCTCCGCAGGCGCGTATTTCACGCCGACACTGATCGCCGACGTGGAGCCGGGCATGGAGGTCTTCCGGGAGGAGATATTCGGGCCGGTGCTCACGGTCACGCCCGTCGACACGGACGATGAGGCGCTGCGGCTGGCCAATGACACCGTCTACGGGCTGGCGGCCTCCGTGTGGACGACGGATGTGTTCCGGGCACTGCGCGGATCACGCGAGATCCAGTCCGGCTGCGTCTGGGTGAACGACCACATCCCCATCATCAGCGAGATGCCGCACGGCGGTGTCAAGCAGTCGGGATTCGGCAAGGACATGTCGACCTACTCCTTCGAGGAGTACACGGCCATCAAGCACGTCATGCTTGACATCACCGGTGAACGCCAGAAGGCGTGGCATCGCACCGTCTTCACTCTCTGACCCGATTCGGCAGGACGCCTGTGGGTGGCTGCGAGCGGTGGCGGAGCGAGCCCCGGCACTGCCTGCGGGCGTACTGTGAAACCCGTACCCCGGAGGTATTCACATGCGCGCACTTGCGAAGACCCAGGCCGCTCCCGGTCTCGACATCATCGAGGTCCCGGATCCGGTCATCGGCATCAACGACGTGCTCATCAAGGTGCTGCGAACCGGCATCTGCGGCACCGACCTGCACATCGAATCATGGGATGCCTGGGCACAGGAGCACATCAAGCCAGCGCTGGTGATCGGCCACGAATTCGTGGGCGAAGTGGTGCAGGTGGGCAGCAATGTCAATGACTTCCACCCGGGCCAGATCGTGAGCGGCGAAGGCCACCTCACCTGCGGCCGGTGCCGCAACTGCATGGCCGGTCGCCGGCACCTCTGTGCGCACACCGCAGGTCTCGGTGTCGACCGCCCCGGCGCCTTCGCCGAGTACGTGGCCTTGCCCATGACCAATGTATGGGCGCATCACGAGGGCATTGACCTCGACATCGCGGCCATCTTCGATCCCTTCGGCAATGCCACGCACACCGCCTTGAGCCACAAGGTGCTGGGTGAGGACGTGCTCATCACCGGCGCCGGCCCCATCGGGTTGATGGCTGCGGCGATCGTGCGTCATGCCGGCGCTCGCCATGTCGTCATCACGGACATCAATCCCTATCGCCTCGAGCTGGCGCGCAAGATGGGTCTCACCAGCGCCATCGACACACGCACCACCAGCCTTGAGCAGGTGCAGCAGGAGCTTGGAATGACCGAGGGCTTCGATGTCGGGCTTGAGATGTCCGGTCACGCCGCCGCTCTCAACTCCATGGTTGCCAACATGGCCCACGGCGGACGCTTGGCGCTGTTGGGGCTGTTCGCGGAGCCCACCCCCATGGACTGGAATCGTGCCATCACCAACATGCTCACCATCAAGGGCATCTACGGTCGCGAGATGTACGAGACCTGGTACGCCATGTCCGTCATGCTGCAGTCCGGTCTTGATATCTCAGGTGTCATCACCCACCGCTTCTCGGCCGCCGACCACACCGAAGCCTTCGCGGTGGCGAGGAGCGGCCAGGCCGGCAAGGTCATCATGGATTGGACGCAACTGTGAGCTACTCATCATGGAAGCAGCCCCTGCAACTGCAGCTCGATGAGATCAGCGCAGCCGGTCTGTGGAAGCAGGAGGGTCAGATCACCTCGCCGCAGGGCGCCCACATCAGAGTGGATGGCCGCGACCTCATCAACATGTGCGCCAACAACTACCTGGGCCTCGCTGACCATCCCCTGGTCATCGCTGCGGCACATCAGGTGCTCGACGCCTACGGTTTCGGTACCGCCTCCGTGCGCTTCATCTGCGGCACCCAGGACATCCATCGCGCGCTGGAGGTCGAGTTGTCGGCCTTCCTCGGCACCGAGGCTGCCATCCTCTTCGGCTCCTGCTTCGACGCCAATGGCGGCGTCTTCGAGGCGCTGCTGGGCGAGGAGGATGCGGTTATCTCCGACGCACTCAACCACGCCTCCATCATCGACGGCATCCGGCTGTGCAAGGCCAAGCGCTTCCGCTACGCCAACTCGGACATGCAGGAACTCGAGCAATGCCTGCGTGACTCGCAGGACGCGCGGCGGCGACTCATCGTCACTGATGGGGTGTTCTCCATGGATGGCTACATCGCCAGGCTGCCGGAGATCTGTGACCTGGCCGAGCGCTATGACGCCCTTGTCATGGTTGATGACTCCCATGCGGTAGGCCATCTGGGAGCGCATGGGGCTGGCACTCCCGAGTTGACGGGTGTCGGCAGTCGTGTGGACATCCTGAGCGGGACCCTGGGCAAGGCGCTGGGCGGCGCAAGTGGTGGTTACATCGCTGCCCGTGCGGAAATCGTCGCCCTGTTGCGTCAACGCGCGCGGCCCTATCTCTTCTCCAACAGTGTGCCACCGTCGGTGGTGGGGGCGGCCCGAGCCGTGTTGGCCATGCTCACGCAATCGGATGAACTGCGTGAACGGCTGCGCAGCAATACGGCGCTCTTCCGCGAACTGCTCAGCAACGCCGGTTTCGACCTGCTGCCGGGTGAGACTCCCATCGTGCCGGTCATGTTCGGTGACGCGGTGGCCGCCGCCGAGTTCGCCAAACGCCTGCTGACGGAGGGTGTGTACGCAGTGGCCTTCTCTTACCCGGTGGTGCCCATGGGCAAGGCGCGCATCCGCACCCAGGTCTCCGCTGCGCACAGCGAGCAGGACATCCGCACGGCCGCGGCCGCCTTCGTCAACGCGCGCGGGAAGCAGTAATCCAGAGCTGCGCTGCTTCGGTGCCTGACGGGTGTTTCCGTCACCTGGGTGGCCGGCCCACCCCATCCGCAGCTTCCGGCAATGATGTACCTCAGCCCTGGTCGGGCTCGAACTCCAGCGACAGCGAATTCATGCAGTAGCGGTCACCGGTGGGTGTTCCATAGCCGTCGGGGAAGACATGGCCCAGATGCGACCCGCACTTGGCGCACAGCACCTCTGTGCGCAGCATGAAGTGCGAGCGATCCTCGCGCAGTTCCACGGCATCCGGACGGACCGCTTGGTAGAAGCTGGGCCACCCGCAATGCGAGTCGAACTTGGTGCCGGCGCGGAACAACTCATTCCCGCAGGCAGCGCAGCGATAGCGGCCCTCGCGCTGCTCCTCGAGCAACTCACCGGTCCAAGCTGGCTCGGTCGCCGCCTCGCGCAGCACGCGGAAGGCGTCAGGGCCGAGAATGCGGCGCCACTCCTCGGGCGAACGTTGCACTTCGTAGGTCATAGTCGTTGCAACGTACCGTGCTGGGCGCTCATTCCCCGCTCCTCAGGAGCCCGCGCTGGCCTCCAGATAACGCTTCAGCGAGTGCCAGATGCGCTCCTCCTGCCGTCGGCCCTGCCAGGTGATCACTGGTCCGAAGGCCGACATGACCCCGTGCGGCCGGATGTCCCAGTTCCAATGCATCCGTGTCACATCGCCAAGCTCCTCGAAGCGCAGCGACCCGGCAATCTCCATGCCGCCGACCTGCGTGACGGAGGTGAGGAGCCTAGGGCGCTCGTACTCGATGTAGGTGATGTCCATCTCCGACTTGCCGCCCACACCCTGAACCACCACGTGGAAGCTGGCGCCGACGCCGATGGGCCCGGTGCCTGATCGGCGAGCGGACAACATCTGCGTGTTGTACAACGGTTCATGTTCCTCGTCCGCGACGAAATCGAAGACCTCGACGATGGGACGTTCGATATCGACGGACCCCGTGATGCGCGGCATGGCGGCCCCTTACCGGTAGCGCAACGCTGACGGGGCCATCCAAGACCTGCCGCTGCCAACTGGCAATGGGAGGAAGGCCCAAGCGGGCGCCGCAAGCCGTTCGTGGGCGCGGGGGGACCTGTTGCATCGTCATCTGACCTAAAGCCTTTGCCCGCCTCCACCCGCCAAGTACGGTGCGCGGCATGTCCTTGCTCCGCGTCAGCGGCATCTCGGTACGCATCGGAGGATTGCAGATCCTCGACGATGTCTCCCTTGATGTCCCCGAGGGCCGCATCGTGGGACTGATCGGTCCCAATGGCGCAGGCAAGACGACCGTGTTCAACGTCATCAGCGGATTCGTGGCGCCGACCGCCGGTCACATCGAGTGGCGCGGCCGCAGGCAACAGTGGCAGCCGCACGATCTTGCGGGTGCCGGTATCGCGCGCACCCTGCAGGCGGTGGGCCTCTTCGACTCCCTGAATGTGTTGCAGAACGTGGTGCTGGGCGCGCAGCGCGAGCAGCACACCGGTGCCGGCTCCTTCCTGTCGTCACCGCGCATGCGCCGCCGGGACAGGGAGTTGCAGGGACGGGCGCAGTCCCTGCTCGAGCAGTTCGGTGTCGCAGATGCCGCCTTGCGCATGCCTGCCGATCTTCCGTACCCGACTCGTAAACGCGTGGCACTGGCGCGTGCTCTGATGTCCGACCCGGAACTGGTGATGCTCGACGAACCGGCGGGTGGGATCTCGGCCGCCGATATCGCGGAGTTGTCCACCTTGGTGCGTGCCATGAAACCCGAACGCAGCGTGCTGGTGGTGGAGCACCACATGGACTTCGTCATGGGCGTGTGCGATCACATCTACGTGCTTGATGCCGGCCGACTCATCGCCGAGGGTGACCCCGCCAGTATTCGTGACAATCCCGCAGTGCGCGTGGCCTATCTGGGTGAGGCGGCAGCATGACCTTGTTGCTCGAGGGCGTCACCGTGAGTTTCGGCGCCATGCACGCCTGTGAGCAGGTCTCGCTCGTCGCCCCGCCCGGTCGTGTCACGACGGTGGTTGGAGCCAATGGAGCAGGAAAGTCAACGCTGCTTCGCGCCTGCGCCGGCTTGGTGCGGCTGCACAGCGGCTCCATCGCACTCAACGGCGTGGACCTCGCAGGGGTGGCGCCGGCGGAGCGTGTGCGTCTGGGGCTGGGCTTCGTGCCTGAAGGCCGTGCCACCATCGGGGAGCTCAGCCTCGAGGAGAACCTGCTGCTCGGCGCCCTCACTCGTCCTGCTTCGAGCGTGCGCGGTCGGCTCGATGCCATGTACGACCTCTTCCCTGCACTCCGGGGACGTCGGCGCCAGCGCGCGGACACGCTGAGCGGCGGTGAACGACAGCAACTGGCGATTGCCCGAGCCCTGATGGCCGAACCCCAGGCACTGCTGCTCGACGAGCCAAGCCTGGGTCTGGCTCCGCTCGTGGTGGCACAGATCCTGGAACTGGTGAACCACCTTTCCAAGCAGACGTCGATGTGCATCCTGCTGGTGGAGCAGAACGCGGCCAAGGCGCTGCATATGTCCGATCATGCCTACGTGCTGTCGTTGGGCCGCGTCGTGGCGGAGGGCCCGGCCCGCGAGCTGGCCTCGGATTCACGCCTGCTTCACGCCTACCTCGGGGTGGCGTGATGCAGTTCATCAACACCCTGCTCTCGGGACTGAGCAGCGGCATCGTCTACGGGCTCATCGCCTTGGCCGTGGTGTTCGTGTGGCGATCGAGTCGGGCCGTGAACTTCGCCCAGGCGGGACAGGCCATGGTCTCCGCCTTCGTGGCGCTCTCGGTTTCCCAGGCCACCGGCAGTTGGCTGCTGGGGCTGTTGGTCGCGACCGTGTCAGGCATCGTCATCGGCGGCATCGCCTACGGCCTGGTGCAACGAGCGCTCAGGCGCGAGCACGAGAGCGGGGCACTCATCGCCTCCTTGGGATTACTGGCAGTGCTGCAGGCTGCGGCCTCCATGATCTGGGGAGGCGACATACGCTCCTTCCCGGCTCCGGTCTCCACCGATGGCATCAAGATCGGTGACACCGTGTTCCTGCTGAGCCGCTACGACCTGCTCGTCATCGTGATCGCCAGCCTGCTTTCGGTGGCGCTCACGCTTTTCATGACGCGCACCCGCCTGGGCTTGGCCATGCGCGCCGCGGCCTTCAACCCGGATGTCGCCCGCATCAGCGGGGTGCGCGTATCGCGCATGCTCATGCTGGGCTGGGCATTGGCAGGCGGCATCGGAGCGGTGGGTGGGGTGCTCATCGCGCCCTTGTCCTTCCTCTCGCCCAATTCCTTCGACATCGTCATCGTGTTCGCCTTCACTGCAGCAGTTGTCGGCGGGCTTGATTCGCCGATCGGCGCCATGGTTGGTGGCATCTCGACCGGCCTGCTGATTGCCCTGGTGACGATGTACAGCGAGGCGGCGGATGCTCCCATCGCCGCACTGGTGGTGCTGGTGCTGACGCTGCTGGTGCAGCCTGCGGGCCTCTTCGGGGCACGAACGGTGCGGAGGGTCTGATGCGAACAGTCCTGCAGCGACCTTGGGGCCGGGCCGTGGCCACGATGTGCCTCATGCTGGTGTCCGCGCTGCTGTGGATGCTCGTCAACAACCGCGTCGATGCCCTGTGGAACCTGCGTCTCGCCTATGTCGCCACCTACGCGGTCGCACTTTTCGGCATGGTGGTGCTGGTGGGGCACAGTGGGCAGGTGTCGCTGGGCAATGGAGCATTCATGGCATCGGGCGGTTACGCCTTCGCGCTGGCGGTGATGCACGGCTGGCCAAGCTGGCTGGGCATGCTGGCTGCGGCAGTCGTCGGTGCTGCGGTGGGGGTGGCGGTGGGCGTGGTTGCCGCGCGCCTGAGCGGCCCCTATCTCGCGGGCCTGACGCTGGGACTCGCGGTGGGCCTGCCGGCACTCGCCAACCGCTTCCCGGACCTGTTGGGGGGTGATTCAGGCCTCTTGCTTGATGGCCCCTACCCGCCCGACCGCCTGGGCCCGGACTTCCCGCTCGAGCGTTGGCAAGCCTGGGTGGCTGGGGCTACGGCCATCTTCGTGGTGGCGTTGGTGTCCTCGCTCATCGTCTCTCCCTTGGGTCGCAGCATCCGTGCCACCCGCGACCACGAACCAGCGGCGGCACTCGTCGGTATCAATACATCGCGCACCAAAGTCATTGCCTTCGCCGTATCCGCGGTGTGTGCGGCCTTGGCGGGAGCAGTGCTCACACAGATCCTGGGACTGGCGGCTCCGGGCGCGTTCGGAATCGGCCTCTCGCTGTCACTGCTGGTCGGCACCATTGTCGGCGGACGCCAGAGTCTGGTGGGTGCCGTGATCGGCGCGCTGCTGCTGGCGCTGACGCCGGAATGGCTCACCGCCCTCGTCTCCAACTTCGGACTTCCAGACCAGGTGGGGCTGAACCTTCCCAATCTGGTCTACGGCGGACTGCTGTTATTGACCGTTGGGCTTGCTCCGGGTGGCATTGCGAACATTCGTCGCGCCGGCGCGCGCTGAGCACTTCCGCTGGCGTTAGCAGAGGTTTACGTTCACCGAACATGGGGGCGCCCCCTGCCACCTGTTCAGCGTCGCTGGAGGTTCGTCTTGAGATTCATCCGTCCGTTGACTGCACTGGGGTCACTTGCATTGCTCGCCGGCACGGCGACTCCGGCAAGTGGCATGGTGCGAGTCCCGACCGAGACCGGCGTCACAGCGACGACGATCACGCTCGGCACCCACCTGCCTCTGACTGGCCCTGCTTCGCCCGGCTACAAGGATGTCGGTGCCGCTATCAAGGCGTACTTCGATTACGTGAACGCCAAGGGCGGCATCAATCACCGCAAGGTGAACTTCATCGTCAAGGACGACAAGTACGACCCCGCACAGACCAAGCGCGTGGTGTCCTCGCTGATCCTGCAGGACAAGGTGTTCGCCATCATGAGCGGGCTCGGTACAGCAACCCACTCCACGGTGGTGAAGGATCTCAACCGCCGTGGCATTCCGGATCTCATGGTGCTCTCCGGCTACAGCGGCTTTGCCAACGCCCACAAGTACCCGGACACCTGGCCCGGCTTCCCGTCTTATATCGCGGAGGCCAAGATCATGTCGAAGTTCATTGCCGACACGGATTCGCTCAAGTCGCTCAAGGCCTGCTTGCTCTATCAGGATGATGACTTCGGTCGAGACGCGGCCAAGGGCTTCGCAATCGGCGGCATGAGTTTCGCCGCCAAGGCCGGCTACAACGCAGCGCTGCTCGCCTCCTCTGGCGTGAAAGCGCAGATCGCCGGCTTCGCTGCACAGAAGTGCGAGTTGGTCGTGGTCTTCGGTGTCACGGCAGCCACTGCCAGCGCCATCGGCACCGCCAAGGCGCTCGGCTTCAGTCCGACCTGGCTGGCGTCCGCGGTGGGTGCCGACAAGAAAACGCTGGACGATCTCAACGTGCCCAAGGCCCTGCTCACCGGCGTGTACTCACCCAACTTCCTCCCGGTCGCCGAGGACGCCAGCGATGGCTACATCGCACTCATCACCAAGATCCTGGGTGCTGCCAATGTGCCGGTGACGTCCTACACCATCGGTGCCGTGAACGACGCCTACCTGGTGGCACAGGCCATCAAGGCCGTGGGCAAGAAGCTCACACGCAAGGGCCTGATCGCCGCCATGGCCAAGGCTGCCAACTTCAAGACGGCGGCTTTCGTGCCCTTCAAGGGCGCCACGCATCAGGGCTACAGCGGCTACTACATCGGGCGCTACGGCGCCGATCTGGTGCAGAAGCGCGTATCGGCAGGTGTCTATGAGACGGATTCCGGCTCCGGCCCTGTGCAGTTGTCCACCTTCAACCGTCCGGCAGCGCCGGCCAATCTGCTCCCGTGAGGTCATCGATGAGGCGCATCACAACACGCAATCGCATACTCGGTGCCCTGGCCGCGCTGTCACTCGCGGCTGCAGGCTCGCTGGCGCCCGCCAATGCCGGCGTCAAGGAAGGCACCTGCTGGCCAGGCGAGGTGCAGGACCAGTGCAGTGGTGATCTGGGCAATGGCCTCGGTCTCTACGCACTGCGCCTCCCCATCAATTTCAACGGCACCGTCATCGTCTTCTTCCATGGCATCCGCTTCGGCAGGAACACTCCGGTGCCGCAGTCGTTGAAGGCAGCGGGCATCGACTACTCGAACAACCCCGCCTACAACTCGGTCACGGTGCCCGGCCTGGGCGCCACCTGGATTGCCAACGGCAAGCCCGATCTGGCCTCTGGCGGCAGCGAGGCACTGGCGGCAGCGTTGATGGCCAAGGGCTTCGGTGTGGCCGGTGTCGGCGGCGGTGACACTCAGGGCTGGGCCGTGCAGGAGGAGTACAACGCGGGCAAGGCACTCATCGACAAGATGCGCACCGGCTTCGTGTACGGCCTCAAGCGCGTGATGGTGTGGGGGGAGAGCATGGGCACGCTGCCCGCGCTCGCACTGGAGGAGACAGTGCCGCGCGTGAGTGCTGCGTACGTCGAATGCGCCGTACCGCCGACCACCACTCAGGCCTTCCAGCAGGCACTCGATGCGTTGTATGTGGTGAAGGTGCTGGGTGGCGTCGATCTCAAGCTCACCTACGACGCCGGTCCGGCGGGGCTCATGCAGGCCTACGGCGACCTCAACAAGGTGCTGGGGTTCCTGGGCGGCATCAAGGCCAATGCCAACGCCGTGACCCCGACCAAGTTGCTGGCGCGCAACGTGGTGCTGATGGCTGGACTCATCGCGGGACTTCCCGAGGCCTCAGCCTCCTATGACGGCATCACCACCGGTGGTCCCCTGCTCGCCTCTCAACTCAACACCAGTGCCGCGATGGCGGAGAACATCGGTCAGGCAGCGGTGCTGGCAACGCTGCTTCGATTCGATGTCGAATCGCGCATCCGCGTGGCCGGCGGTCTGGCCACGGGCAGTGCCAACTTCACCGACAACGTGAACACGTCGTACACCGACCTGCTCACCGATGAGCAGCGGGCACAGTACGAGACCTTCCTGAACCTCGGCGGCACAGACGTAGTGGACCAGATGCTCGGCGCCCTGGATGCCAGCAAGGGCAATGCGGCGTTGCGCTATCCGGCCAACCCAGCCGCAGTGGATGCCGCGAAGAAGGCATTCCCTTCGTACAGTGGCGTGGCCCGGGTGCCCACCATGCTCGTCGGGTATGAAGTGGACCCGGTGACGCAGGCGGGATGGGTGCAGCGTTACGTCGACAAGTCCGCAGCGGCCGGTGCCGTCAGCAAGCGGCACAAGCTGCCGCTGGCAGTCGCCATGTACGCCGCCGCCCCCAGCGATGGCTGGACGGTGCTCGGTGACCCCGCAGCAACCGCGGCCAAGCGCACGAGCGGCATCGGGCATTGTGGCGGCTCGTCGCTGCTGACTGGAGCGCAGCATCTGGCGCTGATCCCTGCCTTCAACTCCTGGCTGTATGCAGGGGACCAGACAGCAGCTGGCGAGTTCGCAGCCCTGCGGTCCGCGACGGGTCTTGGTTTCCAGAGCGATCCCGAGTGGGTACCGGCTGAAGTGAAGTACTGAACTCCACGGTCGTGAGGGGTGCCATCCGTCGTGATGGCACCCCTCACGCGTCTCCAATGTCAAGGATGTGCAAGGACGACGAAGATTCGGTGCACAGTGCGTCTGCGTCGGATGCGGGTGTGCCGAATCGGCCCACAGGGGCGCACCCCGACGACATGCTTGCGACATGAAGAAGCGAGCATTCCTGGTCAGTGGCGGTGCCATGGCGGGTCTGGTGGCAACAGTCGCGGTGAACCCCATCGCCCAGACTCTCGCCGCACCGACCATCATCTCGGCATCCCCCGTTGCGGTGACCACCAAGACGACGAGCGCTGCTGCATCCGCAGCCAGCAGCAAGCAGGCCCCGGTCAACGGCGGCACGGCCCCCAACGCCACCCGCACCATCACGGGGGCCGCGGTGCAGGAACGCTACGGCACGGTGCAGGTGGCGCTCACCGTCAAGGGCAGGACCATCACCGACGTCCGGGTGCTGCAGGTGCCCGGTGGGAGCAACCAGCAGTTCGCGGACTATGCGGTGCCCACGCTCACGCAGGAAGTCCTGCAGGCACAGAGCGCCAATGTGAACATCGTCAGTGGTGCCTCCTTCATCTCCGGTGGCTTCCTGCAGTCGGTGGCCTCCGCCATTGCCAAGATCTGAATCCGGCTTCCCCCCGAGAGCCCATCGCCCAGTGCGGTGGGCTCTCCGCTTGTCGCGCCATGGAGGGCTTGGGGCACCTCGATGGCGGCGAACGACTGGACTGGGCAACGCAGATAGCCTTCCGCCCAGCGGCAATGCGGAGGCTTCATGAAACTGCGATCATCACTGGCCGGATTGCCGGCCTACGTTCCCGGCCGTCCGCCGGCACCGCACCAAGGACTCACCACCTACAAGGTCTCCAGCAACGAGAACCCCTATGCACCTCTGCCGCAGATAATCGAGGCTGCCGAGCGCGCGCTGCGCACCATGAATCGTTACCCCGACATGGCCGCTTCCGCCCTGCACCATGCGCTCGCGCGGCGCTTCGGGGTCGCGAGCAGCAACCTCGCCACCGGCACCGGTTCCGTGGGTCTCCTGCAACAGTTCGTGCAGGCCACCTGCGATCAGGGTGATGAAGTGGTCTTCGCCTGGCGTTCCTTCGAGGCCTACCCCATCTGTGCCGCTGTCAACGGTGCCGTGTCCGTGCGGGTGGCGCTTCGCCCCGATGAGTCGCATGACCTCGAGGCCATGGCCGCAGCCATCACAGCGCGCACGCGCATGGTGCTGATCTGCCAGCCCAACAACCCCACCGGCGTCGGTGCCAGGGCGACCGAACTGGACGCCTTCATCAAGCGCGTGCCAGATGACGTCACCATCGTCATTGACGAGGCCTACGTGGAATTCGCTGACGACCCCAATATGCCCGATGGGCTGGAACTCTTCCGCCGCCATGGGAACGTGGCCTTGTTGCGTACCTTCTCCAAGGCTTACGGGTTGGCGGGGCTGCGCGTGGGATATGCGATCGCGCATGACGAACTGGCACAGGCGCTGCGTTCCTGCGCGGTGCCCTTCGGCGTCAGTTCCATCGCCCAGGAGGCCGCGCTCGCGGCGCTTGCCGTCGAGGACGAGTTGCAGGAGCGAGTAGTCCACATCATCCGCGCCCGTGCTGAGGTGACACAGGCGCTGCGTCAGCAAGGCTGGTCGCTGCCCGACAGCCAGGCCAACTTCGTGTGGCTGCGCCTGGGGAGCGACTCGCAGCGCTTCGCTGCGTTCTGCGATGAGCGTGGCCTGGCCGTGCGCCCCTACGGTGACGATGGCGTCCGCATCACCGTCGGCGACGCACCCGCTGACACCCGCTTCCTGGAAGTGGCGGCGGAGTGGCGCGCCACGCGCCCATAGAGGACGGGAATCCTCAACAACAGCCCTGACATGAAGGCTGTGGACGGTGCTACAAAGGCAGCATGTTCCTCACCTTCATCGGCGGCGCCGGCACGGTCACCGGATCCAAGACACTGGTCGAGTTCGGCGAGCAGCGCCTGCTCGTGGATTGCGGACTCTTCCAGGGAGACAGCGATGACCGGGCCCGCAACTGGGAGCCGTTCCCGGTAGACCCTGCATCCATCGATGCCGTGCTGCTGACGCATGCGCATCTCGACCACTGCGGGTACCTGCCCGCGCTGGTGCGCGAGGGCTTCCGGGGTCCGGTCTACTGCACCCTCGCGACCAGTCAGTTGGTGGCGATCGTGCTGCGTGACAGTGCGCACCTGCAGGAAGAAGACGCACAGTGGGCTCGTCAGAAGGGCTTCTCGCGGCACGCTGATCCTCGTCCGCTGTACGACACTGCGGACGCCCAGCGCGCCATCGAACTACTCCGGGTCAAGCCCTTCAACCAGGATTTCGAACTGTTCGCCGGGGTCTTCGCTGAGTTCGAGCCCAGTGGACACATCCTCGGTTCATCGGTGCTGCGCCTGCGCGAAACAGGGGTCCGGGCGCGCACGGTGGTCTTCAGCGGCGATCTGGGGCGGCCAGCGCACCCTCTGCTGGTGGCGCCCCATCCCCCGGCCGATGCTGACGCTGTCGTCATCGAGTCAACCTATGGCGATCGTGTGCACCAGGACCTGTCGGAGGGCATGGAGCTGCTGGCGTCCGCCATCACCCGCACCATCAGGCGTGGCGGCACCGTCGTCATCCCCGCATTCGCCGTGGACCGCACCGAGGTCTTGCTGAAGGCCATAAAGGACCTCGAGGATCAGCAGCGCATCCCCCCTGCCAGGGTCTGTGTCGACAGCCCCATGGCCTTGGCCACGCTCGCCGTGTATCGCGCGGCCATCGATGCCAGGGCGCCGGAGTTCCGGTCCGAGGTTCTCGCGCAGGGCTCCTCCATCATGGATCTGGCCCACCTCGAGCAGGCACGCACACCGCAGGAGTCCATGGCGCTCGACCGCGGCGGCCCCAAGATCATCATCTCCGCGTCCGGCATGGCGGCGGGCGGACGGGTCGTGCATCACCTCAAGGCGCTGCTGCCGGATGCCCGCAACTGCGTCATCCTCGTGGGCTTCCAGGCCTTCGGAACACACGGACGCGCCCTTCAGGAGGGCGCCGCGCAACTCAAGATCCATGGCCAGTACGTCAAGGTCCGTGCGGAGGTGGTCGACGTGCCGGTGTTCTCGGTGCACGGTGACGCCGATGAGTTATTGGCCTGGCTGCGGTCGGCGGGCGTGGTACCGGCGAATGTGTTCGTCGTACACGGTGAACTCGGCTCATCGCAGGTGTTCGCCAAGCGCGTGGCGCAGGAGCTGGACACCATGGCGGTGGTGCCCAAAGCGGGCGAACGTATCCGCATCTAGGGGATCCCGAAGGTATTTTGGCCCCTCACCGCGTCGCCTAGTGGGCATTCGTGTTCGACGAACGTATAGGCGGGCAACGTCTCCGTAACGATGGGCGAGTTGGACGGCAGTTGAATTGTGCGCAAACGCAAACAGGCATAAGTTCATACCCAAATCGGACATATGTCCGACTCGATGATGACGTCAAGGAGCGAGTGTGCCTGTCGCTGCGGCCGAAACAGAGGCCTCTGTTCAGGAACTGGTCTCACGGACGCCGAACCAGTTGGCATGGGTTCGGTTCAAGCGCAACAAGGCGGGCATCGTCGCAGGGCTGGTGTCCCTGTTCTTCGTTGTCACGGCGTTCGCTGCACCGCTCATCACGCGGCTGTGGCATCTTGATCCCGAGACCCCGTATGCGGATCAGTTGAACTCCTACGGCATGCCCAAGGGTGGCAGCGCCATCAGCTGGGCCCACCCCTTGGGCATCGAGCCGCAGGCCGGTCGTGACGTGTTCGCGATGCTTTTGTACGGAAGCCGAATCTCGTTCACGCTGGCCATCGTCGCCAGTGTGGCCACCATCGGCTTCGGCCTGTTCATGGGCACGCTCGTCGGCTTCTACCGCGGTTGGGTTGACGCCACCGTGGGTCGAGTCATCGACTTCCTGCTCGCCTTCCCCACCACCTTCATGATCGTGGCTCTGGCGCTGCCGCTCACGCAGCGCGTGGAGGCCCTGCATCTCGGGACTGGCAACACTGCACGCATCGTTGTGCTCATCATCTTCTTCGTGCTCTTCGGATGGCCGGGTTTCGCCCGCATCATCCGCAGCCAGGTGCTCTCGTTGCGCGAACGCGACTTTGTGATGGCAGCGCAGTCACTAGGTGCCAGCACGCGTCGCATCCTCTTCCGTGAGTTGATGCCGAACCTGCTCTCACCGGTCATCGTCTTCCTCAGCCTCACGCTGCCTGTCTACCTTTCTGCCGAGGCTGTGTATTCGTTCCTCGGTGTCGGTGTGCAGCCGCCGGCAACCACCTGGGGCATCGTGCTCTCGGACAGCATCAACTACTGGCAGCAGGATCCCAGTTACCTGCTGATTCCGGCCGCCATGCTCATCGTGATCGTGCTCGCACTCAACGTCCTTGGCGACGCGGTTCGGGACGCACTCGATCCGAAGGCGGACCGTTAGCAGTTCGCGACACAACTGAAACCGATCCGAAACCAATCTGGGGAGAGGATCACAGACGATTGGCAGTAGCCGCAGAATCGCGACTGCGACGATCAGTACACAAGTTTCCGCAGCAATGCGGGGAGCCCCTCCGACCGGGGGCGCCGGGAGCCGAAAGGCGCTCACGGCAATCGGTGGGGCCCGACGGGCGAAGCCTGTCGGCAGGACATTAGAAGGAGGACTCATGTCCGTAACCCGAAAGGGCCGCCGCGTGATCGCTGGCGTCGCTGCAAGCACCCTGCTTGCCGGCACCATGATGGCCGTGTCGACCACCGCGGTGAGCGCGGCGAGCAAGAGTGGCGGCACGCTCATCTTCGTCACCCAACAGCAGCAGCTGGATCACATCGATCCCACGCGCGTGTACACGGGCCGCGACATCGCGTTCCTGAATACGTACCTGTTCCGCACGCTGGTTGCATACAAGTACTCGGCTGGCGCAGCCGGCTACACCCTGACACCTGACCTGGCCACCAACACTGGTGTGCCGAGCAACAAGGCCAAGACCTGGACCTGGACACTTCGTCCGGGCGTCACCTGGCAGGATGGCTCCAAGATCACGTGTGCCGACCTGAAGTACGGCATCTCCCGTGAATTCGCGCAGGATGTGCTCCCCGATGGTCCGACCTACGGCATCCAGTACTTCGCGATCCCGCAGAACTCCGATGGTTCCTCGAAGTACCCGGGTCCCTACAAGGCCACCCCTGCACAGGCGAAGCTGTACGACAAGGCCGTGTCCTGCAAGGGCCAGACCATCACGATCAGGCTGAACAAGTCGGTTGCCGACTTCAACTTCTTCGCGACCTACCCGGCCATGTCTCCGGTCAAGAAGTCCAAGGACACCGGCGAGAAGTACGACCTCGCGCCGCTTTCCACGGGCCCCTACAAGATCCAGCAGTACAAGATCGGTGATTCGCTGACGCTGGTTCGCAACCCCAAGTGGAACCGCAAGTCGGACAAGATCCGTACCCCCTACCCGGATTCGATCGAGGTTCGTTTCGGTATCCAGCCCGACGTCATCGACCAGATGATGAAGACCGACTCCATCCCCAACGCGGTCTCCTTCGACGGCCTGCTCCCGCAGGATGTGCCGGCCTACTTCCAGAACCCGTCAACCGCCAGGCGCGGCCTGCTCGTTCTGGATCCGTACACCCGGTACATGGCAGTCAACGCTGCGTCCATGAACTGCTTGGCCGCCCGCAAGGCGCTGTTCTTCGCGTGGAACACCCAGGCGATCATCGATGCCAACGGCGGCACCAAGTACTACGGCGTCCCCGGTGACAATGCCATCAAGCCCAACCTGGGTCCGGACTACGCCCCCACCACGGGCAACATCCACGACCCGAACTGGAAGGCCACCGGCAACCCGGCGTACGTGAAGACGCTGCTCGAGCAAGCCAAGACGCAGTGCCCCTCCGCGTACAACAAGCTCACGAACACGGGCGTCAGCATCGACCTGCCGAACACCCCGACCTACAAGGCATGGACGCCGAGCATCTCGGCAGCCATGAAGGCCGCCGGCATCGTCGTGACGTACAACTTCATCCCGTCCGGTCAGTACTACTCGACCATCATGAACACCTCCAAGCAGGGTGACATGTCACGGTCCGGTTGGGGCGCAGACTGGGCGAATGCATCGACGGTCATCCCGCCGCTGTTCGTGAAGAACGGTGGTTTCGACCTGAGCCAGAACTGGAATGACCCGGCCTACCCGGCTTTCGTCAAGATCGTCAATCAGGCCATGGGCGAGACCAACCGCGCCAAGCAGTCCGTGCTCTGGCACAAGGCTGCGCAGTACGCGATGGATCAGTACTGGATCCTGGGCGTCATGTTCTCGAAGGCGGCTGACGCGTTCGGGTCCGGCGTTGGCGGCGTGAAGTGGTGGGGGCCGCAGGGCACCTTCCTCTTCCCGACGATGTACCTGAAGTAACCAAGCAAGACTGCAAGTCCCGGTAATCGTTGGGGGCGGCTCACAGCCGCCCCCAACGATTACGACTGTCCGCCCCAACGACGAATCGGAGGATCGAGGGTGCTGAAATACATCGGCCGTCGCCTCGTCTATACGGTCATCATCCTCATCCTGGTCAGCATGTCGGTGTACCTCATCTTCTCGGTGCTGCCGATGGATCCAGCGGCCCTCAGTTGCGGTGTGCACTGCAAGCCGTACATCATCGAGGCCAATCGACATCGCCTGGGTCTTGATATTCCACTCTGGCAGCAGTACTGGAACTTCGCGCACGGCATCTTCGCCGGCCGCAACTACGGCACTGGCTCCGCCGCCTTCAGTTGCCCCGCGCCCTCGTTCGGCTACTCGTTCACGCGCCACGAGTGCGTGACCAACCTGCTCCGGGACGCCTTCCCGGTGACGCTCAGCCTGGCTGTCGGCTCGCTCATCCTGTGGCTGCTGCTCGGCGTCTCACTCGGTGTGCTGGCGGCTCGCTTCAAGCACCGCTGGCCCGACCGCCTGGCAACCGGCTTCGTGCTGGTCGGCACTTCGCTCCCGACCTTCATCTCCGGCCTCATGCTGCTGCTGTTCGTTGTCATCAAGTTCAACCTGGTGAGCCCACTCGATCTGGGACGCTGGGTTTCGCCCTTCGATGATCCATTCGCTTGGCTCAAGACCTTCATCTGGCCTTGGATCACTCTGGCCTTTGCCTATGCGGCCATCTACACGCGGCTCACACGCTCCAGCGTCATCGAGACCTCTTCCGAGGATTACATCCGGACTGCGCGTGCCAAGGGCCTGCGTGAGAAGACCATCCTCCGCAAGCACACCCTGCGGGCCGCACTGGCGCCCATCACCACCATGGCTGGTCTCGATTTCGCCGGCCTGCTTGGTGGGGCCATCATCACCGAGCAGGTGTTCAACCTGCCTGGCCTGGGTCGGCTCTCCTTGCGCGCCGTGTTGAGTGACTACGACCTGCCCACCATCGTTGCGACAACCCTGCTTGCTGCCGCGTTCGTGGTCATCATGAACTTGATCGTGGACCTCCTGTACGCCTTCATCGATCCCCGGGTGCGTGTGGCATGAGCCAACCTTTCCTCGAAGTCAAGGACCTTCATGTGTCCTTCCCGACTCACGACGGTGTGGTCAAGGCCAACAACGGGATTTCGTTCACGGTGTCCCGTGGCGAAACCCTGGCCATTGTCGGCGAGTCCGGTTCCGGAAAGTCGGTATCCACCCTCGCCGTGATGGGGTTGCACAACCGTCACCAGGCGAAGATCACCGGCCAGGCCATCCTCAATCTTGATGAGGGTCCGGTTGACGTGATCGCAGCCGACGATGAGACGGTTCGCAAGCTACGTGGCAAGCAGATGGCCATGATCTTCCAGGATCCCATGTCCTCCCTGCACCCCTACTACACGATCGGTGATCAGCTGGCTGAGGCCTATCGGCTGCACCACCACGGCTCCAAGTCCGACGCCTGGAAGCGTGCCGTCGAGATGATCGACATGGTGGGCATCCCCGGTGCCGACAAGCGCGCCAAGGAGTTCCCGCACCAGTTCTCGGGCGGCATGCGCCAACGCGCCATGATTGCCATGGCTCTCATCAACAATCCGGCGCTGCTGATTGCCGATGAGCCCACCACGGCGCTTGACGTGACCGTGCAGGCGCAGATCCTGCAGTTGCTGCGCGATCTGCAGCGCGACTTCAACTCCGCGCTCATCCTCATCACCCACGATCTGGGTGTGGTCGCGGAGCTCTCGGATCGAGTGAATGTCATGTACGCGGGCCGCATCGTTGAGCAGGCCGCCATCGATGATGTCTTCTACCAGCCCATGATGCCGTACACGATGGGTCTGCTGGAGTCCATCCCTCGCGTGGACAAGGCTGGAGCCACCACTCGACTGCATGCGATTCCCGGTCAACCACCGTCGCTAATCGCCATGCCGCCGGGCTGTTCTTTTGAGCCGCGCTGCCATCTCAAGCAACTTGTCGGAGACGGTCGCTGCGCCACGCAGATGCCGGACTTGGTGGAGGTGGAACCCGGCCATCTGGGTCGCTGCCATCTCACGCCTGAACAACTGCGCGCAGCGCATGGGGGTGTGCGATGAGCGACGTCGTCCTGAAGCTCGAGGGCCTGCAGAAGCATTTCGATACGCATTCCGGTGGAGTCTTCAATCGTCGCCGCGGTGTGGTGAAGGCTGTCGACGGCATCGACCTCGAAGTGCATGAGGGTGAGACCGTTGGTCTGGTCGGCGAGTCGGGCTGTGGCAAGACCACGGCCGGGCGCACCATCCTCAAGCTCTATGAACCCACGGCGGGCCGCATCATCTATCGCGGGCGAGACATCACGAATCTCTCGCATCGCGAGATGGTGCCGTTGCGCTCTGAGATGCAGATGATCTTCCAGGACCCGTACTCCTCGCTGAACCCCAGACACACGGTGGGCGGCATCATCGCAGCCTCCTATGAAATCCAGAAGATCACTCCACCCGGTGGCGTGCGGCGTGCCGTGCAGGAACTGATGGAGCGGGTGGGCCTCAATCCCGAGCATTACAACCGCTATCCGCACGAGTTCTCCGGTGGCCAGCGTCAGCGCATCGGCATCGCGCGTGCTGTCGCCTTGCGACCGAAGTTCATCGTCGCCGATGAACCGGTTTCGGCCCTGGACGTCTCCATCCAGGCCCAGGTGGTGAATCTTCTCGACGACCTGCAGCAGGAATTCGGACTGGCCTACGTCTTCGTGGCGCACGACTTGTCAGTGGTGCAGCACATCTCAGATCGTGTCGTCGTCATGTACCTGGGCAAGGTCATGGAGGTTGCCTCCACGTCGGTGCTCTACGACAGCCCGCGCCACCCGTACACCAAGGCGCTGCTCTCGGCAGTGCCGATCCCGGATCCGCAGTTGGAACGCAAGCGCGAGCGCATCATGCTCTCGGGTGACCTGCCCAGCCCCATGAACCCGCCGACCGGCTGCGTGTTCCACACGCGTTGCTGGAAGGCGCAGGAGCGCTGCCGACTTGAGGCGCCGGTCCCCACCGAGATTGCCCCGCAGCGCATTGTGGCCTGCCATTTCCCGGAGGAGTGACGGGAACCCGACCCATGAACAGCGATGGCCCGCAGTGTTGCTGCGGGCCATCGTCGTGTCTGGAGTCAGGCGAGTTTGCCGTCCAAGGTCACTGAGTTGGCGCCGACCGTGACATTCACGCTGAGCGGCGCCCCAGCCTTGGCGTCACAGGAGATGGCGAACTTGAAGCTGGTGCTGGCGCCGGCTGCCAAGGGGTCCGTCGGGGCACCGTTGATGCCGTTGTCGCCGTCGAGGACGTCGGTGCAGGTGGAACTTGCGGTGCTGGCGGTGACGGACACGGACGTCATGTCGAGTGCGGTGGTGCCCTTGTTGTCGACCGTGACGTTGAAGACGTTCGGTACCTGGCCCGGCATGACATTGGAGGCGAACGATCCGGGTGTGAAGCTGGCGGGGGTGCTCACCGTCACTGCGACACCATTGCCCAGGTCTGCAGGTGCACCGAAGTTGGCGGTCACGCCGCTCGGAGTGGCCGAGGCTGAGGCTGAGGCCGAGGCACCGGCGGTGCTAGCTGCTGTCGGGGTGCCACCACCACCGCACGCGGAGAGTGTCAGGGCAAGGGCAGCAAGGGCGACTGGAATGCGCATGGTTCCTCCGTATGGACGTGCACAGGATACCGAACCGGCAGGCGGGGTTCAGCGTCGAGATAGCCGACCATGGGAGAATGCGACGCATGAACATCGAACTCACAGTGCCTCATGAGGAGGCCCACAAGGCGGGACGCGGCGGTTGGCTGCGTGCTGCGGTGCTGGGTGCCAATGACGGCCTGGTCTCCATCTCATCCATCATGGTGGGTGTGGCCGCGGCCGGCGCCACCGCCAGCGGTGTGGCTACGGCCGGCGTTGCCGCCATCTCCGCCGGTGCTCTGGCCATGGCCGTCGGCGAGTTCGTCAGCGTGAGTTCCCAGGCTGACATCGAGGAGGCGGACCGCCAACTTGAGATCAAGCACCTCAACGACCAGCCGGAAGCAGAGTTGGAGGAGCTCACCCAGTACTTGCAAGCTCGCGGCCTTACACGTCACACCGCGGAGCGTGCAGCCATCGAGATGACGGCCCATGATGCGCTGGAGGCGCACCTGCGGGAGGAACTCGGTCGCCATGAGCACAACGACGCCAAACCGCTGCAGGCGGCCATGGCGTCAGCCGCCAGTTTCATTCTGGGTGGTGTCGTGCCCTTCCTGGCTTTGTCGACCCCCGAGAACATCCGCGTGAAGATGATGTTCCTGGTCACCTTCATCGGCCTCGGCGCGGCGGGCACCTTCAGCGGGGTGGCCTCGGGCATGAACCCGGTCAAGCCCACCATTCGCGTCATCCTCGGTGGGTTGTTGGCCATGGCCGCCACCTACGGCGTGGGTGCACTGTTCCACACCCAGGTCGCCTAGGCACACTGCAAGCGGCCCCTGCATCGTGTGGTGCAGGGGCCGTGCTGTTGTCGGTGTTCAGACGATCTGACGCATCCAGCGTTCGATGTCATCGGGATGCCGGGGCAGGGCTTCGGTGAGGAGCCGGCAGCCGTCCTCCGTGACGATGACGTCGTCCTCGATGCGAATGCCGATGCCGCGAAGTTCCTCGGGCAGCAGCAGGTCGTCGGGCTGGAAATACAGGCCCGGTTCGATGGTGAGCACATTGCCCACCTGCAGCACTCCATCGAGGTATTCCTCGGCCCGCGCCTTAGCGCAGTCGTGCACATCCAGGCCCAGCATGTGGCCGGTGGAGCACAGCGTCCAGCGGCGGTGCAGCCCGACCTCGTCGAGCATGGACTCCTCGCCGGAGATGGGCAGCACGCCCCAGTCCGCCAGGCCCTCGGCGATGACGCGCATGGCCGCGCGATGGAAATCGCGGAATCTGGCGCCCGGCTTCACCGCCGCGATGGCCGCCTGCTGCGCCTCGTACACCAGCATGTACATGCGACGCTGTGCCGGCGTGAACGAACCGCTGACGGGGAGGGTGCGCGTGACGTCCGAGGTGTAATGGGAATCCACTTCCACGCCGGCGTCCAGGAGCATGAGGTCTCCGTCCTTCACCGCACCGTCATTGCGGATCCAGTGCAGCACGCAGGCGTGCGCGCCCGAGGCCGCGATGGTGTCATAGCCGGGTTCATTGCCCTCGAGGCGCGCGCGGGCGTAGAACGCAGCCTCGACGACGCGTTCGCCGTTGGGCTCCTTCTTGGCGGCAGGCAAGGCGCGTACGACATCCTCGAAGCCACGGATGGTGGCGTCGACCGCAAACTGCAGTTCCTCGACCTCGTACTCGTCCTTGATGAGCCGGGCCTCGGCAAGCCACTGCAGCAACTCCAGTTCACGGTCGTTGGCCGGTGCCAGCAAGCCGTCAACCGCTGGGTCCTCATTGCGCAGCGCCACCGTTGGCGTGCCGTCCTTGAGCAACTGGGGCAGGTCGTCGATGTGACGGACGGCGATGCCGTTGCGGGCCTCTGATTCCTTGGCCGTGACCCGTCGTCCCACCCAGAATTCGCCGTGCCGGCGATCGCGGAAGAACTCATCGGTGTCGCGGGGGCTACGCGGGTGCAGGTAGAGGTGTGCATCGTGGCCGTCAAGCGTGGGCTCGAGGACGAGCACAGTGTCCGGCACTGCTTCGGAGGCGCCGATGCCGGTGAGCCAGGAGTAAGGGGAACTGGCACGGAAGCGGTAATCGCTGTCGTTGACACGTACGCGGAAGGTGCCGGCAGGGATGACCACGCGCAGGCCCGGGAAGGCTGCCGAGAGACGTGCCCGTCGTGCCACTGCGTAGTCCGCGCTGCGGTTGCGCTGAACTTCCGTGTTCTCCGTGTCCGCCCAGCCCGTCTTCATGAATTCGGCGAGACGGTCGGACACGGGAAGGTCATGCGAGCCGATGTTGAGTTTCTTGGTCACCTGGTTGCCTAGTCATCGTTGACGGTGCTGCGGATGGGAGCCTGCCACTGATAGCCGAAGCGGGTGCGGCGGTGCGGCGCCCGCCCCCAGACCATGGGATGGCTGTGATGCATGGAATCACCCTAATCCGCTGAAGGCCCGTGCGCTTCTGAGGCTCGACGACGGTTCCGTTGCGGGGCTTACAATCGAGACCAATGGCGTGCGTGCGCCCGAATGGAGCTTCAATTGGCGGGTAGCTACAAAGGTCGAATTCTCGTCCTCGGCGGAGGTGCGGTCTCGCAGTGTTCGGTACCGCTTCTCCTCGATCATGTGGTGGCTACTCCGGAGCAGCTCACGGTCATGGACATGAAGGATGTGAGTGCGCGCTTCCGCAGCGCCATCAATGCAGGTGCCAGCTTCGTGATTGACGAAGTGAAGCGCGAGAACCTGGATGCGTTGCTCTCGCGGTACCTCTCGGCCGGTGACCTGCTCATCGATCTGGCATGGAACATTGACGCCAACACCATCATCGGCTGGTGCCATGAGCACGGCGTGCTCTACATCAACACCTCGGTGGAGGAATGGGATCCCTACAGCGCCGCGGATTCGCGTCATCCGAGTGATCGCACCTTGCTCGTACGCCACCAGCGCCTGCAGCAGATGAAGGCGGGCTGGAGCACGCCCGGCCCCACCGCCATCGTCGAGCACGGCGCCAATCCTGGTCTGGTATCACACTTCGTGAAGCAGGCGCTCATCGACATCGCCATGGCCTGCCTCGAGCAGAACCTGTTGGGTGATCGGGCTTCCGTCGTGCGCAGCGCGCTGGTCGACGGCGACTTCGCGAAATTGGCCATGCACTTGGACGTCAAGGTGATCCACGTGTCCGAGCGCGACACCCAGATCGCCGAGCAGCCCAAGCAGGTGGGTGAATTCGTCAACACCTGGAGTGTCGCCGGCTTCCATGAGGAGGGCATCGCCCCTGCTGAACTGGGCTGGGGTACGCACGAGAAGCGCTTGCCCGCCAAGGGGATTCGCCACGAGTCGTCCGAGACACAGATCCTCATGGCGCAGCCCGGCGCCACGGTGTGGGTGCGTTCATGGGTTCCGGATTTCGAGATCAACGGCATGGTCATCCGTCACGGTGAGGCATATACGATTCCCGCGCATCTCACGGTGCGCGATGACGCAGGTCGCGAGATCTACCGCCCCACCTGCCACTACGCGTACTGCCCCAGCGATGCCGCGATTGCGTCTATGCGCGAACTGCAGGCCAACAACTGGACCTACCCCGAGCACGAACGCATCATGAATGACGAGATCGTGCGCGGCGAGGATCGCCTGGGAGTACTGCTCATGGGTCATCCCCTGAAGGCATGGTGGACGGGATCGCTGCTCTCCATCGACGAGGCGCGCTCGCATGTGCCACATCAGAGTGCCACCACGCTGCAGGTGGCAGCCTCAGTGCTGGCTGCATCGACCTACGCAGTCAACAATCCCGATCGCGGCCTCTGCGTTCCCGATGACCTGCCCTGGCGCGAGGTCCTGGATGTGGCCCTGCCCTTCCTGGGCGAATTCCGTTCACAGGCCGTGGACTGGACGCCATTGAAGAACCGTTACGACCTCTTCGCCGGTTGGGATGGTCTCGAACTCGACGAGGATCCTTGGCAGTTCCAGAACTTCCTCGTCTGACAGGTTCCCGGCGTGGAAAGGCCTTTCAACGTCGGGAACCATGCCAAACAGCAGATGCCGGACGGAACCTGTGCGGTCAGACGGTGCCGTACAGGCGGTCTCCGGCGTCGCCGAGCCCGGGGACGATGTAGCCCTTGTCGTTGAGCTTCTCATCGAGGCCGGCGGTGACGATAGTGACATTGACGGCGCCCTCGAAGGCCGCATCAACACTGGCCAGCCCCTCCGGGGCGGCGAGCAGGCAGATGGCGGTGACGTCAGTGGCGCCGCGCGCGAGCATCATGCGAATGGCGGCAATGAGGGTGCCGCCGGTGGCCAGCATCGGGTCGAGCATGAAGACCTGACGGCCCGCGATGTCCTTGGGGATGCGCTCGGCATATACCGAGGCGAGCAGTGACTCCTCGTCGCGCACCATGCCCAGGAATCCCACTTCGGCGTTGGGCAGTAAGCGCATCATGCCCTCAAGCATGCCAAGGCCGGCGCGCAGGATCGGTACCACCAGCGGCTTGGGATCGGCGATCGCGACCCCCTGTGTGACGGCCACCGGCGTACGCACGGTCACCGGTTGCACACGAATGTGACGTGTGGCTTCGTAGGCGAGCAAGGTCACCAGCTCGTCGGCCAGGCGACGGAACTCCGGCGAGGAGGTCTGCTCATCGCGGAGCGCTGTGAGCTTGTGGGCAATGAGCGGGTGATCGGCAACGTGGGTGCGCATGCTCAAAGCCTACGGGGCTGGCTGCGCGCGCGCCTTGGGCAGAAGGGCATGCCGCGGCTCGCGCAGAGCCGGCACAATGGGTCCGTGAAGATCACGGCCACGGATGAACTGGCCATGCGGGAGGCGCTGTCGCAGGCCATGCGCGCTGGTGACGATGTGCCCGTCGGTGCCGTGGTTATCGACGCCGCCGGCGTGGTCATCGGGCGCGGTCGCAACCAGCGTGAGGCCTCGGGTGATCCGACTGCCCATGCCGAGATCCTGGCGCTTCGTGAAGCGGCACAGGCAGTGGGTGCATGGCGGCTGGAGGGATGCACTCTCGTCGTCACGCTGGAGCCCTGCACCATGTGCGCGGGCGCCATTGTGAATGCACGTGTGGCACGGCTCGTCTTCGGTGCCACCGACGACAAGGCGGGAGCAGCGGGGTCGCTGTGGGACGTGGTGCGGGATCGACGCCTCAACCACCGGCCGGAAGTGGTGGCGGGCGTGCTGGCCGATGAGTCGGCGCGATTGCTGCAGGACTTCTTCGCCCAGCAGCGCTAGACCTTGCAGATCACGAGTATCAGGTGACACCTGCCTTCTCGTGACCGAAACGGACATTGCCGACGTCTGTAGCCTCCGTCAGGCCAACCTGCCGCGAAAATCGGGATTGATGCTGAGACCTGCAGAGACCTGCCGAATGTTCTGGGTGGAGTGCCAGCACCCGGATGCGTTCTTCAACACCCGCGGCCTTCAGCGCGTCCAAGAGTTCAAGCAAGGCAGAATTGTCCATAGCCATCGTGCAACACGTCCTTTGTGAGTTCCGTAGTGGGTACTCACTGACTGTTGCACGATGGCCTTCACGCCCGGCTACGCCACAACGCTACGCCCGAAAATCCACCACTCTCGTCAGTGTGAAGATCGGCGGTGTTGGTCCGGCCGGTTCGCTCAACCACTCCCTGCCGTATTTCGTGGCCTGGTCCCCTTTTGCGGCCGGCCGGATCGGCTTGAGACCGACCGGCATGGCTTGATAGGAGCGTGGCGTCGCCCCCACTGATGTGTGCCTGCCGGCCGGTCCCGTGCCACCCAACAGAAGGGAGACAGGGATCATGGTGATCCTCGGAATCGATGCTCACAAGCACAACCACACTGTCGTCGCCATCGATGATCGCGGCCGCAAGCTCGCCGAACACACCACCGGCACCACCAGCGAAGACGACCTCGCCCTGCTCGAATGGGCCAGCAAGCTCGATAGCGAGCGCCTCTGGGCAGTCGAGGACTGCCGGCAACTGTCGCGTCGCCTGGAACGCGACCTGCTCGGTGCCGGAGAGACCATCGTTCGGGTCCCACCGAAACTCTTGGCGCATTCCCGCGACTCGGCACGCACCTACGGCAAGTCTGATCCCATCGACGCGCTCGCTGTCGCCAGAGCAGCCCTACGAGAACCAAACCTGCCGACCGCCAGGCTTGACGGACCGTCCCGTGAGGTGCAACTCCTGATCACGCACCGGGACCACCTGGTCGCGGAACGAACGAGGATTATCAACAGGTTACGTTGGCATCTGCACGAGATCGACCCGTCACTGCACGTGCCCTTAAGAAGCATCTGGCGGCCCAAGCACCTGCATGCAGTGACACGCCGCCTGCAGTCCGAAGACGGCCTCGTGGCCCGCCTCGCCCTGGACCTCACCGTCCGCTGCGAGCGGCTCACGATCGACATCAAGGCCATCGACGCCGAACTTGATGCACTCATCACACCCTTGGCGCCGACGCTGCTCGCGGTGCACGGCGTGGGCACGCTGATCGCTGCCAAACTCATCGCAGAGACCGCCGACGTGCGCCGGTTCAAGTCCAAGGACGCCTACGCCAGACACAACGGCACCGCGCCGCTACCCGTATGGTCGGGCAACAAGACGCGGCACCGCTTGAGTCGTACCGGGAACCGGCAGCTCAACACCTGCCTGCACCGCATCGCCATCACCCAAGCCAAATCGCACGACGGAGCCCGTGCACTACTCGAACGCCGCCGAGCAGGCGGCGACAGCAAGTCCGAATCCATCCGCGTCCTCAAACGGCGACTCTCCGACGTCGTCTATCACGCACTGCTCCACGACGCTCACGCCGCACAAATGCCAGTCGTCGCCCTCGCCGCTTGACATAGGAGAAAGCGGACGCCGCTCCATTGCACCGGACATGGGAAGTTTCGGCAACTGCCCGAAGACGGTTCAAATGTGGATCAATATGGGAGCATTCGAGCATGTGGGCATCTCATGCCGGCCTACGCAGGCGCGGCCTCCGCGCCGGAGCCTGGTGGTGGATGCAGTGGCGGTGTTGGTGCGCCCTCCAACAAGCTGGCAACGTGGTGATACCTGCTGGAAATGCTCCCCTTCCTAGACTTCCTGCATGACGTTCCGCCTGCGCCTTGGCCTGCTCGCCGCTGAAGCCGCGGGTCTGGCCTCGCGCATGCTGAGCCGCGGGCAGGGTGTGGCCATCAAGGGGCGTGTCCTCGTCGCCATCGCTCCCGACGCCTTGCGCGAGCTCTCCGCGGGTCGTCGCGTGGTGCTCGTGAGCGGTACCAA
>JAKAIC010000082.1 GCA_021814565.1 Actinomycetes bacterium | reverse complement strand
CATCGCCTGCAACACCGCCAGTGCAGCCGTGCTCCGGGACGCGCGAGAGCGTTACGAGTTGCCGGTGATCGAGGTCATCCAGCCTGCTGCCCGGCGCGCCGCGCGCACCACGCGCAATGGGCGCATAGGTGTCATCGGCACCCAGGCCACCATCACCAGTGGTGCCTACGAGGATGCCCTGGCGGCCCTGCCCGACGTCACCGTCATCTCCTCCGCCTGTCCCTCCTTCGTGGGCTTCGTGGAGGCCGGCATCACCACCGGTCCTGAGCTGCTCAATGACGCGCACGCCTATCTGGACCCACTTGTGGAGTCCGACATCGACACCCTGGTCCTGGGCTGCACCCACTACCCGCTGCTCACCGGTGTCATCCAGTACGTGGTGGGCGAGGACGTGGCGCTCGTCTCCAGCGCGGAGGAGACGGCAAAAGACGTATACCGCGTGCTCACCACCCACGACCTGCTGCGCACCGCCAGCGCCGGTCCCGCGCGTCATGAATTCCTCGCCACCGGCGACCCTGCACCCTTTGCCGAGCTGGGCCGGCGCATCCTCGGCACGGTGGTCGCCGCGGAACATGTCTCCTTCGGCGCCCTGCGCTGAGCCCCTGGCTTACGGTTACGCCATGCGATCAGATGGCCGAACCAATGCCCAACTCCGTCCCGTCTCCTTCGAACGCGGCTGGTCCGCGCATGCCGAGGGTTCCTGCCTGGTGTCCTTCGGCGACACCAAGGTGCTGTGCACCGCGTCCTTCACCGAGGGCGTGCCGCGCTGGCGCAAGGAGAGCGGCCAGGGCTGGGTGACGGCCGAATACGCGATGCTGCCGCGCGCTACCACCACCCGCAATGACCGTGAATCCGTGAAGGGCAGGTTGGGCGGCCGCACGCAGGAGATCTCGCGGCTTATCGGGCGCTCGCTGCGGGCCGCTATCGACCTATCGCATCTCGGCGAGAACTCCATCGTCATCGACTGCGATGTGCTGCAGGCCGACGGTGGCACACGGACCGCTGCCATCACCGGTGCCTGGGTGGCTCTGTATGACGCCGTCACCTGGGCGCAGCAACGGCAGATCGTGCGCGACGTCGATGCCGCGCTGCCGCATTCGGTGGCCGCGGTGAGCGTGGGCATCATCGAGGGAGAACCGCGCCTGGACTTGCACTATGCCGACGATGTGCGAGCGGACACCGACATGAACGTGGTCATGACCGGAGACGGTCGGTTCGTGGAGGTGCAGGGCACCGCGGAGCGTCAGCCCTTCGACCGCGCGCTGCTCGACGAGTTGCTGTCGCTGGCCGCCGCAGGTTGTGCGGATCTCACGCGCCTGCAGCGCGAGGCGGTCGGTGAATGACCGTCCGCGTCGTCTTCGCCACAGGTAACCAGCACAAGCTCGGTGAGGTGCAGCGCATCCTGACCGCCGCCGGTGCCGACATCGAACTGCTGTCGCTGCGTCTGTGGCCGGACGCGCCCAGCCCCGTGGAGGACGGTGAGAGCTTCGCGGAGAACGCGCTCATCAAGGCGCGCGCCATTTCCGCACACACCGGCCTGCCGACAATGGCCGACGACTCCGGCATCTGCGTCGACGCCCTCAACGGCATGCCGGGGATCTTCTCTGCCCGCTGGAGTGGAGAACATGGTCGGGATGCGGAAAACCTGTTGCTGTTGCTGGGTCAGATGAGCGAGGTGCCCGACCACCGACGCGGGGCCAGGTTTGTATGCGCGGCCGCGCTGGTCACGTCCGCTGGGGTGGAGCGGGTTGTGGAAGGCATGATCGAAGGCGTCCTCACCCGGACCGCCGAGGGCACAGGAGGATTCGGTTATGACCCCGTCTTCCGGCCCCACGGCTATACGGTGACCACGGCGGATTTGAGCCCGGAGGAGAAGGATGCCATCAGCCATCGCGGTGCTGCCTTCCGAGCCCTGGCGCCGGTGGTCGCGGAACTGCTGGGCTGATCAGCCGACGCCAGTGCGGATCACGGGACTCGAACCCGTATGCCCTTGCGGGCGAGGGCTTTTAAGGCCCCTGCGTCTGCCATTCCGCCAGATCCGCCGATGATGTTCCTCGCGGCCCCGGCTGCGCCGACGCCACTCGTCACTACGAGCTTTGGCCGGTCGGCCAAAGCGTGCGGGCGAGGGGAGTTGAACCCCTACGCCTTGCGGCACAGGAACCTAAATCCTGCGTGTCTGCCTATTCCACCACGCCCGCCTGCGCTGAGAGCGCGGGCAAAGCCTAAGCCGCTGGCTCTGGTGGCGGAGAAAGGGCGGCGTAGGCTGAGAACATGGAACGCAAGCCCGACGACATCGTCAAGGACATCGACGCCACGCGCGACCGTCTGGTTGCCAATCTCGACGAGATCGTGGACCGCCTGCAGCCCGAGGAGATCGCCAAACGCACCTTGGCCAAGGGCGAGCACACGGTGAGGCGCGCCTATCAGGGCGTCAAGGGCTACTACGTCGATGACGTGAGCGGCGAGGTGCGCCAGGATCGGGCTGCCAAGACCGGCGTCATCGCGCTGGGGCTGCTGGTGCTGCGCAAGTTGCTGAAGTAACTGCGCGTATTTGACCCTGCGGCTGTTCTGCTGGATATCCTGCCGTAGTGATGCCAGATCCCGGACTCGACCGACGAGCCACGCCTCGTCAGGCTCGTGCGCGGGAGCGCGTGGAGGCCATCCTGATTGCGGCGCGCGAAATCATCGAGAAGGAAGGCGTGGAGCCGCTCTCCACGCAGCGCATCGCCAAAGTGGCGGGCATTCCCGTCGGCAGCGTCTACCAGTTCTTCCCCAACAAGCACTCCATCGTGCTGGAACTGGCCAAGCGTTCCCTCGTCCCCATGAACCAACTCGTCGATACCACGAGCCCGGCACCTGCCGGTGACGATGAGTGGTGGCCGTGGTGGGAGACCTTCCTCGACCGGCTCATCGCCATGTGGCGCGTCGACTCCAGCGGCGGCGCCATCTGGTCGGCGTGCGCCGGCACGCCGGAACTCTCCACCCGCGCCTGGGAACTCGAGCTCGAATACGCACGCGGTCTGGCGGGGCTGCTTTCACCCCTGTTCCCGCACGACAGCACCAAGGTGCAGGAACGCCGTGCCGCCATCCTGGCCCGCATGATGGCCTTCGGGCTCGACTGCGCTTGGTTCGGAGGCGTCTGGGATCCGCAATCGGCGGAGGTCGTGAAACGCTCGATCGTCGCAGCCCTGGCATCGGAGATCAATGCCGCTCGCCTGCAAGCCGGTTCGCGTCGCTGAATGGCTGGCTTGCGACCGTTCGCGTACGTGTCGCCCTGCTGCTGTGACACGCCACGAAAACGCTTGACAGCAAAGGCTTTTCAGGCGCACCCTGAGGTTGTTCGGTTCGTCCCAAAGGCGAAAGGATCAGCCGCTGACAGCGCAGACGATCACACAGTGTTGAAGCCAGGAGCGAGTGCCGAACTTGCCCACCTGCAACCGTTCATGAAATGAGGCGAATGACGATTCCGGTAGACAACAGATGAAGCGGCCGTGAAGCGATTCACGGCCGCTTCGCATTGCTGCGATGGTGCGCCGCTCAAGCGGGTGATCGCCCGCCGACCGCGCCAGCTGGGCAGGTGGGGAGACGGCGCGTCCGCCGGTATCGGCGAGGATGGTCGTGGAGCAGACAACAGGGAATATACCCAGCGGGGTATCCGTTATCCTTCTCGACGCTGCTAGGAGGCAACGATGGCAACCGTGAATCTGACGATGGAGACCTTCGAATCGACGGTCCTCGGCGACGGCATTGTGCTCGTCGATCTGTGGGCGGCGTGGTGCGGTCCCTGCCGCATGTTCGCCCCGGTTTTCGAGGCCGCGTCGGAGGCGCGCCCGCACGTCACCTTCGCCAAGGTCGACACTGAGGCCGAACAGCAGTTGGCCGGCGCCCTCGGCGTATCTTCCATTCCCACGCTCATGATGTTCCGCGACGGCATCCTGCTCTACAACCAGGCAGGTGCGCTCCCCGCTCCGGCGCTGGAAGACCTCATCAGCCAGGTCGAGGCCCTCGACATGGACGTGGTGCGTGCGGAGATCGCCAAACTCGACTCCGAGCACAGCGCCGATTCCCACGCCTGACCAGCCTGGGGCCCGGGCCTGGCGTGACAACTGACGGTCTGCCCTGTTTCGGTGCTGCGCCAACTGCTTTGATGCTGCCATGCTCGAGATTCAAGCCATTCGCGCGCTCGGCGCCAACCGCATCGATTCCCCCATCGGGGGTCGTGCCCTGCAGGAGGGCGAGGATCCGCGCTTCGTGAGCGATGACGCTCGCGTGCTCGTTGATGACATGGCCGACGCCATGCAGCGGGCCATCGCCTCCGGGCGCCCACTGCCCGGCTTCGAACTGGCCGGGGCGAGGGAGAAGATCTACTTCGATCCCACCAAGCTGCGCGTCGGAATCACTACCTGCGGTGGCCTGTGCCCGGGACTCAACAACGTCATTGCAGGGCTGGTGCAGGAACTGAAGGCGCTGTACGGCGTCAAGCACATCACTGGTTTCCGCAACGGCTATCAAGGCTTCATCGCCCGCTACGGCCACGACACCATCGACCTGGGGTCCATGGACGTGGCGCCGCTGCGTGGCCAGGGTGGCACCGTCATCGGAACCTCACGCGGCAACCAGGACCCTGCGGAAATCGTCGACTGTCTGCAGCGTGAGGGCATCGGAGTGCTGTTCGTCATCGGCGGAGACGGGACCATGCGAGGAGCGCAGGCCGTCGCCGACGAGATTCGCGCTCGCGACCTCAAGATCTCGATCATCTGCATCCCCAAGACCATCGACAATGACATTCCCTACATCGATCAGAGCTTCGGATTCATGACTGCCTTCGCGGAGGCCTCGCGGGCCATCCACGCCGGGTATGTGGAAGCCACGGCGGCCCCCAACGGCATCAGCCTGGTGAAGCTCATGGGCCGCTACTCCGGCTTCATCGCCAGCCATGCAGCACTTGCCGATACCTCGGCCGATGTGGTGCTCATCCCCGAGGTGCCTTTCGCCATCGACGGTCCAGGCGGTCTGCTTTCGTATCTCGACGCCACGCTCAAGGCGCAAGGGCATGCGGTCGTCGTCATCGCCGAGGGCGCAGGCCAGGAACACGTGGAAGGCGATCTGGGCACCGATGCCTCGGGCAACAAGGTGCTGGCCGATATCGGCGGTCTCCTACGCCGTCGCGTGAAGTCGTATTTCGATGAGAAGCAGGTGGAGATCGCCTTGCGCTACATCGACCCCAGCTATGCCATTCGCACCGTGGCGGCCAACGCCTACGACAGCGTGTACTGCATCCAGTTGGCGCAGGCCGCGGTGCATGCTGCCATGGCAGGGAAGACCGAGGTGGTCGTCGGACGCTTCCGCCGCCGTTTCGTGCACCTGCCCATCCCCTTGCTGGTGAGCCGCACCAGCAGCGTTGATCCGGATGGCGATCTCTGGCGATCAGTGCTGGAGAACACCGGGCAGCCGTACGCCTTCGACTGAACGGCCGGGGCCAGCCTGCGCCCGCGGAATCAGCGGGGAAGGGTGATGCCCATGCCCTGCGTACGCGCCGCTGCGTCCACCATGGCGGCGAAGGCGCCGTCCAGAGCACCGACACCCAGATTGCAGCAGACGACGCGATCCGCGCCCCCTGGCTCACGTACCCGCGCGCCAACCGAGGCCTGCGGCTCCCGCCATTCTTGGAAATGGCCGATCGATCGGTAGTGCGCGAACTGGTCCAGGTGGTCCGTGAGGAAGATCTCGGCGCTGTCCACAGCCGCCTTGCTGACGACGGCATCAAAATCGATGGGAAGCAGCAGGTGTTGCTGCTTCAGCAGGTCCGGAGTGATGACGGGCCGTGGCTGCTTGACGATGGGCGCCGCGGAGATGATGACATCCGCGTCAGCGATGGCCGCTTCCACGCTGGCGGCCACCTCGTTGCGGCCGCGGAGGGCTTCGGCCCGCCGCGGGTCGGGGTCGTAGGCGACAATGACGGCGTCGGGATTGAGGGCGCGCAGCATGTCGGCGTGGTAGTTGCCCTGCTCACCGCAGCCCAGGATCGCGGCACGCTTCCAGCCCGCTGGCGCCCAGCGACGTACACACACCCCACTCGCGGCTGCAGTGCGCGCGGCTGTGATCTCGACACAGTCCATGACCGCTACCGGGATGCCGGTCTCCGCCTGGTTGAGGATGAGCAGGCCGTTGATGTAGGGGATGCCCAGCGCCTTGTTCGTCGGATAGCCCGACACCCACTTTATGGCCGCCACGTCCGAGCGCTTGATCCATGCTGGCATGGCGTGGATGAAGGCATCCGGCCGAGGATGAATACCGGGCTTCGGTGGCATCTCGATGCCGCCGTCCGCAAGATCCACGTAGGTCTGCTCCGCGACATCGATCTGCGTATGCCAGTCCGGCATCACCGATCGCACATCGTCACGGGTCAGGTAGATGAGGTCGGCAGTCACGGAAACTCCACTCGCTATGCCGGAAACGCTACCTGCCACTTCGCGCGGACAGCCGGTTCAATGCCGTGGCCGAGTCCGGCGGGACTTCTCGTGCGCTGGGCGCGGCGAACTGGCCTCGGCAGGAGATGCCGGGCCCAGGTTCAACCAACGAAAGGGCGGGGTTCCGCCTTTGCAGCAGCCAAACTCTTCAGCGTGGGCTTGGAACCCGGTGGGGTGGGCAAGGGCGGGAGCGCGTCAATGGCGGCCTGACGCACGGAAGTGGCAGCGGCCACCGCATCCGCTAGATGCGAGGCGGCAGCGCTCTTGGCTGCGGGTGTCGCGGAGGCGGCACGGGCTGCGGTGTACAGGCTCTTGGCTTTGCGTACCGCTGCTGTGAACGTCTCATTGATCGTGACAATGGCAGCAGCGCGAGCGGCACTGGCATTCCGGTACAGCCTGCTGGCGGCTTTCCATGCCTCGACGGCTGCGTGCAGTTCCTGATCCGGGGACTTCCTACCGGAACTCGACCCCTTGCTCGTTGCCGACGGAGAATCGGAGGGTGTCACACTCGGTTTGCGATCATGGGCCTGCGCCATCGCCGGAGGTGCCACCAGGGAAAGTGCCGTCATCACGACAAGTGCAGCCTTCAAGAGGCGCCCACTACGCATGCTCACTGGAGCATCATGCACGCCGTTGGCTGTGAAATAGGTGGGAAACGGCGCTGACATGGCTGGGCAACGCTTGCGGTCCCGCCGAATCACGATGGAATAGGCACGTGAAGCCCCTGGTGATGGTCGTGGACGATGAACTCGGTGTGCGCGAGCTCATCGGTGATGCTCTGCGGCTGGGCGGTTATGACGCCATCGAGGCAGTTGACGGGCAGGAAGCGCTGCAGATCCTTCGGCATACCCAACCGGATCTGATGATCGTTGACGTGAACATGCCGGTCATGAACGGCTTCGAACTGCTTGAGAAGATCCGGGATCGCGGCCTGCAGACGCCAGTCATCATGCTCTCCGCTCGGGGCGATCGCATTGACGTGACGCATGGCTTGCAGTTGGGCGCCGACGACTATGTCCGCAAGCCCTTCGGGCTGGAGGAGCTGTTGTTGCGCGTGACAGCGGTGTTGCGCCGTAGTTCCAATGCCGAGGAGCCGGCCACCGTGCTCAAGTGCGGTCCGGTCGAGCTGGACGCGCGTGTCCACCGGGTGAAACGCGACGGCACACTGATCGAGATGTCGCCGACGGAATTCCGGCTGCTTGAGTACCTGCTGCAGCATCAGGCGCGTGTCGTGACGCGCAGTGAATTGCTGCGCCAGGTCTGGGGGATCGACTTCGAGACCGACACCTCGGTCGTCGACACCTACATCTCCTACCTGCGCAGGAAGCTCCACGACGACACCTTCGCGGGGATCAAGACGATTCGCGGAGTTGGGTTCCAGATCGAGGCTGAGTGAAGCTCCGTACCCGCCTGACGGCCGCCGTGGTGGCGGTGTCGTCGGCGGGCACGCTGCTCATAGGCGGGGTCTCCATCTCCGATGTGCGCTCCTCCAAACTTGAAGCCGTTGACCAGACCCTGTTCGCGGTCACCGGCCAGGCCGACGCCACCAAATCCGACCAGGTGGGTGCGGCACTGTTCGCTGCCGACCAGAGTTCCATTGCAGTAGCCGTGGGTTTCGCGGCCAAAGGCAGCGGTTTCACCTGGTTGCGTGACCTGCCCGAAGGCGCCGTGCCGGTTCCCGGCCCCCGCCTCCGTGAGGCGGCACTGACCACGCCGCAGTCGGCGTTCGGCTACCGCATGGTGTCGGTGCGGCTCAAGAACGGCGAGTTCGTGGTGGTGGCCGCTTCCGTCAAGGACATCGACCGCCAGACCACCTCTGACATCGTCTCGCTTGCCACCTTCTGGCTGGTGCTGGTCCTGTTCATGGGGCTGCTCATTCGCATCCTGGTGCGCAGGGATGTGGCCCAGATCGAACGCTTGGTCGTGGCGGCCGCCCGCATCGCGGAAGGCGCGGAGAGCGTTGACATTCCAGATCAGGCGTCCTCCGCCGAGGTGACCACCTTGGCGCAGGCCCTGCGTCGTACCGTGGCTTCATTGCGCGCGACCTTGGAATTCGAGCAGGCCACCACCCAACGCATGCAGCAGTTCCTGGGTGATGCCTCGCATGAGTTGCGCACCCCGCTGACGGTCATCAGGGGCTATCTGGAACTGCTGGAGCGTGATGTGCCTCCGGAGCAGCGGGAGCGTGCATTGCTGCGGATGCGTTCCGAAGCCCAGCGCATGGAGGCACTGGTGAACGACCTGCTGCTGCTGGCCGAGATCGGC
>JAKAIC010000081.1 GCA_021814565.1 Actinomycetes bacterium | reverse complement strand
GCGCGGCAATTCGGTGTGGCGGACCCGCAGGTCGTCGATGGGGATGTGCCATGCGCCATCGATGCTGCCGCGCGAGAACTCGTATTTGGTCCGCACGTCGACGAACACCGCGCCCTGGTTGCGCAGCTCCTCGAAATCCGACCATTGCACGATGCGCGTGCTGCCGGTGGCGATGTTGTCGGCGATGTAGCCCAGCATGTTGACCGGGTCCTTGGCCGACGAGAAGGGCGGTGCGTAAGCGAGCTCGAGGTCCATCAGCTCAGGTGCCGTGATGCCGCCGCGCATGGCGGTGGCGATGACGTCGATGCGCTTGTCGACGCCATCGGTGCCGACGCCCTGGGCGCCGAGGATCTCGAAACTCTCCGCATCCATGATGAGCTTCAGTGCCATAAGCGCCTGGCCCGGGTAGTAGCCGGCGTGCTGGCCCGGGTGCGTGTGGATCGCGATGTAGCGGCGGCCCGCGGCCTTCAGTCGCTTCTCGTTCCAGCCGGTGCTGGCCACGGCCAGATCGAAGACCTTGACGATGGCGGTCGCCTGTGCGGGAAGCGGGCGCGGTGTGAGGCCGGCGATGTGGTCCGCGACCACACGGCCCTGGCGATTGGCGATGTTGGCAAGCGGCACCAGCATGCTGCTTCCGTCAAGCGCGTCGAACTTCTCCACGGCGTCACCGACGGCGTAGATGTCAGGCTGCGAGGTGCGCAGGTAGTCGTCGACCTTGATGCCACCGCGGCTGCCCAGCTCCAGCCCCGCCATCTTGGCCAGCGCGGTATCGGGACGCACTCCGATGGCGAGCACGACCAGGTCGGTGGGGATGCGGTCGCCGTCGGCGAGCACCACCGCGTCCTCCTCGAGGGCGGCGGCCTGCGAATTCACGCGCAGGTCGATCCCGTTGCGACGCATGACATCCTCGACGGTCCTCACCATCTCGGGATCGAAGGGGGCCAGCACCTGCGAGGCCGCTTCCACCAGGGTCACCGCGATATCGAGGTGGCGCAGGTTCTCCGCCACCTCCACCCCGATGAAGCCACCGCCGATGACGGTGACATGGTTGGGGCGGGTCACGGGCTGTACGTCCAGGTCACTGACATCGTCGGCGATGGCCAGTTCGCGAGGTGCGGACCCGCCGACAGCATTGATCAGTGCATCCATGTCCTCCACGGTGCGCAGGGGCAGTGCCCGTTCAATACCGGGGATGGGCGGGATGATGGTGGCCGCTCCGGGGGAGAGGACGAGGACGTCGTAGCTGAGCACCGTCAATTCGCCGGTGTGCACATGACGGGCGATCACGGTGTGCTGCTGGGGCTGGATCTCCACCGCCTCGGTGCCGACGCGGACGTCGATGTTGAAACGGGCGTTGAGCCCTTCCGGAGTCTGCAGAATCAGGGCCTCGCGTTCCTCGATGACACCGCCCATGTGGTACGGCAGGCCGCAATTGGCGTAAGACACGTACGCACTGCGCTCCAGCACGATGATGGTGGCGGCGGGATCGAGACGACGCAGGCGGGTGGCTGCGGACATTCCGCCGGCGACGCCGCCGACGATCACTACGGTCTTGGACATAGTGGAAGTATACCCCCGGGGGTATACGGGATACGACCACCCCAGGTTACCGCCGACCAGCCCCCGGACCTGCGAGCGGGTGAACCCAATCTAGGGTTCCCTCATGCCGCCCACGCAGCACCTGCTCGAGTTCCTGCTGGCCTCCTACCTCATCATCGTGGTGCCGGGGCCGAGCGTGCTCTTCGCCGTGGCCCGAGCCATCGCCTGGGGACGCTGGATCGCTGTGCTCACGGTGGTCGGCAATGCCCTGGGCATGCTGGTGCTGGCGGCGCTCATGGCCTTCGGATTCGGGCCCCTGCTCGAGCGTTACGACCTGCTCTACGCCGCTGTGCAGTGGGCCGGCGGTGCCTATCTGGTGTGGTTGGGCATTGACGCCCTGCGCCACCGAAAGGAGCACGCGGAGCAGATGGTGGACCAGGGACCGGTGGCACCGGCGCGCGCGGCCAGTGTGCGCCAGGGCTTCGTGGTGGGCGTGCTCAACCCCAAAGCGGTCGTCTTCTTCGCGGCTGTCTTCCCGCAGTTCGTTGACCGCCAGGCGGGCAATGTGTCGCTGCAACTGATGGTGCTGGGCGCCCTGTTCGCGGCCCTGGCCGTGCTCTCCGACGGCAGTTGGGCGCTGGTCGCCGGCACCGCCCGCGCCTGGCTGTCGGGTGATGCCAAGCGACTCATCAGCATGCGCACGGTTGGTGGCATAGTGATGATCGGGCTGGGGCTGGTCATCCTCGTCACCGCACCGCGACCGTAGGGGGCGTCGTGTTCCGTCGCATCGGGCTTCTGGCAGCGCGACGCGCCACCTTGGTGCTTGCGCTGGGCCTGCTCTTTATCGTGGTCACGGCGGCCTTGGGGTCCCGAGTCATACCGCAGATGTCGAGTGCCGGCTATGACGACCCCTCGTCCGGCAGCGCCAGGGCCTTCGCCTACCTGCGCGATCATTTCGGCCAGCGCGATCCGTGGTCAACCATCGTCATCGACTGCCGGCAGTCGGTTGATGCGCCAGCGTGCGCTGCCGCGGCCGACGGCATCGCCAGGGCCATCGCGCCCATGGCCGGCGTGCAGCAGGTGACCTCCTACTGGACGCTGGGGCGTCCCGCGCAACTGCGCAGCATCGATGGCCGTGCCGCTTACCTCTTCGTCTACATGAAGGACGGCACCATCGAGCAGTGGAACCACTCCTCGGAACTGGCCGGGCAGGCCGCCGTGCGGCAGGCGCGCATGACCGGCGTAAAGGTGTACCTCAGTGGCAGTGGTGCCATCTTCAACGGCATCAACGGGCGCGTGAAGCACGACATCGCCTTCGCCGAGAGCCTGGCCATCCCGATCAGTGTGCTGCTCACCGTGATCGTGTTCGGTTCCCTTGTCGCCTCGCTGGCGCCCATGGTGGTGGCGCTGTTCGCGATACCGGGTGCGCTGTTCACGCTCTGGATCGTGCGCATGTTCACCGATGTCTCGGTGTTCGGACTCAATCTCGTCACCGGCCTGGGCATCGGCCTGGGCATCGACTATGCGCTGCTCATCGTGAGCCGCTTCCGTGAGGAGGCACTGGCTCACGACGACATCGAAGCTGCGGTGGTGCGCACGGTCGAGACGGCGGGCCGCACTGTCTTCTTCTCCGGCCTCACGGTGGCGCTCACGCTGGCCTCCATGTGGTTGTTCCCCTTGTACTTCCTCAAAACCTTCGCCTGGGCCGGCGTTTTCACCGTGCTGCTCGCCATCGTCGGCGCACTGCTGCCGCTGCCGGCGCTGCTTGCCCTCATCGGGCATCGCATCGAGCGCCTGCCCATTCGCAAGGTCAAGCCGGTGGCGGATCACGGCCTGTGGTTCCGCGTCTCGGGCCTGGTGATGAAGCGACGGTGGACGGTGGTGGTGCTCACGCTGGCCCTGCTCGCACTCTTCGCTGCGCCGGCTTTGCACCTCGTGACCGGCCAACCCGACGAGCGGGTGCTGCCCAAGAACGACCCCGTCGCGGTGGCGGGCCAGTACATCCGCACCCACTTCGAGAGCCGTGAATCGGCGCCCGTGGAGATCGTCATCCCGGGCGGCGGCAGGCTCACCGCGGCCGTCGACGCCTATGCGGCCAGGCTGTCAGTGCTGCCGCACATCGTGCGCGTGCTCACACCCAGCAGCGTGGTGGTGGCGGGCCGGGTGGTGGCACCCAATCCGGCCGGTGCACAGTTCATCGCGGGCAACGACATACGGCTCAACGCCATCTCCGACGTCGACGCCCGCACTCCGACTGGCGAGGCACTCATCGTTTCGGTTCGGGCCATCACCCCACCCACGACGTCCACCATGGTGGGAGGTTCTGCCGCCGTCTACACCGATTCGCAGCACGGCGTGCTCGATCATGTGCCGTCGGCGCTGTTGTGGATCGCACTCATGACCATGATCGTGCTCTTCCTCTTCACCGGCAGCGTGCTGCTCCCCATCAAGGCGGTGCTGCTCAACCTGCTGAGCCTGATGGCCACCTTCGGCGTCATCACCTGGATCTTCCAGGACGGCCACCTCGCCAACCTGCTCGGTGGCTTCACATTGCGCGGTTACGTCGACACCTCGCAACTCGTGCTCATCGTCATCGTGGTGTTCGGACTGTCCATGGACTACGAGCTCTTCCTGCTCTCGCGCATCAAGGAACTGCACGACCAGGGAGCCGAGACCGGTGATGCCGTGCAACTGGGCCTGCAGCGTTCAGGGCGCATAATCACCGCGGCTGCGCTGATCCTGGCGGCGGTGTTCTCGTCATTCATCACCAGCGGTGTCACGAGCATGAAGCTCATCGGCTTCGGCGTCAGCTTCGCCATCCTGCTCGATGCCTCCATCGTGCGCGCCCTGCTGGTGCCCGCGTTGATGCGCATCGCCGGGCGTTGGAACTGGTGGGCGCCACGGCCCTTGCGCGCGCTGCACCAGCGGCTGCACTTCACCCATTAGCCCACCGGCACTCCGGTTAGGCTCGGCTGGTGGGTTTGATCGACGAGCGCGGCATGGCAGCCGTCATATTCGACATGGACGGCACGCTCATCGACTCGCATGCCAGCGTGGAACGGGCCTGGCAGCGCCTGGCCGCGGCCATGGAGATCGATTACGCGACGGCCGCCTTCCAGCACGGGGTGCCCTCCATCAACAACATCCGCGCCATCGCTCCCGGCATCCCGGAGGCGGACGCGCTGGCATGGAACCGCATTCATCTGCAGATGGAGATCGAGGACACGGAGGGTGTGGTGGCGTTGGATGGTGCGCTGCCGCTGCTGCGTGCGTTGGAGTCCGCGCAGATTCCGTGGGCGATAGCCACCGGCTGCCAGTACGGCCTGGGCGAAGCCCGACAACAGGCGGCGGGCATTCCCCGCCCCGAGGTCTTCGTGATGTTCGGTGACTACGCAGTGGGCAAGCCGGCACCCGAACCTTTCCTGGTGGCCGCCCAGAAGCTGGGCGTCCCGCCCTCGGCCACCGTCGTGGTGGAGGACGCCCCTTCCGGCGTGGCCGCGGGCTTGGCGGCGGGCGCGCTGGTGGTGGCCGTGGCCGAGACCCACGACCGCAGCGAGTTGGGAGCGGCACACTTCATCGTGGAAGACCTGCACCAACTGCTGGACCTGCTGCTCGGCTGACCGCCATCAGCAGGCACTTCCCGCGCGCGGTGGACGCGGCCTCGCTCGGGGCCGGTTGGCCTTTTCGTGCCCTGGTTTCGCGGTCGTCACGGCCCCCGCTGCGATGCTCAGCGGGCTAGCGTTGTCCCGGGCTCACGGCGGGCTCGTGGCCCGGGGCTGGACGGAGGTGAACGTGCAGCAGAGAATGCGACGCACCTTGCGTCGTTTCGCCCGTGTCCTGCTCGAGGATCTCTACGTCTCATACCTTGAGCGCAAACTCAAGGCCCTGCCCATCCCGCACCATGTGGCCATCGTGCTCGACGGCAACCGCCGCTGGGCTGCGGAGCGCGGGCTCTCCGCCTCGCGCGGACACCGCACAGGTGGCGAGAAGGTGGAGACGGTTCTGGGCTGGTGCGATGAGGCCGGGGTCGATGTGGTGACCCTCTGGCTGCTTTCGACGGACAACATCCTCAAGCGCCCGGACAGCGAATTGATCCCCCTGTACACGACCATCGAGCGCACTGCCATGCAGCTGGCCAAGCACGCAAAGTGGCGAGTGAACCTAGTGGGCGCCATCGAACTGCTGCCGGCGCAGACCCGTGAGACCCTGCAGAACGCGGTGGAGCTGACCAGCTCGCGCGAGGGCATGGTGGTCAATATGGCGGTGGCCTACGGCGGCCGTCACGAGGTGGTCGACGCTGTGCGCGCGCTGCTGCAGGAGCACGAGCGGTTCGGGACGCCACTGTCGGAGCTGGCCGAGCAGCTCACCGACGAGCACATCGCCAGGCACTTGTACACCCGCGGTCAACCGGATCCCGATCTGGTCATACGCACGAGTGGCGAGCAGCGGCTCGGAGGTTTCCTCATGTGGCAGAGCGAGAAGAGCGAGTTCTGGTTCACCGATGCCTACTGGCCCGACTTCCGCAAGGTCGACCTGCTGCGCGCACTGCGCGACTACAGCAAACGCGAACGCCGCTACGGGCAGTAGCTGACGGCGCGGCCGTCACCAAGTGTTCAGCAACCGCACTGCCACAGGGTCGGGCGTGTCGGATGCTGCCCCGGCCGGGCCGGTCGTACCGTGAGTGCAAGGCAATCAGCGATCGACACCGTCGACCTTCCCCAGATTGCACCGACGCTCGAGGGACACATGCCGCGTTCAGCCGCAAACCCAGCAGCCGCCGCTTCCACCCGCAAGCGCACGAGCAGTTCCAGGACTGCCCGCCTTCGCACCTACGTCGTCGACACCTCGGTGCTGTTGTCCGATCCCAATGCGCTCACGCGTTTCGAGGAACACGAAGTGGTGCTGCCCGTTGTGGTGCTCACCGAACTCGAGGCCAAACGCACGCATCCCGAACTGGGCTACTTCGCGCGCCAGGCGCTGCGCTTCCTCGACGACCTGCGCCTGAAGCACGGCCGCCTCGATGCGCCCCTGCCCATCGGTGATCAGGGCGGCAGCATCCGTGTCGAACTCAATCATGTGGACGCGAATCTCCTGCCGGCCGGATTCCGATTGGGTGACAACGATTCCCGAATCCTCGCGGTGGCTGCGAATCTCAAGGCCGAGGGTCGCGATGTGGTCCTGGTGAGCAAGGACCTGCCGATGCGGGTCAAAGCCTCCTCCTGCGGCATCACTGCCGACGAGTACCGCCACGAACTCGTGGTCAGCACCGGCTGGACCGGCATGCATGAGCTCTACGTCGATGGCGAGAGCATCAACCAGTTGTACAGCGAGCACGTCATCGACCTCGATGAGGCACGCGACCTGCCCTGCCACACCGGCCTTGTCCTGTACAGCGGTCGGCAAAGCGTGCTGGGCCGGGTCACGCCGGGCAAGCAGGTGAAACTGGTGCGCGGAGATCGTGAGGCCTTCGGCATCCACGGTCGCAGTGCCGAGCAACGGGTGGCGCTCGACCTCCTGCTCGATGACGAGGTGGGCATCGTCTCGCTCGGTGGCCGCGCCGGAACCGGCAAGAGCGCGCTGGCGCTGTGCGCCGGGCTGGAAGCAGTGATGGAGAAGCGCCAGTACCAGAAGGTCATCGTCTTCCGGCCGCTGTACGCGGTGGGTGGGCAGGAGCTCGGCTACCTTCCGGGCTCGGAGGCGGAGAAGATGAATCCGTGGGGCCAGGCCGTATACGACACCCTGGGGTCGGTGGCCTCGGGTCACGTGGTCGACGAGGTCGTGGAGCAGGGCATGCTGGAAGTGCTGCCACTCACGCACATCCGTGGGCGTTCACTGCATGACGCCTTCGTAATTGTCGATGAAGCGCAGTCGTTGGAGCGCAACGTGTTGCTCACCGTGCTCTCGCGTATCGGCAAGAACTCACGCGTGGTGCTCACGCACGATGTCGCGCAGCGTGACAATCTCCGCGTAGGTCGTCACGACGGCGTGGTGGCGGTGGTGGAGAAACTCAAGGGTCATCCGCTCTTCGCCCACGTGACACTCACGCGCAGCGAGCGTTCGCCCATTGCGGCTCTGGTCACGGAGATGCTGGAGGATGTCGGCATCTGAGGGGCCGGGGTGGGTGCCGTGGCAAGTGATCTAGATCACATTTGAATGTCCGGTTCGTCCCATAACCATGGGGACCGTTCGCCGATCTGGGGAAAACCACGTTACTGACGGGTTGCTTTCCACAGGCAAGCCTTGGCACGCTCACGGCCATGTCCCGAGTACTCAGCCCGACCTTCCACACGAAGGCCTGGGCCAGCGCACTGGTGGCGGTCGCGGCCATGGCCGTCACACCGGCCATGGCCAGCGCCGACGAGACGGCTACGGCTACGGCTACGGCTGCGGCAGACGATTTCCGTGCCGCCCTGCTGCACCGCTCGATGACGCTGGAATCCGCCTCGCAGGCCTCCAAGCCAGCGGCCAAGCGGGTTGCCAACTTCACGGCGCGCACCGAGGCGGCAATTCGAGCCACCCGGTCTGCCTCGCTCTTCCGCTGGGGTACGCCGGCCTACGCCAAGTGGTACGCGAAGGCTCACATTGCTTCCCGATACAACTGGGGCAGCAAGCAATTCGGTTGTCTGGTGTCATTGTGGAATCGCGAGAGCCACTGGAACTTCCAATCCACCAACCGCCGCGGCCATGTATTCGGAATCCCGCAGACCAAGGTCAGCAACATCAATGAGTTCGGTATCGGCCTTGCCACCTACATGAAGACTCCGGAACTCCAGGTGCAGATCGGCAGCCGCTACATCAGCTACCGCTACGGCAGTCCCTGCGCAGCGCTTGATCATTCCCATCGGCACGGCTGGTACTAGGTGCGGGCTCGAGGTCTTGCGATTGCCATGACGATCGCAGCGCTCCACAGCGCCGCAGCTCCCGTGTACGCAACCCAGATCGGATCCACCAACACTGACGCTGCCGTGGCCATCCCCGCGCAGGCCCTGCCCTCTCTTGCCGAGCGACTCCAGACCCTGCTGCCAGGTGGCCTGGCACGTGCAGCCCAGACCGCCACGGCGGCCACCGTCGAAGCCGTGGCCGCGACCACCGCGCGTCACATGCAGGAACGTGCCGCTGCTGCACGCCGAGCGGCCCGCGCCCGTCAACTGGCGGCCATCCGACACCTAGCCATGCCCGCCTACGGCCCCATTTCGGTGGGCTTCGGTGCCCGCGGC
>JAKAIC010000080.1 GCA_021814565.1 Actinomycetes bacterium | reverse complement strand
CACAGCCCGTGTGCCAAGACTGAGAGCGCTCTCGGCTGAGAGCGCTCTCAGTCGGGAATTCTGGCTGGGGGACTGGCGAAGTTCGTGGTCAGTCATGACCGTGCATCTTCAAAGAATTGGAGCAGAACATGAAACTCCACGGTCGAATGGGCAGGGTCGCCTCGGTCCTGCTTGTGGCTGCTGCGTTCGCGGTGCCCGTTGCACCTGCGCATGCTGCAGACCAGATCAACCTGCAGATGTGGACCTTCGGTGACATGGGTCTTGGTGAGCTCATCAAGACCTACGAGACGTTGCACCCCAACATCACGATCACGATCAAGCAGAGTGACTACGACGCGCACCACCAGGCGCTGCTGACGGCCCTTGCCGCAGGCAACACGCCGGACATTGCAGCCATCGAAGTCGGCTACTCGTCGCTGTTCAAGTCGTACCCCTCGCAGTTCACCGACCTACGCAAGTACGGCGCGGCCAGCCTGGCCAAGAACTACCTGCCCTGGCGCTGGGAGCAGGGCGTGGCACGCAATGGCACCATCATCGGCATTCCCACCGACGTCGGCGGCATGGCGCTGGCCTACCGCAAGGATCTCTTCGCGGCTGCTGGCCTCCCGACCAGTCGTGCGGCCGTGAGCAAGGCCATGAAGACCTGGGCGGGCTTCATCGCCATGGGCAAGAAGTACAAGGCAGCCACCGGCAAGGCCTGGATTGACAGTGCCGGCATGGTCTACTCGGCCGCCTCGCGTCAGAGCCCCAAGTACGTGCAGTACTACGACCAGAAGACGAACAAGGTCGTTGCCGCCACCAACCCGCAGATCAAGTCGGCGTGGAACACCACCATGGCAGTCATCAAGGCCGGCCTGTCGGCCAAGATCGGTGCCTGGTCGAGTGACTGGAATGCCGGCATGAACAACGGCTCCTTCGCCGTCATGACGGCACCGGCGTGGATGATGGCCTACATCCAGGGTCAGGCTCCTGACACCGCTGGCAAGTGGGACATCGCCTCCCTCCCGGGTGGCGGCGGCAACTGGGGTGGATCGCAGCTCGCCATTCCTGCAGCAGCGCAGCACCCCAAGGAGGCCTACGAGTTCATCCGCTGGGCCCTCAGCCCGGAGAACCAGCTCGAGGTCTTCAAGCTGCACGGCAACTTCCCGGCAGCCTCGTCGATCTACAACACGAGCGACATCCAGGACTTCAAGAACCCCTTCTTCAGCAACGCGCCGGTCGGCAAGATCTACGTGAAGGCAGTTGAGGCAATCAAGAAGCCCATCTACGAAGGTCCCAAGCAGCGCCAGATCGATACGGCGATCGGCAACGCCATCAGCCGCGTGGAGCAGGGCAAGCAAGCTGCCCCGGCGGCGTGGGCAGATGCCATGAAGACGATCAAGACGACGGTCGGTTAGTCGTCGATCCGCAGTAGCGGTGGGTTGTTCGTGGCGTGGCAGGCGCTGCGCCACGAACAACCCATGCCTCGCCAGCACGTCGATCCTCAGGATTTGGAGTCAGTTTCATGCGACGTAACAAAGGAATCGTTCCGACGAGTGAACGGGCGTTCGGATACGGCTTCGTTTCGCCGTTCTTCCTGATCTTCCTGACCTTCGGCCTTTTCCCCATCCTCTATTCGATCTACATCGCCTTCTTCAACTGGGACCCGCTGGGGCTGCACACCTTCGTCGGCATGCAGAACTTCCAGAATCTCCTGCAGGACGACCGTTTCTGGATTGCCCTGCGCAACACCTTGAGCCTGTGGGTGCTCTCGACGCTGCCCCAGCTGTTCATGGCGCTGGGCCTCGCCTCACTGCTCAATCGCCGAGGTCTTAAGTTCGCGGGATTCTGGCGCGCAGCGGTGCTCGTCCCGAACGTGACCTCGGTGGTTGCGGTCGCGGTCATCTTCGGCTCACTGTTCGGGCGCGACTTCGGCATCGTCAACTGGCTGCTGCACTTCTTTGGAATCCACGCCATCGACTGGACGGGAAGCCCGCTCAGCAGTCACCTCCAGATCGCGGCCATGGTGGCGTGGCGCTGGACCGGCTACAACGCGCTCATCTACCTCGCAGCCATGCAGGCCATTCCCAAGGACCGGTACGAGTCGGCCGAAGTCGATGGTGCCAATGCCTGGCAGCAGTTCCGCTATGTGACGGTCCCGGGTATCCGGAACACGCTCATCTTCACAGTGACCGTGTCGACCATCTACGGCCTGCAGATCTTCGCCGAACCCCTCATCCTGGGCGGAGTCTCCTATTCCGGTGGCGATTCCCGTCAATACTCGACGCTCTCGCTGTTCCTGTTCGAGCAGGCGTTCTCGGAGTTCCGTTTCGGCTACGCGGCTGCCGTGGGCGTGGTGTCGCTCTTCATCATCGCCGGCTTCTCCTTCCTCAATTCCGCCATCACCCGACGTCTTGCTCAAGGGGAGGAGTGACCCAATGGCACTCACATTCGGACGCCGCGCCAAGCAGGCCAAGACCTCTGGTGACGCACGAGGCTTCACCTACTTCGCGCTCGCGATCTTCGTCTTCGTCTGCATCTTCCCGTTCTACTGGATGTTCGTCGTGGCATCGAACGACAGCAGCGTCATCTCCGCCTACCCTCCTCACGTCATGCCCGGGCCCAACCTCATGACGACCATCAACAGCGTCTTCAAGGTGGTGCCGTTCCACAAGGCGTTGCTCAACAGTCTTCTCATCTCCACCATCGTGGCTGCATCACAGGTGTTCTTCTCAACGCTGGCTGGCTACGCATTCTCCAAATTGCGCTTCGCAGGCAAGCGCTTGATGTTCGGCTTCATCCTCTTCACCATGATGATTCCCGGCCAGTTGGGGATCGTGCCGCTGTACCTGCTCATGTCGAAGCTGCATTGGGTGGATAGCCTGCAGGCTGTCATCGTCCCGGGCCTGGTCTCCGCCTTCGGCGTGTTCTGGATGCGGCAGACCATCACCGGCGAGATCCCGGATGAGCTCATCCAGGCGGCGCGCATGGACGGTGCAGGGGTGTGGCGTATCTACCGGAGCATCGTGATGCCGATCATCAAGCCCACGGCACTTGTGCTGGGCCTCTTCTCCTTCCTCGCCTCATGGAATGACTTCATCTGGCCGCTGCTGGTCCTGAACTCTCCCGAGCATTTCACTGTGCAGGTGGCCATCAAGCAATTGCGCGCCGCGTACTTCATCGACTACGCGGCCCAGATGGGTGGATCGTTCCTGGCCACCATCCCCTTGCTCATCCTCTTCGTATTGGTCGCGAGGCGGCTGGTGTCCGGCGTCATGGAAGGTGCGGTCAAGGGATGAAGCTCACTGACGTGAATCTCGGCGGGCTGCCCAAGGACTTCATGTGGGGGGTCGCAGCATCTTCATACCAGCTGGAAGGCGGCGCCATTCTGGGTGATCGTGGCCGCTGCATCTGGGATGACTTCGCAGCCCAACCGGGGGCTATTGCCGACGGCACCACGCATCCCCGCGGCATCGAGCACATCCGACACCTGGACGCGGACCTCGATCTCATGGCCGAACTGGGTGTGGACTCCTATCGCTTCTCCATCTCCTGGCCACGGGTCCAGCCCGGCGGCACGGGTGCCTTCAGTGGCGCTGGTATCGACTTCTATGAGCGCCTGGTGGATGGGCTGCTGGCTCGCGGCATTGCACCGAATGCGACCCTCTATCACTGGGATCTGCCCGCAGAACTGCAGGCCGGTGGCGGCTGGGCCAGCCCTCGCACTGTTGATGCCTTCGCTCAGTATTCCGGGCACATCTCAGGGATCCTGGGGGACCGGGTGAAGCAATGGGCGACTCTCAATGAGCCCTGGTGCGTCAGCTATCTGGGCCATCTGACCGGTCACCATGCGCCCGGTGCCAAGGATCTGCCGACGACGGTGAACGTGGCCCATCAATTGGTGCGCGCACATGCCCTTGCCTCCGCGGCGGTGCGCAGCAGTGTCGGCGACGCACGCATCGGCGTCGTACTGAACCTTGCCGATCAGGTATTCACGGGTGAGCAGAGCCCGGAGGTTGCGGAGGAGCGCCGCCTCATCGACGGCATGCAGAATCGCTGGTGGCTGGACGGCATGTTGCGTGGTACCTACCCGCAGGAGGTCATCGAGCACTTCGCGAGACTCACCGGCATCGTCATCGATGAACGAGACATCCCGGACGTTTCCCAGGGCCGTGACTGGCTGGGACTCAACTACTACAACGCCAACGTGTTGACCCCGGGTGCCGGCGGTATCGACGTCTTCCCGGGCATAAGCAGACTGGTGGGCGCAGGCTTCGGGGACGAGCGCACCGACATCGGGTGGCCGTGGACGCCGGACGGTATCGGCGTGCTGCTGCGGCGTCTCGGCGATGAATTCCCAGGGCTTCCGCTCTTTGTCACTGAGAACGGTGCGTCCTACAACGAGGCACCGGACGCCGAGGGCCGAGTGCAGGATCCCAAGCGCCAGCGGTACCTCGCGGCCTATATTGCGCAGGCTCTGGATGCCTGTCGCTCGGGCGTGAACCTGCGCGGCTATTTCCTGTGGTCGATGTTCGACAACTTCGAATGGGCCTTCGGCAATGCACAGCGCTTCGGTATCACCTGGGTCGACTACGACACATGGGAGCGCAGGCCCAAGGAATCCTGGTACGCGTACCAGCAACTGATCGAACGGTTCCGAACCTTATGATTCCTGATGTGACTCGGAGTTCGGTGCCCACCCTGGAGGATGTTGCCAAGCGGGCCCGCGTGTCGCGCGCGACCGTGTCGCGCGTGATCAACTCACCGGATCTGGTGTCCAAGCCGGTGCTGAAGCGCACTCGAGCGGCCATTGCCGAGTTGCGCTATGTGCCCAATCGTGCTGCGCGAGCCCTTACCGGTACCAAGACCGACATGGTGGGCCTCATGTTCTTCGAGGACTTCCGCTCCTTGTACGAGAACCCCTTCTGGGGTGAGCTCATCAATGACCTGTACATAGAGTTCGCCAAGTCGTCGTTGAATTGCTGGTTCATCGCCCGACCCAGCACGGAGTTCCGCACGCCGCAGAGCGACGAAGGCTTCAGTTCCTATGCGGTGGAGAACTACCTGCTGAGCGGGTACGTGGACGGGCTCATCTTCCTGGGCCAAGGGCATCGCGGTGAGCTGGAGGCGACACTGGGCGCCGAGCACATTCCGATCGTCATGTTCGGCCGCCCACAGGTGGAGAATCCCACCATCTCCTACGTGGCTCCGGACAACGTCCGTGGTGCCCGACTGGCCGTCGAGTATCTGGCCCACAGCAAACAGCGCCAGCACATCGCGACCATTGCCGGGCTCAAGGGCACCCTGGTCGCAGAGGACCGGCTCCAGGGCTACAAACTCGGACTCAAGAACTGCGGGCTGCGCGTCAGCCGTTCGCTGATCGCCGAGGGTGACTTCACCAGGGTGGGCGGCGAGCGTGCAATGAACGTGCTGCTGGACCGTGATCAGCCCATGGATGCTGTTTTCGTGGCCAACGACCTGATGGCAGCTGGGGCCCTGGATGCCATCAAGGCACGAGGTCTGCGCGTGCCCCAGGACATCTCCGTGATCGGCTTCGACAACAGCCCGATTGCCGAGACGACGAGCCCCAGGCTCACGAGCATCAACCAGCCCTTTGACCAGATGGCGCATGAGCTGGTCACGGGTATCGAGCGGGCGATCAAGGGCCAGGTTCACCAGTCCGTGGTCTTCGGCGTCGATGTCATGGAGCGCGAATCCGCCTAGGGCACGACCCACTGCACCACCACACACGGCCAGTACAGGACTGTGCCTTCTTCTGAAATACCTGATGCGGCGAAGCGGAGAAACATGAAGCGATTCCTAGGTGTGGCAGTGCTGATCATCGCGGTCACGGCCGCGATGACCTTGAGCCGCGCAACCGGCAGTGCACCCACCCATTACCTGTGGACGCAGGAATTCAATACCCCGCAGGGCACGCGGCCGGATCCCAAGGTCTGGTCGTTCGAGATCGGCGACGGCAGCGATCGCCAGTTGCCCGGTTGGGGCAACAACGAACTCGAGTACTACACGGACACCAACGCCACCACCGATGGCGCGGGCCATCTGCTGATCCGGGCCATCAAGCAGCCGAGCTCGACCACCCTCCAGTGCTACTACGGACCTTGCCAGTACACCTCCAGCCGGCTCACGACCAAGGGCCGCATCAACTTCCAGTACGGCAAGATCGAAGTGCGCATGAAGATGCCCGTGGGCGCTGGCACCTGGCCGGCATTCTGGGCGTTGGGGAGCAACATCGACACGGCGACCTGGCCGTACTCGGGCGAGATTGACATCGCCGAGAGCCTAGGCCGTACGCCGCTGACGGTGTACGGAACCATTCATGGGCCCGAGTACAACGGCGCCGGTGGGTTGGTGCAGACGGTGGATGCATCCGCCCCGCTCTCCTCTGCCTTCCACACCTACGGATTGGAGTGGACGCCCGGAGCGTTGCGTTGGACCTTCGACGGCCGCGTGTACCACAAGGAATCCAAGGCCCGCTTCTTCGGACGCACCTGGGTGTTCGATCATCCCTTCTTCCTCATGCTCAATCTGGCAGTAGGCGGAGGATTCGGCGGTGCGCCGGGCCCGGATCTGCAGTCGCCGGCGGTCTTCTCCATCGACTGGATCCGTATCTCCAAGCTGAACGGCAAAGGCTCCGTCTTCAAGAGCAAGTGACCACGCTTCCTGCCCACCGCTGTGGTGTCCGGAACCTCCAGGGCTCAACCCCTGCGCTCCCGGACGCTCGGGGTTGACCTGGTGGCAGCTGGCCTCTTCCCGTTGTGCAGCAATGTGTATTCGTCACCGCGTGTACACCGCGAAGAAGTCGCGGGAGTCGTCACCGAGGTAGGTCAGCAGGCCGTGCGCGGGGCTCAGGATCATGTGCGGAGAGACCTGGCCGTGCCGGCCCGGGGAGTACCAGATGTACACCGTCGAGTGATAGTTGATGTCGAGCTGCAGCGCTCGCACTGCGCCGGCCCTGGCCAGGACGTCAGCAAGGCTGCTCGCAGTGAGGGCATCGCCGATGGCGTAGATGAGGTCTCCGTTGGCTGCCACTCCGAGCCCGGATCGCCAGGTGCGGAACGACGCCGACGCGGCAGCGCCGAAGCGCGAAGCCACCGCAGCGTCCATGTTGGTGACCGGCCTGCCGTGATTGACGATGAGTCGAAGGTTCTGCCGCACCGATACGACCTCGGGTGACATGCTCAGGTCCCGGCCCCAGGCGCCGACCGTCGTATGTCCGTCGCGGTAGGTCACGACGGATGCTGCGCCCTGGTGCAGCCGTCCTGCCAGCCGGCCGTTGAGGTAGAAGCCACCCTGCGAGTCCTGCACCAGGAATCCGCTGTTGAAGGTACCGACCAGTCCTGTGCTGTTTCGGCCCGATACGTGTGCGCTAGCGTGAAATGAGCGGGGTCTGCCCGGATCCATGGTGCCGGGGTGCAACGCCACGCGGGTGTGCGTCCCGGACATGACGATGACGCTGGTGAGGTATGAGGAGGACTCCGCATCCGGCCGGACCAGCGCCTCCTGCAGGACCGGGACGCCGCCAAGACGACGCAGTACCCGGAACCTTCCCTCTCCGGGAAGTGCCGGCAGCAATGGCGTCGGCATGGCCACACGTGCGCCAGCGGCGGTACCGGTCCGGCCCAGTGCTGCCAGCAAGCGCATATCTGGTCTGCCGCCCGTCTGGGGTGGATTGAACTGGTCGAGGATGAGCTCGTATTCCGTCACCAAGAAGCCCAGCCCGTGGGTCCGGGCCCACTCCGCGAACTGCACCGATAGCGGTGCGCGCGGCATGAGCCGCATGGTTCCGGCGAAGGACCAGCCGCCCAGCACAACGGCGAGCGCCAGCAGCAGCGAGGCCAGCCGCATGGCGCGTCTACGCAGGTCCAATTCGCACTCGCCCCCTGCAACCGCTCCGATGCAACCGCCGGCCTGCACGCCAGCGGGATTCCTTGGGCAGGCTAGGTGCCGGGCAGCAGAGGTGTGTGAGCGAAATGCCAATCTTGGGCAAGGTCGCCGCTGGCGGGGCTACACGGCCCGGCTTCGCACGCGCAGGTGCCGGGAGATGAGCCTGAGCAGCCAGGCCGCGAACATGAGCAGTGCCAGGTTGCGTGCCACCAGTACGGCAGTTGCCAGATGGAACCACGGCCCACCGTGCGTCAGTGGGTGGTAGGTGCGGGGGAAGATGGCTTGCGTCAATGCGGCAATGCCGAGCACCCAGGCCGCGACACCCGCCACCTCGCGCCTTGTCACGGAGGGGCCGTGCGGGTCGTCCTCGCCCAGCATGCTCACCAGCGCTGCCGTCGGGGGGCCGATCCACATCCAGTACTGCGGGCTCAGTGTCTTGTTCGCCACCACCATGTACGTGACCACCAGCAGCACCATGAGCCCGGCTTCCAGATGGGTGTGCTGGCCGCGAGTCAGCCAGGCCACATAGGTAGCAATAACCATCACGCCACCGATGATGGTCATGATCGATGCCACCGTCATCCAGTGCTGGACCCCCGGACCGGCGATCTGCCAGGCACCGAAGTGCACGGACAGCGGGTAGTGCCGAGGTTGGAATCCGCGAAGCAGCATGGGCACGGTGGCCCAGATGGATTCGATCTGCAGTCCGCGATGCTCCTGATACTGCAGCGGCGAGATGAGACGGCCCCAACCGCCGTCCTTGAGCGAGACCAGTGCCAGCGCCGCGGCGGTGCCGAGGAACCAGATGCTGGCGCGGAGCTTGCCCTTGCGCTGGCTCACGAGCAACACGGGCCACAGCGCTGCCGGCCACAACTTGATGGCCGCGCCGATGCCGGTGAGC
>JAKAIC010000079.1 GCA_021814565.1 Actinomycetes bacterium | reverse complement strand
AGACCGACGACATCTTCTCGCCCGCGGACCATGTGCTGCCACCAGGCACGGCGGATGTTGTCCTTGAGTTCAACGCCCAGCGGCCCGTAATCCCAAGCGGAGCGACTGCCTCCGTAGATCTCCGAGGACTGGTACACGAAACCGCGACGCTTGCTGAGATTGACAACGGCGTCAACGCGATCGATAGCCATGGTGTGCTCCATTCCGGCTGGCTGTCGGTTGATGGCTCAATGGCCATTTGGTGCGGCGAGTCTACTGTTCGCACATGGCCACCGGATTCGTCGTCATCACCCGCTACCGGGTCACCGACCTCGAGTCGTGGCTGCCCATGGCCCGTGAGGCGTTGGCTCCGCTCGTTACCCAGGCGCTGTGTCTGGGCGGTGAGATCTCCGCCTCCATCGACGATCCTCGGCTGGCGGTCATCGTGACGCGCTGGGCCTCCGTCGGCGATTTCCGACGGGCCATGTCGGATTTCGAGGTCAAGCTGCACACCGTTCCACTGCTGTCGCAGTCGATCGACGAGCCCTCCAGCTTCGAGGTCCTCCATCTCAACGGCCCGGAGGGCGCCCGCGACTTCCCCTCCGCGCGCGCCCGGGATGCCGATTCCGTGGGACAGGGAGCCGCAGCCGCCCATGTGCCGGGCCGGCTCGATCCACGGACCGACGTTTGAGCCGTACTGCCCCGGCAGCAGGGGGCCAGCTGTGGAACCATGCATCCATGGCAAAACCCAACAAGGGCCGGGCTGCGAGCGCCGGTCGATCGCATGCATCGCCTGCCTCCGCACGACCGCAGACCGCCATTCAACGCTGGTCCGCTCCGGTCTTGTTGCGGCTGCACGGGCTGCCCCGCTGGCTCTTCCCGCTCTTCACCGCGCTGCTGCTGGTCGGCGGACTCGTGGTGGGAAACGCAGTGATAGCAGCCGTCCTGCTCTCGCTCCTGACCCTGCTGCTGCTGTGGCTCGTCGCCTTGTCCTGGCCGCTGCTCTCCCCGATGGCTCGCTTCATGCGACTCGCGGTTCTGGTGGGATTGCTCCTGGTGACCGTCAACCGCGCGCGGGGACGTATGTGAAGCGCTGATCTGGCTGCGATTTGACGCCTTCGATAGCGTCCCTGCGTGGCCATATTCATCGCCCTGCTCACTGTCGTGGCAACCGCAATCGGCGGCATGGTCGCGCTCAAGTCGCACCGTCGCCTGCACCTGGTGCTCGGGCTCTCCGCCGGACTCCTGCTGGGCCTGGTCGCTTTCGACCTCATGCCAGAGGTCTTCAGCATCGACACCACCACCGTTGCCAACGTGCCTTCGGTGTCGATTGCATTCGTGTTGGGGTTCCTGCTCCTGCACACGCTCGAGCAGCTCTCAGGCACGCATGAGCCCCTGGACAGTGACCTCGGTGATGCCGCCCACGGTCACTCGCACGCGGTGGGCACCACCAGCATCCTGGGCGCGTTGGGCATGGTGGTGCATGTCTTCCTCGATGGTGTGGCCATCGCCCTGGCCTTCCAGGTCTCCACCGCAATCGGCTTGGCCATCGCACTCGCGGTCATCGCGCACGCCTTCAGCGACGGCCTGAACACGGTGAGCCTGCTCATCCACCACGGCCACTGGCAGTCCCGCGCGCGCTACCTGCTGGTGCTGGATGGCAGTGCACGCACCCTGGGTGCCGCGTTCGGCACCTACCTCACCATCTCGGACCACGTGCTCGCGCTGTACCTGTCGATGTTCGCGGGCTTCCTCGTCTACCTGGCAACGTCCCACATCCTGCCCGAGGCGCACAGCAGGCACTCCTCGCGATTCACCCTGCTCGCGACCGTCTCCGGCGTGGGATTCATGTTCATCGTGGTGTCGTTGATCTCCGGCCTGCACTGACACCGCGCAGGCATCACGCGCTGCCGAAGCGACGCTGACGTGCGTTGAAGATCTCCACCGCCTGCCACAGCTGTCGTCGGTCGAAGTCCGGCCACAACGTGTCCAGGAAGACCAGCTCGGCATAGGAGGCCTGCCACGGCAGGAAATTGCTGGTGCGCTGCTCGCCGGAGGAGCGGATGAAGAGATCGACATCGGGCATCTCGGGGTCGTACAGGTATCGCGCCAGCAGTCGCTCGTCCACTGCCTCAGGGTCAACCTTGCCCACCCGCACATCGCGCGCCAGCGCAGTCACCGCATCCGCGATCTCCGCGCGCCCGCCATAGTTCACGCACATGGTCAGCGTGAGCCGTCGATTGGCCCTAGTGAGTTCCACCGCCTGCTCGAGTTCCGACAGCACCGACTTCCAGAGTCGGCGTTCGCGCCCGATCCAACGCACCCGTACGCCCAGGGCGTGCAATTCGTCACGGCGGCGGCGGATGACATCGCGATTGAAGCCCATCAGGAAGCGCACCTCCTCCGGTGAGCGCTTCCAGTTCTCGGTGGAGAAGGCGTAGGCGGACAGCCATGGAATACCAAGCTCGATCGCGCCGTGCACGACGTCGAGCAGCGATGCCTCCCCCGCTTCATGACCAGCGGTTCGCGGCAGGCCACGTTGCTTGGCCCAACGACCGTTGCCATCCATGACGACCGCGACATGCTGCGGAACCGTGGCCACCTGCGGCGGGGTGACACCCGTCGGATGTGGCGGCGGGTCGAGATAGGTGCGCCTTGCCATGCCGCTCCTCAGCTGCTTCGGTCGACCAATGGCAAGGACTTGAGCGTGCGCTCCAGATGCCACTGCAACTGCGCCGCCACGATACCCGAGGCCTCACGACGGTTTCTCGTCTCGCTGGCATCAGCGAGGGCCCAGTCACCGGACAGCAGCGCACCCAGCAGCTCCACCGTGAGTGGTGAGGGCGTGGCCACGCCGGCCGACTTGTGCTCGGCGCACAGGGCTCCGCCACCGCTGATGGAGAACCAGCGATGGGGTCCTGCCGCTCCGCAACGCGCACAGTCGGTGAACGAGGGTGCCCATCCACCGATGGCCAGCGAACGAAGCAGAAAGGCATCCAGCACCATCGATGGGTCATGCTCGCCGTCCACCAATGCCTTGAGGCCGCCGACGAGCAGCAAGAACTGTTGCGGCGCCGGCTCGCGCTCCTCCGGTGTCATGCGCTCCGTGGTCTCAAGCATGGCCTGACCCGCGGTCCAGCGCGGGTAGTCGTCAACGAATTGCGCACCATAGGCGGCAATGGTCTCCACCTGATTCACCACATCCAGGGACCGGCCGATATGGGCCTGGAAGTCGACCAGGGTGAAGGGCTCGAGCCGGGAGCCGAAGCGGCTGGAGGTGCGCCGGACACCTTTGGCGACAGCTCGCACGCGGCCGTGGCGTCGCGTAAGCAGGGTGATGATGCGATCGGCCTCACCCAGTTTGTGCGTCCGCAGCACGACGGCTTCATCGCGGAATACGGGCACGGGCTGATTGTGCCGCGCATCAGCTGGTCAACTCGCACGCCACGCAGCGTGCCCAGCAGCGGCATTCACAAGTAGATTCGGCTGCGGAGGGGACATGAACAACCCTGAACAATTGCCGGCCCTCCGGCTCGACCAGACCTCGATCCGTCGCATCATGGTCATGGGACTGGGGCTGTGGGTGGGCCTGCAGGTGCTGGAGTGGCTCTTCGGCGTCACCCACTCCTTCCTCTTCATGCTGCTCATCGCCTGGCTGGTGTCCATCGGCATGGAGCCGCCGGTTGCCTCTTTGGAACGACGAGGGCTCAAGCGCGGTGCGGCAGCGGGATTGGTGCTCATCGCCTTGTTCCTCGCCTTCGTGGGTTTCCTATCCGCGTTCGGCACGCTCTTCTTCGGTCAGCTCTCGCAGGCCGTGCAGGCACTGCCTGCTGTGGTCACCTCGGCGGTGTCCTGGGTCAACAGCACCTTCAACGCCCATCTCGATGCCACCACCATCACCAGCCAACTCAGCCTCACGCCGGATCGCGTGGCAGCGGTTGCCGGCAATGTGGCAGGTGGCGTGCTGGGCATCGTGTCCAGCGTGGTCGGGTTCCTCTTCGAAACCCTGACCGTCCTGATCTTCGCCTTCTACCTCAGCGCAGAAGCACCACGGGTGCGGCGCCTGGTTGCTGCCTGGCTCAAGCCCGAGCGCCAGAAGGTGTTCGTCACCATCTGGGACATCGCCGTGGCCAAGACCGGCGGTTTCGTGGTGTCGCGACTGGTGCTGGCCGTCTTCTCCGCCGCTGCTCACACGCTGGCCTTCTGGCTCATCGGCGTGCCCTATTGGATGCCGCTCGGACTGTTCGCAGGAATCACCTCGCAGTTCATCCCCACCTTCGGCACTTACATCGGCATCATCGTGCCGGTGGCCTTCGCCGCCATGACACAGCCGCTGGACATGCTCTGGATCGCCGCCTTCGCAACCGTGTATCAGCAGATCGAGAACTATGTGCTGGGGCCGCGCGTCAGCAAGGTCACCATGGACATGCATCCTGCCTTCACGCTGGCGGCGGTCTTCGTCGGTGCGGCCGTCTTCGGCCCCATCGGCGCACTGATCGGCATCCCCTTGGCGGCTGCGCTCATCGCCGTGGTCGACACCTATGGTCGTCGCTACGAATTGCTGCCGGAACTCCATGTGGCATCCACCGGCGATGACGCTGAGTGACGGGTAGATTCAGAAGCCAAGGCGCCGCAACTGTTTGGGATCCTGCTGCCAGTCCTTGGCCACTTTGACACGGATGTCCAGATAGACCTTGGTTCCGAGCAGCGAGGCGATAGCCTGCCTGGCCACCGTGCCCACCGCCTTCAAACGCTCTCCACCCCGGCCGATGACGATCGCCTTCTGCGAGTCACGCTCCACGTACAGCACCGCATAGATGTCCATCAGGGGATCCTCGGCCGGCCGGTCCGCGCGCAGCACCATGTCCTCGATGACCACCGCGATGGAATGCGGGAGTTCGTCGCGCACGCCTTCCAGCGCAGCCTCACGGATGAGCTCGGCGATGAGGGTCTGCTCGGGTTCGTCGCTGATCTCACCCTCGGGGTACAGCGCTGCCGACTCCGGCATCATGGGAATCAACTGGTCGGCAAGTAGGTCGATCTGGTCGTCCTGCGTGGCGGACACCGGTATCAGGTGAGCCCACTCGAAGCCCAACTCCTTGCCCAGCCCATGCACTTCCAGCAGCCTCCCGGCAATGGTGCCGCGATCCACACGATCCACCTTGGTGATCACCGCCACCTTGGGGGTGCGGCGCATGGCTGCCAGCTCGCCGGCGATGAAGCGGTCACCCGGGCCCACGGGTTCATCCGCCGGGAAGCACATGACGATGACGTCAACCTCCGCCCAGGTTGCACGCACCAGCTCGTTGAGACGCTCGCCGAGCAGGGTCCGCGGCTTGTGCACGCCGGGCGTATCAACCATGACCAGTTGCCCGTCCTCGCGATGCACCAGCCCGCGGATGGTGTGCCGAGTGGTCTGCGGCTTGTCAGACGTGATCGCCACCTTGCGACCCACCAGCGCGTTGGTGAGTGTGGACTTCCCCGCATTGGGGCGCCCCACGATGCAGGCGAATCCGGCTCTAAACAACGGGCGCTCCCTTGGTTTCGTTTCGTGCCACAAGGATGAGCCCGGCGCCGATGAGTGCGCAACCGATCCATCCCTGTGCCGGCATGTGCTCGCCGAGAACACTGACTCCCAGCACTGTTGCCACGAGCGGTTCGCTCAGGACCAGCGTGGCGACGACGCCAGGCGCCAGATGGGTGATGCCGTACCCGAACATCACATAGGACATGGTGGTTGTCGCCAGCCCCAGCCACAGCCCCAGCACCAACCCACGCCAGTTCAGGAGCAGGCTGCCACTCGTGAAGAGCAGTGGCAGCAACACCAGGGCGCCCAGTGAGAAGGAGGCTGCCAGCGCATCCGTGGCGTGATGGGCACGCGCGACCAGCTGGGCCCCGAACACGGTGTAGGAGCCGTAGGCCGCGCTGGCCACGACGGCGAACAGGGTACCGAGCAGACGATTGGCTGAGCCAGTGCCGCCCATCGGCGTTCCGAGCAGGGCCACGCCGATCACCGCCAGCGCCGTCGAGAGCAGCCACACCAGACCCGGCCAGGGGCGTCCGTGGAAGCGGGCGAAGACAGCTGTGAACAGCGGCGACAGTGCGATCGACACCAACGAGGCGATGGCCACTCCGCCCGTCTGCACGGAGGCGAAGAAGGCCACCATGTAGCCCGCAACGCCCAATCCCATGAACCAGGTCATGCGCAGTCGCCAAAGCAGCAGGATGCGGCGCCAATCGCGCTGAAGGCTGGCAACTGCCAGCAGGCCCAGCGATCCCACCAGCATGCGCAGGGCAGCGATCGACAGAGGAGAGGCACCGGTCCCGGCCAGCACGACCGACGTACCAGTGGTGCCGAAGAGGAATCCAGAGGCAATGACGACGAGGACGGCGCGCCCGCGCAGCCCGCTCACTCGCCGCCCTCAGCGGCATCGTCATTGTCGATGCGCGTGACAAGCACGGATCCGATGCGATTGCGGCGACCGGCCACGGATTCCGCCACCAGATGCCAACCGTCGAGGGTGAGCTCGGAACCGGGGATGGGAACGCGACCGATGCGCTTGCCCAGCAGGCCCGCAACCGTCTCCACGCCCTCCTCCTCGCCGTCGAGTTCGATGGAGAGGAGTTCCGCAAGGTCATCCAGGTGCAGGCGCGAACTCACCCGGAAGGCTCCGTGCTGCAACTCCTCGATCTCGGGTGCCGCTGTGTCGTACTCATCCTCGATCTCACCGACGATCTCCTCGAGGATGTCCTCGATGGTGACGATGCCAGCAGTACCACCGTACTCATCCACGACGATGGCCAGGTGCGTGCGCGCCGCCTGCATGTCACGAAGCAGGTCGTCCGCACGTTTGGAATCAGGCACGAACACGGCTGGACGCATGAGGCTTTCCACGCGTTCCTGTGATTCAGCATCGCGGTGTTCGTAGACGCGCCTGGTGATGTCCTTGAGGTAGATGACGCCCAGGACATCATCAGCGTCCTCGCCCACCACGGGGATGCGTGAGTAGCCGCTGCGCAGGCCCAGTGACATGGCCTGGCGCAGGGTCTTGTTGCGTTCGATGAACACCATCTCGGTGCGCGGCACCATGACTTCGCGGGCGATGGTCTCACCCAGTTCGAAGACGCTGTGGATCATGCGGCGCTCGTCGTCCTCGATGACCGATGAGGCCTCCGCGACGTCGACAAGTTCACGAAGCTCAGCGGCCGTTGCAAAGGGACCCTCGCGGAATCCCTTGCCGGGGGTGACGGCATTGCCCAGCATGATGAGCAGCTTGGTGACCGGTCCCAGCAGTGCCGCGAGCGTGAGGGCCACCGGCGCACCCACCCGCGAGAAGCCATCGACGTGCTGACGGCCCAGTGTGCGCGGCGCGACTCCCAGCACGATGAAGGTGCCGAGCAGCATGACACCACTGGCACCCAGTGTGGAGCGCCAGTTGAGGATGCCGAAATGGCGGGCGAACTCCTGCGCAACCAGCACGATGGCGAGTGCGGTAAGCGCCTGGCGCACGAACAACAGCACGGTGACGTAGCGAACGCGATCGTCGATCACACCCTGCAGTCTGAGCCGGCGTTCGCCGCTGAACAGTTCGTCGATACGAGAGCTGGAGATGCGTCCCAGTGCGGTCTCGAAAGCCACCAGCGTTCCGCCGATGGCGAGGAGGAGGGCTGCCACCACGTACACGGCCCAGCTACTCATCGCGTTGCCACCAGGCCTTCAGCAGCTTGCCCTGCAAGCCGAACATGAGTGTGTGCTCATCGGGTTCCGCGTGGTCGTAACCGAGGCAGTGGAGGATGCCGTGCGTGAGCAGCATGGCCAGCTCCTCTTCCAGCGATTGTCCATTGTCCCGGGCCTGCCGCTCCGCGAAGGCGGGGCACAGGACGATGTCACCGAGCAGTCCCGGCATGGCGTCCTCGCCCTCCTCGGGCAGCACCAACTCGTCCATGGGGAACGACAGCACGTCGGTGGGACCGGGCTCATCCATCCACTCGACATGCAGCTGGGCCATGCGTTCCTCGTCGACGAAGAGGATCGAGACCGCTGTTTGCGGGTGCAGGCGCAACTGATCGAACATGAAGCGCACCTGTTGGTACACGCGCAGGATGTCGATGTCGAAGTCGGTTTCGTTCTCGATGTCGATGTCTTCGGTGGGGATCATGGTTGCTCCCGAAGGCGTTGATGACGGACGGACGGTGTGTCATGCGCCTGATGTTCCGCATCCCATCGTCCATAGGCGTCGACGATGCGCCCCACCAGGCGGTGACGCACCACATCCTGTGAGTACAGGCGGCAGAACGCGATGTCGTCGAGACCGCCGAGGATCTCCTGGACGATCTGCAGACCACTGCGCGTGCCACCGGGCAGGTCAACCTGGGTGACGTCACCGGTGACCACCATGGTGGAGTTGAATCCGAGGCGGGTGAGGAACATCTTCATCTGCTCGGGTGTGGTGTTCTGCGCCTCGTCGAGGATGATGAAGGCATCGTTGAGTGTCCGGCCTCGCATGTAGGCGAGCGGAGCCACTTCGATGACGCCGCTGGTCATCAGCCGCGGGATCTTGTCCGGCTCGATCATGTCGTGAAGCGCGTCGTAGAGCGGGCGCAGGTAGGGATCGATCTTCTCCGAGAGTGTGCCGGGAAGGAAGCCCAGCCGCTCCCCCGCCTCCACCGCGGGGCGTGTCAGCACGATGCGGTTGATGAGCTTCGACTGCAGCGCCTGCACCGCCTTGGCCACGGCCAGGTAAGTCTTGCCGGTGCCAGCAGGCCCGATGCCGAAGACGATGGTGTGCTCGTCGATGGCATCGACGTACCGCTTCTGGTTCAGGGTCTTGGGGCGAATGGTCTTTCCGCGGTTGCTCAGGATGTTGGCAGTCAGCACCTCCGCCGGACTCACGGCC
>JAKAIC010000078.1 GCA_021814565.1 Actinomycetes bacterium | reverse complement strand
GCAAACGCGTCAGCTCGCTGACGTGATTTGCGAGCCAGCTGGTGTTGAGCGCGCAGCGCGAACATACCGGCGCGGTGTACCCCTCGCTTCGCTCCTGAGCGCTAGCCGTCGAGGCCGCTGGCCAGCAGCAGTTCCCCAGCTTGCAGGGCCACCCGGTGCTCGCTGGCGATATCGATGATCAGGGCATCCAGCCCCCCTGTCACCGCTGACCCGGCGATGTCACGGCCGGGCTGGGGCAGGGGCCGGGCCTGAGGATCCCAGGCCTGCAAGGCGCTGAGGGAACTGAATGCGAGCAACGCCCGACGACCGTCGGCGGCGATGAAGGTCACCGAGGCCATCGCGTCACCGGTGCCACAGGGATCGGCCTCGTCCTCGGGCAGGGAACCCTCGGGTGCCTTGACCACTGGGACGAGCAGTCGTTCCTGGCGCACGGCGGCCGCCACCGCCACCGGCCATCCGGCATTGAGAGCGGCTGCCAGCAGCGGCGGGCAGCTGCCGTCGTCGACACGGGATTCCATGCGCGCGTTCAGAGTCGGCAGGCGTGGATATCAGTGACGATGATGCCGCGGGCGCCCATGTCGTAGAGCTCATCCATGACCTTGTGCACGTCACGTCTGGTGCACATGGCGCGCACCGCTGCCCATTCAGGGTTGGCCAGATCAGAGATGGTCGGCGATTCGATGCCGGGCGTGAGCGAGCAGGCGCGTTCCAGGTTGACGCGTTGGACGTCGTAGTCGACGAGCACGTAGGCGCGGGCCACCATGACCGAACTGAGACGGCGGATGAATGTTTCGACCGCAGCATCGAGCGGCGCCCCCTGACGACGGACCACCACGGCCTCGCTGCGCATGACCGGATCGCCGATGACTTCAAGGCCGGCCTGCTTGAGCGTGGTACCGGTGTCGACAACGTCGGCGACCCAGTCGGCGACGCCGAGCGCCACCGCATTCTCCACGGCACCATCGAGTTCCACCACAGTGGCGGTAATGCCCTCGCGGCCCAGCCACGCCGTGAGCACGCCGGCATAGGAGGTGGCGATGCGCTTGCCGTCGAGATCACGCAGTGAAGTGGCGGTGCCCTTGGGCGCTGCGATGCGGAAGGTGGAACCACCGAAGCCCAGCTGCAGCAGCTCGTCGGCCGGGGCCGCGGAATCCAGCAGCATGTCGCGACCGGTGATGCCGACGTCGAGGGTGCCCTCGCCGACATAGGTGGCGATGTCGCGGGGGCGCAGGAAGAAGAACTCGCAGTCGTTGTCCGGGTCATTCACCACCAGTTCCCGTGAGCTGCTGGCCGCGTAGTAACCGGCTTCTCGCAGCATGGCACGGGCAGGCTCTGACAGCACGCCCTTGTTGGGAATGGCAACGCGCAACATGGCTGGTCCTCAGAGAGTTTCGTAGACGTCTTGGGGGGTGATGCCGATGGTGAGCATCAGCGCCTGCACCTGGTACAGCAGCTGCGAGATCTCCTCGGCGGCGCGCGCCTGGCCTTCGTGCTCGGCGGCCATCCAGACCTCAGCGGCTTCCTCGACCACCTTCTTGCCGACCGAGTGCACACCCGACGCCACGTGCCGCACGGTGCCCGATTGGGGATCGCCGGACGCCACTTTGCTGGACAGTTCGAACCACAACTCGTCGAAGGTCTTCATGTCACCAGCCTAGGGAACGAAGGGTTTGCACCATGACGAGGGCCGCTTCGGCTGCCTCCCGTCCCTTGTTCTCCTTGGAGTGGGGCAGGCCGGCACGGTCGATGGCCTGGGCCTCGTCGTCACAGGTGAGCAACCCGAAGCCGACGGGGAGTCCGGTGTCCAGCGCCACCTGATTGAGCGCGTCGGTACTGGCGCTGGATACGTATTCGAAATGCGGTGTGCCGCCGCGGATGATCACGCCGAGCGCAACCACCGCATCGAAATGTCCCGACCTGGCAGCCCGCATGGCTGCCACGCCCAGTTCGAAGGAGCCAGGCACCCGCACCACCGTGGTTTCGACACCCGCGTCAGCGCAGGTGGCAAGCGCGTTGGCGATGAGCGCATCCATCACCCGGTCGTGCCAAGTGGAGGCGATGATGGCGACGCGCACGCCGTTCATGGGCTGGAGGGTGAAACCAGGCGCTCCCGCACCACTCATGACTGTTCTCCGTTCGCGGCCAGCAGACGCTCCACGTACTTGGCGAGCACATCGACCTCGATGTTGACGTGGTCGCCGATACCCAGACCGCCCAAGCTGGTCTCTGCCAGCGTGGTGGGGATGAGCGAGACCGTGAACTCGTCCGCGGCGTCATTGATGGTGGCCACGGTGAGTGACACGCCATCGATGGCGACGGAACCCTGAGCGACGATATAGCGCAGCAGGTGCTGGGGCGGGGCGATGGCGACCACCGTCCACTTGTCGCCAGGTGAGACGGCAACCACGGTGCCGACGCCATCGACGTGACCCTGCACGATGTGACCACCGAGACGTGAATCCACGCGCGCTGCACGCTCGAGATTCACCGTTTCACCCACGCGCTTGTTGCCGAGGCTGGTGAAATCAAGCGTCTGCTTCATGACATCGGCGGTGAAGGCGTCGTCCTGGACGTCCACCACAGTGAGACAGACGCCGGAGACGGCGATGGAATCTCCGTGCGCCGCGTCTGTGGTGACGAGTGGACCGCGGATGGTGAGGCGCTTGGCGTCCGGGAGATCCTCGGCGGCGGCGATGGCGCCGACCTCTTCGACAATGCCCGTGAACATGGCCAAATCCTACGGGCGGAGGTAACTCCAGAGATCTCCTGCCACATCGGCGGTGCCGACTCGACGCCAGCGCTTGACCTCCATGAAGGCCGGCGCGCCGAGCGCATGCGGTCCCTGGTGCAGCACCATGGGTGCGGTGATCCAGATGCACTCGTCGACCAGCCCGGCCTCGAGGAAGGCTCGTGCCACCGTGGCCCCACCCTCCACCAGCACATGCCGGATCTCCAGGAACTGCAGCGCTTCCATGACGTCGTGCGGGTCGTGCGCGAAGATCTGGCGCGCCGGCCCCGGCCCCTTGAACATGCGCAGGTCGCGCGGCAGTTCGCGCAGGCCGACCACCAGCCGCCAGGGCTGCTTCTGGGCCTCGATCAGACGCACCGTGAGCTCGGGGTCATCAACCACGGCAGTGTTGGTGCCGACGAGCACGCCGTCGACCCGCGCCCGCAATTGATGCACGCGCAGCCGTGACGCGGCATTGGAGATGGCGGTTTCCTGACCGGTTGCGGCAGCGATGCGGCCGTCCAGGCTGGTCGCCAACTTGAGGGTGACGAAGGGCCGCTGGTGGCGTACCGCATGCAACCAGTGCTCGTTCACTGCCTCCGCCGCAGGGCAGGCCAGAAAATCGACTTGCACTCCCGCCGCGCGCAGCCTCTCAGCGCCGCCAGCGGCCCGCATGTTCGGATCAGCGACGGCGATGACGACGCGTCGCACGCCAGCAGTAATCAGCGCCAGCGAGCAGGGACCGGTCCGACCATGGTGGTTGCAGGGTTCCAGTGTGACGTAGGCGGTGGCGCCGTGTGCACGTTCACCGGCAGCCGTCAGCGCATTGACTTCGGCGTGCGCCTCGCCGGCCAGCTGATGCGCACCCTCGCCCACCACGGTTCCGTGGTCGTCAACGATCACGCAACCGACGCGCGGATTGGGAAACGTCATCCAGGGCGCGGCCAGTGCGGCCGCGCGATCAAGCCAGGCGAGGTCGCTCACGCGCACCAGGAGGCCATGCCCGTATCGGCCAGGGTGCGCAGCTTCTGGCAGGCGAGATACGGATCATCGGTGGCGTACACCGCACTGCCCGCGACGAAGACATTGGCACCCGCCTCCGCGCACTGCTCGATGGTCTCGTCGGCGACGCCGCCGTCGACCTGGATCCAGATATCGAGATCCGGTCGCCCCTGCAGCAACTCCCGCGTGCGTCGCACCTTGGGCATCATGTCCGACATGAACCGCTGGCCACCGAAGCCGGGCTCCACGGTCATGATCAGCACCATGTCGAGCTCGGGCAGCAGGTCCGCATAGTCGTCAATGCCGGTACCCGGCTTGAGCGCCATCCCAGCACGGGCTCCCGCCGCGCGCAGGTTGCGCGCCAGCATGCGCGGATCGCGCGCAGCCTCCACATGGAAGGTGACGCTGCCGCAGCCGGCCTCGGCGTAAGCGGGCGCCCAACGATCGGGATCGGCAATCATGAGGTGCGCGTCGATCGGCGTGGTGACCGCGTGAAGCAGCCGTTGCACCACAGGCAGGCCCAGAGTGAGGTTGGGGACGAAGTGGTTGTCCATGACGTCGACATGCAACCAGTCGGCGACACCGGCAACGCGTTCGCACTCATCGGCCAGACGCGCGAAGTCCGCGGACAGGATGGAAGGCGAGATCTGTGCGTGCACGGCCTCAGATTATCGCGCGGCGATCAGCGTCGACGAAGCAGCGCGAGGAACATGCCGTCGGTGTCATGCCGCTGTGGCCACAGGCGCAGATAGGGCCCGGGCGAGGTGACGGCATCGAAGTCCGCGATGTTGCGCAGGCCCGGAATGGTGAGCGCAGTGGATCGCGCATCCACGAGATCCGCAGTGCCATCCTCGAGAATGTCGGCGATGACGAATTCGGTCTCCGCCAGATGCGGGGAGCAGGTGGAGTAGGCGATGACACCGCCGGGCCGCGTGCAGGCTATGGCATTGCGCAGCAGCGCCCGCTGCAGCGGCGCCAGGGCCGCGACGTCGCCCGGTGCACGACGCCAACGGGACTCCGGTCGCCGACGCAGCACACCCAGACCAGTGCACGGCACATCGACGAGCACACGATCGAACCTGCCCTGGAAGCGCGTGCCATCCTCGGTGATCACGCGATGCTGACCCGGCACACCGCGCATGGTCTTGCCCACCAACTCGGCCCGATGCTCCTGCAGTTCGACAGCGGTCAGCGCTCCCCCCTGTTCGTACACGAGTGCGGCCAGCAGGCCGGCCTTGCCTCCGGGGCCGGCACACAGATCGAGCCATTGCGAATCCGCGCCTTCGATGGATGCCGCCGCCAACGTGAGCGCCACCAATTGGGAGCCCTCGTCCTGGACGGCTGCACGACCGTGGGCAACGGCGCTGATTGCACCCGGGACACCGCCATGCATGCGCACTGCGAACGGTGACCACTTGCCCTCTTCCGAGTCGCCTTCGGCCAGCAACTCCGAAACCGTGCAGGCACCGGGCCGCGCCACCAGGGTGACGGTGGGTGCGGTGTTGTCGATCTTGAGGAGTTGCGGCAACTCGTCACGGTGCTCGCGCAGAGCATCGCCCAAGGCCCGTACCTGCCATTGCGGGTGCGAGGTGGTGACCGCGAGGGCCGCGTCCGCGTCCAGACCCTGCTGCACAATGCTGGTCCAGGCCTCGCGATCGTGGGCGTCGACCTTGCGCAGCACGGCGTTGACGAGTCCCGAGGCGTTGTTGCGGGTGACACGCTTGCTCAGTTCAACCGAGGTTGCCACCGCGGCATGCGGAGGAACGCGCATGGCAAGCAGCTGGTAGCTGCCCATGCGCAGAACGTCGAGGATGGGCGGCTCGATGCGCGAGGGGTCGCGATCGGCGCACTTGGCGATCACTGCATCCAGGAAGTCACGCAGGCGCAAGGTGCCGAAGGCCAGTTCGGTGGCGAAGGCGGCATCGCGGCCGCGCAGTTCGTAGTGCTCGATGATCTGCGGCATCACGAGGTTGGCGTAGGCACCTTCGACGCCGACCTCGTAGAGCAGGTCGTACGCCGCGCGACGTGCTTCATCAACCTGCATCAACGAATCCCTGCTGCTCACGGAGCCCGCGCCACCAGGCGTCGGCCTCCATCCATGATTTGCCGGCCGGCTTCACTCGGCTCAGTTCCACCGCATACGAACCGGTTCCCACCAATACTGATCGCTCGTGTGAGCGGATCTCCCCGGGCAGGAGGTCACGTACATCGGGCCGTGGAGTGACCGGCTCGATGGCCAGACGCTGACCACCGGTCTCCGACCAGGCTCCGGGCTCCGGGGTGCAGCCGCGGATCAGGCGATCCACCACCAGTGCGGGGTGACGCCAGACGATGCGGGCGTCCGCCTTCTCCAACTTGGGTGCCAGGGAGACACCAGCGGCGGGCTGGGCTCGCGGCACCAGCGTCTCGATGGCGGCAATGGTCTGGGCCAGCAAGTTGGCACCGTCGTGCGCCAACTCCTGCAAGAGTCGTCCCGCGGTGTCGCGTGCGTCGATGGCACGGGTGATGGTGCCGAAGACGGGACCCGTATCGAGGCCGGCCTCCAGGCGGAAAGTGGTGGCACCGGTGACATCGTCGCCGGCCATGATGGCGTGTTGTACGGGGGCCGCGCCGCGCCACGCCGGCAGCAGCGAGAAGTGCAGGTTGATCCAGCCGTGCTGCGGCAACTCGAGCAGCGACACAGGAATCAGACCACCGTACGCGACCACGGCCACGCACTGCGGTGCCAGTGCCGTCAGTTCTTCAGTGATCTCGATGACCTTGGCGGGCTTGAGCACGTGCAACCCGTGCGCTGCGGCAAATTCGGCTACCGGTGACGGAGTGAGGACACGGCCGCGGCCGGCAGGAGCATCGGGCCGCGTGATCACCGCCACCAGCTCGTGGCCGGCATCGAGCAATGCCGTCAAGGACGGGATGGCGACCTCGGGCGTACCGGCGAAGGCAAGGCGCATCAGCCGAGACCGGGCGTCATCGCATGCGGGCTGAGGCGCACCTGCGCTTCGGCACCGAACCACTCGCTCTCACGAATGGCGCGCATGGCCTGCTTGCGCAACTCGGGATCAAGACGGTCGATGAAGATTATGCCATCGAGGTGGTCGGTCTCGTGCTGGACGGCCCGGGCCAGTAGTTCCGAGCCCTCGATGACGACCGGCTCACCGTGCATGTTCATGCCCCTGGCCACCACGCGCAGCGCCCGCTGGGTGTCAAAGGTGAGACCCGGCAGCGACAGGCAGCCCTCGGGACCATCCTGCAGTTCCTCGGAGAGATCGAGATCGGGGTTGATGAGATGCCCCACCACCCCGTCCACGCAGTAGCTGAAGACCCGCAGCGAGACACCGATCTGCGGTGCCGCCAGACCGGCGCCCGGGGCGTCCAACATGGTCTCGGTGAGGTCCCGCACCAGGGTGCGCAGTTCCTTGTCGAAGACGGTGACCTCGGCTGCAGGTGTCTTCAGGACGGGGTCGCCGAAGAGTCGGACCTGCTGCAATGCCATGAAGACGATGATAACGGCTGCATCAGGTGGCGATCTCGAGCGGATCGATGCGGACATTGACGCCGGCCAGAGTCTTGGCCGCACTGCGCCTGCCCACGACCGCACGCACCGCGGCGCGAAGCACACCCAGATCCGCGTGCAGCAGCAACAGCCGTTGCGTCGTTCCCAGCACCACCGGACCCAGCACGCGGGCTGATGCGGCTTCTGCTGCCATCTCCGCCGCGGCCTCATTCCCCAAGGGCACCTCGATCACCGCCGCATGAACGGCCGGCGGCAGGCCGGTGGCCCGACGATCGGCCAACTCACGTTCGGCGAAACCGACAGGATCGTTGCGCACCATGGCCTGCACGGCGGGCGCGGCCTGCGAGCCCACGATGATGAGGCGCCCACTGGGACCGACGCAGGCGGCGACGTCGCGCCAACGGCGCAGAGCCTCGGTGGGGGCGGAGAGATCATGACGGCCAAGCACCGTCTCCACGTCGAGGATCACCGCCAGCTCGACTTGACCCTCCGGCTCCATGCCCGGTGTGACGAGCAGGAGTTCGGGGCCTGCCGGCATGGAGGGCAGCGGATGCTCGGCGTCCACCACACGGATGGGGGTGTTGGGGAAGGCCCGGCCCAACTCCTCGCGGGTGCGTTCGACGCCCAAGGTCCGGGAGGCCACGCGCGTGCCACCGCACCACTGGCACTTCCAATCGGCGGCGCCGCACACCCGGCACCGGGGCATTTCCCGGGCGCCGGACACACCCATGGGCCCGGTGCAGGCAGTGCAGGTGGCGACCTCGCGACAGGTGTCGCAACGCAAACTGGTGATGTAGCCGCCGTGTGCAACCGCCATGAGCACGGGGCCGCGCGCGAGCGTCTCGCGCATGGCCTTGAAGATGCTGGGCGGAATGCGCAGGTGCTGCAGCAGCGGGTCGGCACCCTCATAGCGCTCAGGCGCGGATTCGCACCTGCTGTTCAACTCACGCCAACGCGCAGTCGTCCAATTCAGTGCCTTGACCACGCTCGAGGTGACGGCTTGCTGCAACTCGATGGAGCGGTGGTGGCCGACGAACAAGGTCGACCAGCCCTGTGTCTGCATTCTGGCCAGCGCCACTTCCCTGGCCTGCCAGCCGGGAACCTGCTGCTCCACCAGCGCATCGTGGCCATCACCGACGACGATGCACACCGCCCGGCCGGTGATGGGCGCGAAGGCGGCCAGGCGCGTCCCCACCACGATGCAGCGCTGGGCCCGAAGCATGGTGGTGAAGGCCCGTTGACGCGCGACCGGCCCGTCCGCCGCGCGCATGATCACCGGCGCAAGGCCCAACTGCTGCAGCGCCGCAGCAATGCGAGCCACGTCGCGCGCATCCGGAGCCACGATGACCACCGAGCCATCGCGCAGGGCCGCGGCCGCCAACTCGGCCACCGAGTAGTGCAGCGGCAACAACGTCGGCAGATCAAGGCAGGCGGCCAGCGCCTCACCCTGGGCGCTGCGGGAGAGGAAGGCTCGCAGACCGCGCGCTTCCAGCAGGCTCCCCCGCAATTCGACCCCCGGACCGTCCGCGAGCGGCGCCTGCTCCAGCGCGGCCGTCTCCGTACGCGCATGCCGCGGCGGCACCGCGAAGCGCATGACGTCGACGAAGGTGGCGGCATAGCGGTTGGCGACGGCTCGCACCAGTGCCGCCATATGGGGCGGCAACACCGGCAC
>JAKAIC010000077.1 GCA_021814565.1 Actinomycetes bacterium | reverse complement strand
CGATCGCTCGTCGATGATGACGCACCCATCGGGGTGGCCACGGCCATCTGGCCCCACGGCCGCTACCGCTACACCTTCACCGGCGTCGCCGATCACGCAGGCACCACCCGCATGCGTGATCGCAGGGATCCCATGTCCGCATTTGCGCGCACCGTGCTCTCCGCCGAGTCCGCGGCCCGGGCCAGTGACAGCCGGGCCACCTTCGGTCGCATCGAGGTGGAGCCCAATGGCACCAATGCCATCCCCTCCGTGGTTCGGGCCTGGCTGGATGCACGCGCTGCGGATGCCGAGACCCTGCATCAGCTCCTAGCCGATATCGAGGCCGCCGCTCGCGGCGCCTCCGCCGAGCATGGTGTCACCGTGACGGTGGACATCGAGTCGGAGACGCCCGTCGTCCATTTCCATGCGGCGCTGCGCGACCGCGTGCGTGCTGCGGTGGTGGCGGAACTGGGCGATGACGACGTGCCGCTGCTGCCCACTGGTGCCGGACATGACGCCGGCATCCTGGCCACTGCCGGGCTGCCGACGGCCATGCTCTTCGTGCGCAATCGCACCGGCATCTCTCATTCACCGCGGGAGTTCGCCGACCGCGATGACTGCCTGCGCGGCGTGACCAGCCTGGTGGCCGTGCTCCAGGAACTCGCCGGATGAGCGCACCGCGCCTGCTGTTGCACGCGGATCGCCAAGCCAGCGCCTGGGCCAACGGTGCCGGCGTCACCTATCAGGTGATGGCCGTGCCGGAGGGCGCCGGCTTCCTCGACTTTGATTGGCGCGTCAGTTTCGCTGAGGTTGCGGGCGAAGGCCCGTTCTCAGAACTGCCCGGCGTCGACCGGGTGCTCGTCCTGGTCGAGGGTCAGGGCATGGAACTCACCATTGATGGTGCGCTGCACCTGGTGAAGCCCCTCGTTCCGGTGGCCTTCCGCGGTGAGGCACATGTGGAGTCGCGGCTCCCCCTCGGCCCCACCGCAGACCTCAACCTCATGACCCGCCGCGAGCGGGTCAGCGGCAGGTTGAGCCTGCGAAAGCTGTCCGGGACGCTCACGCTGCCCGCTTCCGCGGGCACCGAATTGCTTGCAGTGCTCGACGGTGAGTGCACCATCAGCGGCACCGCGTCCCGGCTGGGCCCGCGTGACTGCGCGCTGCTCACGGACGCAGTGACACTGCTGGGGCGGGCCACGCTGGCACTCATGCGCATGCTGCCCGCAGCGGCCCAGCAGCCGGAATCAGGCAGTGGCGGCCTCTGGGAATAGGTGGCGGAGCAGGCTCGTTACAGTGGTTGAACCTTCAAGTAACAACTTCCGAGGAGAGACCATGAGCGCCACTGCCGAGGCGACCCCCTTCGCCATCGACGAGCTCGCGGCGGACGTCCTGTTCCGCGAGGCCCACACCGCGTACGGCTTCACCGGCGAGACCGTCAGCGATGCCGAACTGGAGTCCATCTACGAACTCATGAAGTTCGCACCCACCATGAACAACGCCCAGCCGCTCCGCATCACCTTCCTGCGTGGCGAAGCGGCCAAAGCCCGCCTCATCAAGCACATCGCTGACGGCAACAAGGCCAAGTCCGAGCAAGCGCCTGTGGTCGCGATCCTTGCCGCCGATACCGACTTCCACCAACACCTGCCGCGCCTCGCCCCTCAGTCGCAGGGCGCCCGGGAGCGCTTCGGAGCCTCCCCCATGCGCGAGCAGATCGCACGCAACAATGCCTGGATGCAGGCCGGTTACTTCATCATCGCGGCCCGCGCGGTCGGCCTCGATGCCGGGCCCATGGGCGGCTTCAATGCTGCCGGTGTCGACGAGGAGTTCTTCGCCGGCACGGCGCAGCGCACCATCATGATCGTGAACCTGGGCCACGCCTCCGCGGAGGGCCAGTTCCCGCGCAACCCGCGTTTCGGCTTCGACGAGGTCGTGGACGTTCTCTGACCCACGCCAGCCAAGGCCGCGACTGCATCTGCAGCGCGGCCTTGGTCGTTTCCTAGGATCGGTTCAGCGCTTGGCGTCGCCGAGCTTGAGGCTGTGGCGAACCGCGCTGCCAACCCCTTCTACTTCGATCAGGAAGCCGTCGTGCCCGTAGGGCGAGTGCAGCGTGATGAGCTGCTCGGCGCGCGGCGCGTAGTCCGCGATCTGCTGTTGTAGCGAGGGCGGGAAGAGACGATCGGTGTCGATGGCGACCGCCTGCACCGGCACCGTGATGGCGGCCAGTGCCGCCTCCACGCCACCACGGCCACGGCCGATGTCGTGCGTGTTCATGACGTCGACCAGCACCAGATAGGTGTTGGCATCGAAGCGCCGGGCCAGCTTGGCGGCCTGGTGGTCGAGATACGACTCCACGCTCCAGCGCCCGGTCCTGTCCGGCTGCAGTGAGTGGCCGAAGCGCACATCCATCTCGTAGTCCGTGCGATAGGTGAGGTGGGCGATGCGGCGAGCGATGCCCAGGCCTTCCACGGGGCCCACGCGATCGTCGTAGTAGTCGCCTCCGTGGAAGTGAGGGTCAGTCTTGATGGCACGGATCTGGATGGAAGCGGTACCGATCTGGTCGCCTGTGGCTGCACTCCCGGAGCCGATGACGCAAATGGCACCCACACGGTCCGGGTGCATCACCGCCCACTCCAGCGCGCGCATGCCACCGAGTGAGGGACCGACCGAGAGCACGAAGCGATCAATGCCCAGCGCATCAGCGAAGGCCACTTCCGCAGCCACCTGATCGCGCACGGTGATGCGCGGGAAGCGTGAACCCCAGGCATGGCCATCGGGCGCCAGGCTGGCCGGGCCCGTGGATCCCTGACAGCCGCCGATGACATTGGGGCACACGACGTAGTAGCGATCGGTGTCGAAGGGCATGCCCGGTCCCACCATGGCCGGCCACCAAGCCGGCACGTCGGACCAGCCGGTGAGTGCATGGTTGATGAGCACGGCATTGGACGCCTCGGCGTTGAGCTGGCCCCACTCCTGATAGGCGACGGTGACATCCGGCAACGTCTCCCCGGATTCCAGCACGAGGTCACCGAGCTTCAGGAACTTGCGCTCGCCCGGTTCGTCACCCTCTCGCCAGGCTCCCGTGACCGGCAGCTCCGGTGTTTCGGGCGTGAGGAACACGCGGTTGGGGGTGTGGTGGCCGGAGAGGTCATGGCCTTCCAGATGCGTCATCGGGCACCGCCAGCCGCGCGGGTGCATGTCGGTCGTCGATTGAACCCATCAGCCGCCTTCACGGCCCTGGTCGATTCAATCCGCGACCGAAGTGCAGCGGTGGCTGCGAAATCGAGCGGCCCACAACAACACATGCTTCCATTCTCCCTTTCCGACGACGCGGAGCGGCTGTCGTACGCGCCATCCTGCCCTTGCCGGATGGCGCGTACGACGCCTCTTCCCTGACTCAGGCGCGTGCCGCCGCGAAGGCGATGTCGAGATCGCGCGTGATGTCGTCGATGTTCTCAAGCCCGATGCTGAGACGCACCAAGCCAGGCGTAACACCGGCGGTCAGCTGCTGCTCCGCGTTGAGCTGTGAGTGCGTGGTTGACGCTGGGTGGATGGCCAACGACCGCACATCGCCGATGTTGGCAACATGGCTGAAGAGCTGCAGGGCATTGATGAACTTGCGGCCAGCCTCAATGCCGCCTTTGAGCTCGAAGGACAACACCGAGCCGGAGCCCTTGGGCGCGTACTTCTGCTGCAGCCGGTGCCACGGCGAGGACGGCAGCGTGGAGTAGCTGACACTTGCCACATCAGGATGAGAGACCAGGTAGTCCGCCACCAGCTTGGCGTTTGCGATGTGACGTTCCATGCGCAGACTCAGCGTCTCCAGGCCGAAGGCAAGCAGCCAGGCGTTGAAGGGCGAGACCGCCGCGCCGATGTCGCGGAGCAGCGTGAGCCGGATGCGGAAGATGTAGGAGAGGTTGGCACCGAAGGCGGAACCGACGCCCAGGGCCTGCGCATACACGATGCCGTTGTAGGAGGGATCGGGTTCGTTGAAGTTGGGGAAGCGTTCGGGGTACTGCGCGTAATCGAAGCGGCCCGAATCCACAATGGCACCAACCAGCGAATTGCCGTGCCCGGCGAGGAACTTGGTGGCTGAGTGGATGACGACGTCTGCGCCGAAATCGATGGGCCGGATGATGTACGGGGTCGCCACCGTATTGTCAACGATGAGCGGCAGCCCCAGCGAGTGTGCGACCTCAGCGACAGCACTGATATCAAGCAGGTCGTTGCGCGGATTGGCGATGGATTCGCCGAAGAAGGCCTTGGTGTTGGGCTGGGCCGCGGCCCGCCAGGACTCCGGATCATCCGCATTCTCGACGAAGGTCACCTCGATGCCCAGCTTGGAGAGGGTCTGGCTGAAGAGGTTGTAGGTACCACCGTAGATGGAGGGGCTGGACACGATGTGGTCGCCGGCCCGCGCCACGTTCAGCACGGCGAAAGTCGTCGCGGCCGAGCCGGAGGCCACGAGCAGCGCCGCCACGCCGCCCTCCAGGGCTGCGATGCGCTGTTCGACCGCATCCTGCGTGGGGTTCATGAGGCGGGTGTAGATGTTGCCGAGCTCGGAGAGGCCGAAGAGGTTGGCGGCATGTTCAGTGTCACGGAATTGGTAGGCGGTGGTCTGGTACAGCGGCAATGCGCGTGCACCGGTGGTGGGATCAGGCTGCTGGCCGGCATGGATCTGGAGGGTCTCGAAGGACCAGTCTGGGTTGGACATCTGCGGTTCCTGTTCATCGCGCGGAAGGTTTGGAGGGTAAGGCGTGGAGGCACGGCCGACGGGCGGTGCAAGGGGGCGGTGCAAGGGGGGGGCGGGGATGGCGCTAGCCGCGGACAACTGCGGCACACATAGGTGTGGGTCAGTTGCCCGAGCAGCACATTCGCTGGATCGCCATCACCTGTGTCATGGGCAGGAGGCTAAGGAAGGGACCCCCGCGGCACCGCCGTCGGTCCAACATGCGGACACTTCTTCCAGCAGCTGGGACATAAGTGCTGGGCTGGCAATGACCGCGGCGTGGTGGGTCAGCGGGATTCCAGGGTCCCACGCAACTGTCGGACTGCCGCCCGGGCCTGCGCATCCGCATCCGTGCCGCGCTCATGTGCCAATTCGATGAGCGAAAGCAGGGCCATGCCCACGTCGCCGTCGGACTTGGCAAGCAGTTCCTCAGCGGCAGCGCGGGCCTCGGCGGAGGCCAGGGTGTGATCTACGCCGCCGTGTCCGGCGCGGCGCATCAGCGCGGCCGCCTGCACCAGCGGTGGCATGGAGACCGGCACACCGTCGACCACCGAGGCGCGTTGCTTCTCGACGTTCTTGATCCGCTGCCAGTTCACTTCCGTGGCTGCGGCGGAGTCCACGATCGCATCACCGAAGACATGTGGATGCCTGCGGATGAGTTTGTCGGTGATGCCGCGGGCCACGTCATCAAGGTCCCAGGGCTGTTCGGATTCCTCGCCGATGCGCGCATGAAACACCACTTGCAGGAGCACATCGCCGAGTTCCTCGATCAGCGCCTCCCTGTCCCCGGAGTCGACGGCGTCCACCGTCTCGTAGGTCTCCTCGATCAGGTACTGCACGAGCGACGCATGCGTCTGTTCGGCATCCCAGGGGCAGCCGCCCGGCGAACGCAGGCGATCCATCACCTGCAGCAAGCGCAGGAACGCCGAGCCGTCAGCGGTCATGTGCAGGCTACGCAGCGGCCTTGCTCAGGTCATTGGCCGGCGCCACCGCCACCATCTTGGCGGGATCCCAGGCACCGAATCGGGGGGACACCGCGATGGACATGCCGGAGGCCAGCTTGGCGAGGTAGGCACCCGCGGCGGCGTTCTGCGCATTTGTGTCGGTGCCGCCGATCAGCTTGGCGCCGAGATCAGTGGTGTACACCGAGTTGCGGAGGACCATCCACAACTGGTTGGGCGCGATACCACGTGACGCCACGAAGGCATCGAGCGCCTGCTGGCCGCCAACCTGGTTCAGCAGTGTGCGATGGAGCTTGCCGATCGCCACCTTGTTCTCCACCAGGCCCTCGGCCCTGACCGCCCGTTGCATGACCTGATCGCTCACCCAGATGGTGATGAGGTTGCGATTGATCACGTCGTCGGTGGCGGGCCTGGCCTGTGAACCCAGCGCCTTCTCCAAGCGGCTGGCGTCAGAGGCCAACTGCTGCTCGGTGTAGCGGGAGCCATTCACGGTAGCGACTGCCCCGGCATGGTCGACCACAGCACAACCACTGGTGAGGATGAGGGCACCAACGAGAACTGCTGCCTGGAATGCGCGACGCATCATGGACTTCCCAACTGCCGGAGAATCGACCCGCCCATTCTATGAGGCCGTACGACCGCGCCCATCCGAGTCGTCAGGCGATGGGCGCGGTCATGGCGCGCAGCACCTCGCGCACCCATTGCAGTAGTTCAAGGTTGGCCAGCGGCTGGCCGCCGAGGGATGCCGTCATGGGTCGCGGGATGAGCAGTGTGCGCGTGGCCGGCTTCATGCTGCTACGCGGATACAGGCGATTCATGCGCAGGCTGCGACTCTCGGGGAGTTCGACCGGCGCGAAGCGCACCACCGAACCGGCGAGCACGATCTCATGGATGCCCGCGTCACGCGCCTCGGTGCGTAGCCGGGCCACCTCGAGCAGGGTCTCGACGGGGGCCGGCAGGGCACCGTAGCGATCGGCGATCTCCTCCCGCATGGCGGCAATGGAAGCCTCATCGTGGGCGTCGGCCAAGCGCTTGTAGAGATCGAGTCGCAGGCGCTCGCTGGGTACGTACTCATGCGGCAGGTGTGCATCCAAAGGCAGTTCCACCTTGACGTCCACCGGCTCGCTGTCGGTGTCGCCCTTGTACTCGGCCAGCGCTTCACCAACCAGTCGCACATAGAGGTCGAAGCCGACGTCTGCAATATGACCGCTCTGTTCGCCACCCAGCAGGTTGCCGGCACCGCGGATCTCGAGGTCCTTCATGGCCACCTGTATGCCGGCACCGAGGTCGGTGTGCTGTGCAATGGTGGATAGGCGGTCGTAGGCGGTTTCCGAGAGCGGCTTCTCCGGCGGATACAGGAAGTACGCGTATGCACGTTCGCGTCCACGACCCACGCGACCGCGCAATTGATGAAGCTGGGAAAGACCGAAGGCCTCCGCGCGGTCGACGATCAAGGTGTTGGCGTTGGGGATGTTGAGCCCTGACTCCACGATGGTGGTGGAAACGAGCACATCGAAGCGACGCTCCCAGAAATCCATGATGACCTGCTCCAGTGCATGCTCGTGCATCTGCCCGTGGGCGACGGCGATGCGCGCTTCGGGCACCAGCTCGGCCAGTTTCGAGGCCTGGCGTTGGATCGACTCAACCCGATTGTGCACGTAGAAGACCTGACCCTCGCGCAGTAGCTCGCGGCGGATGGCCGCAGCGATCTGCTTGGAATCCGCAGGACCTACGTACGTCAGGATGGGGTGACGGTCCTCCGGCGGCGTGGTGATGGTGGACATCTCGCGAATGCCGGTCAGGCTCATCTCCAGGGTTCGCGGAATCGGCGTTGCCGTCATGGTGAGCACATCGACATTGGTGCGCAGGGCTTTCAGGTGCTCCTTGTGCTCGACGCCGAAGCGCTGCTCTTCATCCACCACCACCAGGCCCAGATCCTTGAAGCGGATCTCCTTGCTGAACAGGCGGTGCGTGCCGATGACGACATCAATGCTGCCGTCGAGCATGCCGGTCATGGTGGCTTTCACCTCGGCATCGCTCTCGAAGCGGGAAAGGGCCGCGACCGTGATTGGGAACTGGGCGAAACGCTCGGTGAAGGTGTTCATGTGCTGCTGCACCAGCAGAGTCGTCGGGACCAGTACCGCCACCTGCTTGCCTTCCTGCACCGCCTTGAACACCGCGCGTACGGCGATCTCCGTCTTGCCGTAGCCGACGTCACCGCAGATCACACGATCCATGGGCACCGATTTCTCCATGTCGCGCTTGACCTCGTCGATCACCTGCAACTGGTCCGGGGTTTCCGTGTAGGGGAAGGCATCCTCCAGCTCGCGCTGCCAGACGGTGTCGGCGCTGAAGGCATACCCGGGAGCGGCTTGTCGGGCCGCGTACAGGCGGATCAGCTCATTCGCTATCTGGCGCACGGCCTTCTTGGCTCGCGTCTTGGTCTGCGCCCAATCGGCACCGCCCAACCGGTGCACGCTCGGGGTTTCACCGCCGATATAGCGGGTGATGAGGTCGAGCTGGTCGCTCGGCACATACAGGCGATCGCCGGGCTGGTTCTTCTTCGACGGTGCGTACTCGATGACGACGTACTCCCGCGTGGCCCCGCCGATCACACGCTGCGTCATCTCCAGGTACTTGCCGACACCATGCGTCTCATGCACCACGTAGTCGCCCGGCTTCAGGCTGAGCGGATCGATGATGCGCTTGCGACGGGAGGGCATGCGCCGCATGTCGCGAGTGCTGCCGGTGCGACGGACGATGTCCTGCTCGCTTATGACTGCCAACCCGGCGGCGGGTGCTGTGAAGCCGTGCGCGAGTTGGCCCGCCACCACTTCCACCACACCCATCTCCGGGACTTCGCGCAAGGACTTGTCCACCTTGGCGGGGATGTCCGCGTTGGCCAGCGTCTCCACCAGCCGCTTGGCGCTGCCCTGGCCATCGGCGACCAGCACCACGCGTTGGCCCAGTGCCAGCGCGCCCCGGATGTCCTGCGCCACCTTCTCGCCATCGCCGCGGTAGGGCTCAATGGCGCGGGCGTCGATGGCAATGGCGTCGATTCCGCTCGACAGCGCGAGCTCGTCCTCCGGTTCGAAGGCAAAGGGCGTGCTCGACCACCACTTGAGCTCACGCGCACTGGCGATCGCCCGGAGTTCGTCGAAATCGCGATAGGCCGCGGCGCCCAGATCGATCGGGGTCACGTTGCCAAGGGCCGCGTTCTGCCAACTGGCTTCGAGAAACTCCTCCGAGGTGGCGACCAGATCGTGGGCGCGCGCGCGTATGCGCTC
>JAKAIC010000076.1 GCA_021814565.1 Actinomycetes bacterium | reverse complement strand
GATCTGTGGCCTTCCAGCGCCTGGAGGAGCTGCTGGCGCGCTATCCCCTGCGTGGCATCAAGGGGCCGGTGGGCACCGCCCAGGACATGCTTGATCTGCTGGACGGCGACGCCTCGCGGCTGGAACGGCTGGAACAGCGCATCGCCATGCATCTCGGGTTCGAACAGGTGCTCACGTCAGTGGGTCAGGTGTACCCGCGCTCGCTGGATCACGAGGTGACGAGCCTGCTGGTGCAGCTCGCGGCCGCACCCTCCTCGCTTGCCCACACCATCCGCCTGATGGCAGGGCAGAACCTGGTCACGGAGGGTTTCAAGCCGGGGCAGGTCGGTTCAAGTGCCATGCCGCACAAGATGAACACTCGCTCCTGCGAACGCGTGAACGGGCTTGCCGTTGTGCTGCGTGGATTCGCGGGCATGACTGCGGAACTGGCTGGCGCGCAATGGAATGAGGGCGACGTGTTCTGCTCAGTGGTGCGTCGCGTCGCCCTTCCCGACGCATTCTTCACCATCGACGGCCTGTACCAGACCATGCTCACAGTGCTCGAGGACTTCGGGGCCTTCCCCGCCGTCATCAATCGCGAGCTCGATCAGAACCTGCCCTTCCTGGCCACTACCAAAGTGCTGATGGCGGCGGTACGTGCCGGTGTAGGTCGCGAGACGGCACACGAGGCCATCAAGGAGCACGCGGTCACGGTGGCCTTGCAGTTGCGCGAGAACCAGAAGGCCAGGAACGATCTCATCGATCGCCTGGCCGGGGACCCGCGGCTGCAGCTCAGCAGGGCCCAGCTCGCCGCGCTGGTGGCGGAGCCGCTCGATTTCTCTGGTGCTGCATTGCGCCAGGTGCGCGAAGTCGTGCGCAGGGTCAACCTGATCTGTGAAGCCAATCCGCAAGCCGCCGCCTACGTGCCGGCACCGATTCTGTGAGGCTGACGATGCAGGAACTGCCGAAGCCGGATTACCAGCTCCCAGCGGGCTATGCGCACATCCACTCCGGCAAGGTGCGCGATCTGTGGACCACACCAACGGGCAACCTGTTGGTGGTTGCAAGCGATCGCATCAGTGCTTTCGACTGGATTCTTCCCACGCCCATTCCTGACAAGGGCGCCATTCTCACGGCCCTGTCACTGTGGTGGTTCGAGCAACTCACGGACATCGTGCCCAACCATGTGATCTCCACCGAAGTGCCGGACGTGGTGCGGGGCCGGGCCATGGAATGCGAGCGCCTCACCATGTTCCCGGTCGAGTGCGTGGCGCGCGGCTATCTCACGGGCTCGGGTCTCGCCGACTACAGGCGAACCGGCGAGGTGTGCGGAGTGCCGCTGCCGGAGGGTCTTGTCGATGGCGACCAGTTGCCGCACCCCATCTTCACCCCGGCAACCAAGGCGGAATTCGGGGACCATGACCAGAACGTGGATTTCGACCACATCGCGGGCCGGATCGGCGATGCAGCGGCCGAACTGCTGCGCGAACTCACCATCGCCGTCTTCGCGAAGGCCCACAGGGTGGCGCTGGCGCGAGGCGTAATCCTTGCCGACACCAAACTGGAGTTCGGCATCCGCGACGACGGCCAGATCGTGTTGGGCGACGAGGTGCTGACGCCCGACTCCTCGCGCTACTGGCCGGCGGACCGTTGGGAGCCTGGCCACGGCCAGCCATCCTTCGACAAGCAGTACGTGCGCGACTGGCTCAGTTCCGCCGAATCGGGCTGGGACAGGACCGGCAACATGGCGCCGCCCGCCCTGCCAACGCAGGTGGTGGAGCAGACGCGCGCGAAGTACATCGAGGCCTATGAGCGCCTCACCGGCCGCAGCTGGGCCTAGCAATCGCACCGGCTGCGCTTCCCCGCGGCGAATCCTGCGGATTCGGCAAGGGGACCCGCAACTGCTCGAACCTGATGGAGGAACACGGAAATGGCATGGTTGGTCACCGGTGGAGCGGGATACATCGGCTCGCATGTGGTGCGGGCCTTCCGTGCCAACAACATGGAAGCCATTGTCTTCGACGACCTGTCAACCGGGCGCAAGGAGTTCGTACCTGACGGCGTCCCCTTGGTGCAGGGTTCGATCACCAGCAGCGTTGATCTGGCGCGTGTCTTCGAGGCCGCGCCCATTGAAGGCGTGGTGCATCTCGCGGGCTTCAAGTACGCCGGTGTGTCGGTGCAGACGCCACTCGCCTGCTACAGCATCAATGTCGAGGGCATGCGCCTGCTGCTCGAGGCCTGCGTTCGCCATCAGGTCATGAACTTCGTGTTCTCCTCCTCCGCCGCGGTCTTCGGCACGCCTGACGTTGAACTGGTGGACGAGGACACGCCGAAGGCGCCGCAGTCACCGTACGGTGAATCCAAGCTCATCGGCGAGTGGTTGTGCCGCGATCTCGCGCGCTCGCGGGAAGTGGCAGGACTCACCCCCTTCAATTGGACGGCGCTGCGCTACTTCAACGTGGTGGGCAGTGGCGCCCGCGAGGTCTTCGACGTGTCCCCCCACAACCTCTTCCCGCTGGTGCTCGATGCCATCAGCAATGGCCTCCCGCCCAAGATCTTCGGCACCGACTACCCCACTCCGGACGGCACCTGCGTGCGCGACTACATCCATGTCGGAGACGTTGCGGCAGCGCATGTGGCCGCAGCCCGCAAGCTTGCCGCCGGGGCGCCGCTCTCCAACTACTACAACCTCGGTCGTGGCGAGGGCCTCAGCGTGCGCCAGATCATGGACGCGGTGGCCGAGGTGACGGGGGTGGCTTTGGTGCCCGAGATCGCGCCTCGACGCCCGGGCGATCCGGCGCGCATCGTCACCTCCGCGGCCAGGGCCAACGCCGACTTGGAGTGGTTCGCACATCAGGATCTGGAAAGCATGGTTGATTCCGCGTGGTCAGCCTGGAGGTACGCCGCTTCCGTGGGTGCCGCCAGGCTGGGCTGAATCTCACACGGCAGTTTCCCCCAGCCCGAGGGGAAAGTGCCTAGGGTGTCCGATGAGCAGGGGGCTGTTCGCGTCTTCTGCGAGTGAAGGACGTCCGGACATGACCGGTCCCATGGACACGCCCAGTTCGCCGGCACCTGTGGCGGTGCGGGATCGACTCATCCGTCGTCACTGGAAGCCGCGGCGCATCCGGATCACAGCCGTCGCCGCCCTACTCGCGGGATTCGGGTACCTGGTGTGGCGGTTGCTGGGTTCGCGCAATGGCGCCAACCCCTGGCTCTTCTGGCTGCTCTGGGGTGCTGAGACCTTCGGCTGGCTCGGCCTGGTGCTGCATACGCATGAGGCCTGGCGCTTGACTCGCTCGGTCCGCCTCCCCGCTCTGGAGGTCCCGGTCGATGTCCTCATCACCACCTACAACGAGGCACCCATCGTGCTGGAGGCGACGCTGGTGGGCTGCTCCGCCATTCGCGGCAGGGTGCGGGTCTGGGTGCTGGACGACGGCAGGAGGGCGGAGGTTCAGGAACTCGCGTCCTCCTTCGGATTCGAATACGTGACGCGTCCCGACAACAGCCACGCCAAGGCCGGCAACATCAACCACGCGCTGGGGTTGCTGGAGGGCGAACTCATGCTCGTGCTCGACGCCGACCATGTACCCGCACCTGACATCGTTGAAGCCATGAGCGGCTATTTCAGCGACCCCTCGGTGGCGCTCGTGCAATCGCCTCACTTCTTCCGCAATCGTGACAGCGCGCAACACTCCAGTGCCGAGAACCATGAGCAGGGGCTCTTCTTCGAAGTGCTGCTGCCAGGCCGTGAGCGTCTGGACGGTGTCTTCTGGGCGGGGTCCGGAGCCCTGATTCGCACCGCAGCACTGCGTGCCATCGGGGGACTGCGGACCCGCACCATCACCGAGGACCTGGAGACCTCGATGGCCTTGCGTCGCGCCGGCTATCGCATCCGCTACCACCACGAGCACCTGCTGCACGGCCTCGCGCCACACAATCTCGCGGCCTACCTCATCCAGCGCGATCGTTGGGCCCGCGGCACCCTGCAGGTGCTCTTCGGACCGGACAGTCCCATCTTCACGCGTGGCTGGTCGTTGCGCACCCGAATCGCCTTCCTGTCCAACCTCTCGTATTACGTGATGCCCATACAGCGCCTGATCTTCGCGGGTGTCCTGCTCACCGTGCTCGTCACCGGTGTGCTGCCAGTGGGCCCCATTCCCATCACCATGTTCATGGCCTGGGCGCTCTGGACGCTGAGTTCCATGGCGGCCTCCTGGGGTCTGTCCCGGCGCTACCAGTTGCCATTGGAGGGCGACCTCTACACCTGGGTCACTGCCGCGCCTTATCTCAACGCCTGGTTCGCACTCATCACCAAGCGCTCCATCCGCTTCCGCGTGACGCCCAAGGAGGGCATCGACGAAGGCGGTCGCGAGGCCCTGCGCCTGTTGTGGCTGCCCGCGGTCATGCTGGCGGCCGTGGTGCTGGCGCTGTTCGTGCGTATCTCGGTGCAGGTGATCGGCATGGCGACTGGGCAGTGGATGCTGCCAGAGCTCACGCCGGTCGTGCTCTCAGCCGTGGTGTTCTTCTCCCTCTGGGAGGCAGCCACCCTGGTGCGCACGCTGCGGCGATTCATGCGCCGGCGCCAGTACCGGGGGCTCTGGCGCTTCCCTGTCGACCTCAATGCAACTCTGGCGGGGGAGCCGGCACGCGTCGTGGATCTGCACGAGGCCGGTGGCCGCCTGATGGTGGATGCCAATACCGATCTCAGCGGTGACCTGCCGCTGGCAGTACAGCTGCACACGGCGGATGGCATGACGACAGCCTTCGGCACCTTCTCAGCGCGTGCCCGGACCTCCACGGCGGAGCAGGGGCTGGCCGTCGGTGGGGTCATCGAGTGGTCCTCGCAGGCATCACGTCGGGCCGTCATCTTCGAGGCCTACGTGTATGCACCGCTGCTCGCCGGGCGAGTCCTCGAATCCGAAGTGGCGGCGCTCGACGCATGACCCGGCTCCGGGTGTGGTGGTGGGGCCGCTGGTAGGCCGGACCCGGGGATCGGGGCCTCGAAAGCAGCCGCGTAAACTTGGCCTCCCGTCCCGCCTGCCTTTGGAGCGCCCGTGGCCCGTGTCATCGTCGACGTCAGCCTCAAGCCCGAGATCCTCGACCCGCAGGGCCGCGCCGTGCAGGGGGCGCTGGGGCGTCTGGGTCTGGCGGGGGTCACCGATGTCCGCCAGGGCAAGCAGTTTGTCATCGAAATCGATGGCACTGTGGATCGGGCCAAGCTCGAGGAGTTGGCCGGCAATCTGCTGAGCAACCCCGTCATCGAGAACTACTCGATCACCATCGAGCAGGCATGACGACGCTGACCGGCGCGCGCATCGGCGTCGTCACCTTCCCGGGCTCGCTCGATGATCGCGACGCTGCCCGTGCCATTCGCGTGGCCGGCGGCCAGGCGGTGGCGTTGTGGCACGGCGACGAGGACCTGCAGGGGGTCGACGCCGTGGTGCTGCCCGGTGGCTTCTCCTACGGGGACTACCTGCGGTGCGGCGCCATCGCGCGCTTCGCGCCCGCCATGCAGACGATCATCGACAAGGCCAGGGGCGGTATGCCGGTCTTCGGCATCTGCAATGGATTCCAGATCCTCGTCGAATCGCATCTGCTGCCCGGGGCGCTCATCCGCAACGATCATCAGCACTTCATCTGCCGCGACCAGAAACTGCGCATCGAGAACACCACCTCCGTCTGGACGCGAGGCTTCGAATTCGGTGACGAGATCGTGGTGCCGCTCAAGAACGGTGAAGGCGGCTACATCGCCGACGAGCACACCCTTGATGCTCTGGAGGGCGAGGGCCGCATCATGGCGCGCTACCTGGATGTGAATCCCAACGGTTCCTACCGCGATATCGCCGGCCTGGTCAATGAACGTGGCAACGTCGCCGGCATGATGCCGCACCCCGAACACGCAGTGGAGCCGCTCACCGGCCCCAGCCTCGACGGTCTCACCTTCTTCACCTCCATCCTTTCCGCACTGGCCTCAGGGGTGCGCGCATGAGCATCGACAACATCGCCAACGCAGTAGCTACTCCGGATCACCCGCAGCCCTACCGCGACCTCGGAGTCAAGGACGACGAGTACCAGCGCATCCGTGACATCCTGGGTCGACGCCCCACCTCTTCCGAGCTGGCGATGTACTCGGTCATGTGGTCGGAGCACTGCTCCTACAAGTCGAGCAAGGTGCACCTGGCGCAGTTCGGTGACAAGAAGCCACAGACCGACGCCATGCTGGTGGGCATCGGCGAGAATGCAGGCGTGGTCGACATCGGCAACGACTGGGCCGTCACCTTCAAGATCGAATCGCACAACCACCCGTCCTATGTCGAGCCCTATCAGGGTGCGGCCACCGGCGTCGGAGGCATCGTTCGCGACATCATGTCCATGGGTGCGCGGCCCGTCGCAGTCATGGATCCCCTGCGCTTCGGCCCTCTCGACGCTCCCGACACGCGGCGCGTGCTGCCCGGCGTGATCGCGGGTGTCGGCGGTTACGGCAACTGCCTGGGCCTGCCCAATATCGGCGGTGAAGTGGTCTTCGATCCCACCTACCTGGGCAATCCTCTCGTCAACGCCTTGTGCGTCGGCACCATGAAGCACGCAGACATCCACCTGGCGAAGGCCAGCGGCATCGGCAATCGGGTCATCCTCTACGGGGCGCGCACCGGTGGTGATGGCATCGGCGGTGTGTCGGTGCTGGCCTCCGAGACCTTCGACGCCGACGGTCCCGCCAAGCGTCCGTCCGTGCAGGTGGGCGACCCCTTCATGGAGAAGCTGCTCATCGAGTGCACGCTGGAAGTGCTGCACGCCGGTCTGGTCGAGGGCATCCAGGATCTGGGCGGTGCCGGCATCTCCTGCGCCACCAGTGAATTGGCCAGCAATGGCACGGGCGGTATGCAGGTGTGGCTGGATCGGGTGCCGCTTCGCGACGCCACACTCAGCCCTGAGGAGATCCTCATGTCGGAGTCGCAGGAGCGCATGTGTGCGATCGTGCCTCCGGAGCACGTCGAGGAGTTCATGGCCATCTGCCGCAAGTGGGATGTCATCGCCACCGACATCGGTGTTGTCACCGACACCGGCCGGCTCGTCATCGAATGGCATGGCGAAACCATCGTGGATGTACCGCCGCGCACGGTTGCCCACGACGGCCCCGTGTACCAACGCCCGTACCATCGCCCTGCATGGCAGGACGCGCTGCAGGCCGATGCCCCCACAGCTGAGCGGCTGCCGCGCCCGCAGACGGCGTCCGAACTGCACGAGCTGGTGCTGCGCATGACGGCGGCGCCGAACCTGGCCTCCAAGTCCTGGGTCACCGATCAGTACGACCGCTATGTGCAGGGCAACACCGTCATGGCCCAGCCCGAGGACTCTGGCATGGTGCGTGTGGACGAGGAGAGCGGCCTGGGCGTGGCGGTGGCCACGGACTGCAATGCCCGTGTGGCCAAGCTCGATCCCTACCACGGCGCGCGTTTCGCATTGGCTGAGGCCTACCGCAATGTCGCCGTCAGCGGTGCCAAGCCGCTGGCGGTCACCAACTGCCTCAACTTCGGCTCCCCGGAGGATCCCGAGGTGATGTGGCAGTTCGCGGAAGCCGTGCGCGGTCTCGCCGATGGCTGCCTGGAGCTGGGCACGCCCGTCACCGGCGGCAACGTCTCCTTCTACAACCAGACCGGCGACGTAGCCATCCTGCCCACGCCAGTCGTGGGCGTGCTCGGCGTCATTGACGATGTCGACCGCCGCACACCCATGGCCTGGGCCGAGGATGGCGACCTCATCTACGTGCTCGGCGACACTGCCGACGACTTCGCCGGCAGTGAGTGGGCACACGAGGTGCATGGGCACCTCGGCGGCTTGCCGCGTCCCGTGGATCTGGCCAAGGAGCGCGTGCTCGGCGAGATCCTGTTGGCCGGATCAAGGGATGGCATGTTCAACGCCGCCCATGATGTGAGTGACGGCGGCATCATGCAGTCGCTCGTGGAAATGGCCTTGCGCAGCAACGTGGGCGCCCGTATCTGGGTGCCGCGCGACATGGATCCATTTGTCTTCATGTACTCCGAATCGGCGACTCGGGCCATCGTGGTGGTTCCTCGCGACGAGGAGTCCCGCTTCACCGCCATGTGCGGAGCCCGCGGCTTCACGGCGGAGCGCGTCGGTGTCGTCGATTCGCAGCTCGACACCGATGCCATCGCTGCCTCCACCGAGGATTCCAGCAATGGCAGCGAGCCGGCCCAGTTGCTGCAACTCGACAACGTGCACGGTGAGACCATCCGCTGGAGCGTCGACGAGTTGCGTGCTGCACACCTGCGCACGCTGCCCGCAGTGCTCAACGCCTGACCATCTTTTCCGCCGACGGCTCCTTTGTGGGGCCTTCAGCTAGCGCGAAGGCCCCACAAAGGAGCCGTCGGCCGTACTGTCGCGGGGGAGTGGAACATGACCGATCGGGCCGAGGAGCGTGCAGCTGTCCAGGCGGTGCTCGCGCGCCTGAGTGCGTTGGCCCCTGGGCATTCGGTGGAGGTGCGGGTGCCGCCCCATGCGGCCGTGCAGATCATCGCGGGTCCGCGGCACACCCGCGGCACACCCGCGGCCGTCGTGGAGATGGACGCTGGCACCCTGTTGGCGTTGGCTGATGGCAGCCTCTCGTGGGAGGCGGCGCTGGCCGCCGGCCGCGTGCGGGCATCGGGCGAGCGCAGCGATCTTCGGCAACTGTTCCCGCTCCCGCGGTTGTGATGACCGCCGACGGCTCCTTTGTGGGGCCTTCGCGCTAGCTGAAGGCCCCACAAAGGAGCCGTCGGCCGGAGTCACACTGCGCGCGGGGCTGCTTTTGTCCACAGCAGCACGCACGCGACGCAGGTTTCGTCAGTGGGCATGACTGGCATGGTCCACATGTCACCCTTTCGCGCACTGGCGCTCCCCTTTGACGGCCCCTTCACCGCCCAGCAGGCGCGACTCGCAGGCATCTCGCAGGACTCGCTGCGACATCGTGTCGCGGTCGGTGAGATCGTTCGCCTGCGGCGTGGTGTCTTCGCGCCCGCCCGTGAGCCCACTGCCTGCGATCGCATCACGTCGGCG
>JAKAIC010000075.1 GCA_021814565.1 Actinomycetes bacterium | reverse complement strand
CCTCACCGGCGGGGGCCAGCAGGTACATGCCCTTGAGCAGGCCCTCGACGTCCAGGCCCTGGGGCTCGGCCGGCTGCTGGTAGGGCTCGTTGTAGACCGTGAGGTAGTAGTAGATGTTCTCGCTGTTCTCGCCGTACATGCGGCGCAGGCCGTCGCGAACGATGTGCCCGATCTCGTAGCCGTAGGCCGGGTCGTAGGCCACGATGGCGGGGTTGGTGGACGCCAGCAGATGCGAGTGCCCATCCTGGTGCTGCAGGCCCTCACCGTTGATGGTGGTACGGCCGGCAGTACCGCCGACGACGAAACCGCGCGTCATCTGGTCCATGGCCAGCCAGAACTGGTCGCCCGTGCGCTGGAAGCCGAACATGGAGTAGAAGATGTAGATGGGGATCATCGGTTCGTCATGCGTGGAGTACGACGTTCCTGCGGCAACGAAGGAGGCGGTGGAGCCGGCTTCGTTGATGCCCTCGTGGAGGATCTGGCCGCTCGTGGCTTCCTTGTAGGAGAGCATGAGTTCGCGATCCACCGCGTTGTAGGTCTGCCCCCAGGGCGAGTAGATGCGCAGCGTGGAGAACAGGGAATCCATGCCGAAGGTGCGTGCTTCGTCGGGAATGATCGGGACGAAGCGCTTGCCGATGTTGGGGTCTCGCACCAGATCCTTGAACAGCCGCACGAAGGCCATGGTGGTGGCGACGCTCTGCTGGCCCGAGCCACGCTTGGTGACCTCGTAGACCTTCTCGGCCGGCAGCTCCAGCGGCCTGCTGGCATTCCGTCGACGAGGCACCGGACCGCCGAGCTGGCGACGCAGGTTCATCATGTACTGGAAGGTGGGGTCGCTCTCGTCCGGGCGGTACAGCGGAGGCGTGTACGGGTGTTCCTCGAGCACGGCATCGGAGATGGGGATGTCGAGTGTGTCGCGGAACTGCTTAAGGTTGTCGATGGTCAGCTTCTTCATCTGGTGCGTCGCGTTGCGACCCTCGAAGGACGACCCCAGCGTCCAGCCCTTGATGGTCTTGGCGATGATCACCGTGGGCTGGTTCTTGTGCTCCGTCGCAGCCTTGTAGGCGGCGTACATCTTGTGATAGTCGTGGCCACCGCGGCGCAGCGCCCAGATCTGGTCGTCCGTCCAGTCCGCAACCAGTTCCTTGGCGCGCGGATCGCGGCCGAAGAAGTTGTCACGCACGTAGGCGCCGCTTTCGGCCTTGAAGGTCTGGTAGTCGCCGTCGACGGTGGTGTTCATGATGTGCAGCAGCGCACCGTCACGATCCTTGGCGATGAGGGGATCCCAGTTGGCGCCCCAGATGACCTTGATGACATTCCAGCCGGCGCCACGGAACAGCGCCTCCAGCTCCTGGATGATCTTGCCGTTGCCGCGCACCGGCCCGTCGAGACGTTGCAGGTTGGCATTGATTACGAAGGTGAGGTTGTCCAGGCCTTCCCGTGCCGCCAGGCTGATGGCGCCCATCGACTCCGGCTCATCCATCTCGCCGTCACCGAGGAAAGCCCACACCCGCTGCTCGCTCGTGTCCTTGATGCCGCGGCCGGCGAGGTAGCGGTTGAAGCGGGCCTGGTATACGGCGTGATAGGGGCCGAGGCCCATGGACACCGTGGGGAACTGCCAGAACTCGGGCATGAGCCGCGGGTGCGGGTAGGACGGGATGCCGCCGCCGGCGTGCGCTGCCTCCTGGCGGAAACCGTCCACCTGGTGCTCGCTGAGGCGGCCCTCGACGAAGGCGCGGGCGTACATGCCGGGAGCGGTGTGGCCCTGGAAGAAGACCTGATCGCCTCCACCGGGGTGGTCCTGACCCCGGAAGAAGTGGTTGAACCCGACTTCGTAGAGCATGGCCGAGGAGGCGAAGGAGGACACGTGGCCGCCGACGCCCACGCCCGGGCGTTGGGCACGGTGCACGATCATGGCCGCGTTCCATCGGATCCACTGCCGGATGCGGTGCTCGGCCTCCGCGTCGCCGGGGAAGATGGGCTCGTCCTTGGGGGAAATGGTGTTGATGTAGTCGGTCTGCCGGATGGAGGGTAGGCCCACGCTGCGTTCGCGTGAATGACGCACGAGTTCGAGCATCAGTTGACGAGCACGCCAGGCACCGCTGTTCTCGATGACGGCGTCCAACGACGCCTTCCACTCAGCAGTCTCCTCGGGGTCCTTGTCGAAGTACTGCGACGGGAGATCATCCACGAAGTACGGATCGGCCATGGGGTAACCCTTCCTCTGAAGCGCGGTTCGGTATGTAGAGACCCAACTCGCGCGGCGCCATCATTGTTCCGCACCGCGTTACGCGAATGAAACCGGGGCAGCACTTGCCTTCGGGGAGTCCGTCGTGTGGACTTCTCCCCACGGACCCCCGAGAGAAGGGCAGGCAGGTGCCGACTGCGGCAACACACGCGGAGGCAGTGCGCGCGATGCTCACCAGACTGGGCATCAAGCCCGGGATGACGGTGCAGTCGATAGGCGACGATGTCGACAGCGATGAGGAATTCGCCGCCACGGTGGCAGAGATCGCGGGAAGTCCGCTGGTTGATTACGACTTCGAGGATGTCGTTGACGCAGTGCTGCTATGGCATCGCGAGGATGATGGCGATCTCGTTGATGTGCTGGTGGATGCGGTGGTCCCCCTCACGGAGGACGGCGTGATCCTGCTGCTGACGCCCAAGTCGGGCCGGGTGGGGCATGTGCCCGCGGACGAGATCGCGGAGGCCGTGCCCACCGCCGGTCTTCAGGCCACCACGACCGTCAGTGCCGGTTCGGATTGGCAGGGAACCCGGCTCGTCACCCCCAAGGGTCCTCGTCGCTGATAGCCTCCACCCCTCACGGGGGCGTGTAGCTCAGTTGGTTAGAGCTCTGGTCTTACAAACCAGCGGTCGGGGGTTCGAGTCCCTCCGCGCCCACTCCGGTTGGTTCCCCGCAGTTCCTGCTTTTTCAGAGCAGGTTCCCGTCGTTGAAAGCCCATTCACGAGGGGGAAGCCGTGCTCATCGAGCGCATTCCGGGGGAACCTGTCGCCGGGACGTACCCTGTCGCCATGACCACCCTCGGCGATCTCGTGGACAGCTTCGATCGATGGTTCCCTCCCGAACTGGCAGAGGACTGGGACGCCGTCGGCCTGCTGGTGGGGCGTCGCTCGGCGCAGGTGAGCGCGGTGGCGCTGGCGGTCGAGGTCACGGATGCGACGCTGGACTGGGCCATCAAGCAGCGGGCGCAGTGCCTGTTCGTGCACCACCCGCTGTACTTGCGTGGCACCACCAACATTGACGGGGACCACTGGCGTGGCAATCTGGTCATGCGTGCCGTCGAGGCAGGGCTTGCCATCTTCGTGGCGCACACCAATGCCGACCATGCGCGGCCCGGTGTCTCGGATGCACTCGCCGCGGCGCTGGGCATAGTGGAGTCACGGCCCATTCGACGACACCCGAGCAGTGCATTCCTCGGCACCGGCCGATACGGCGTGCTCGCCGCACCGACCAGCTTGTCCGAGTTCGCGGCTCGGGTGGCCTGGGCGCTGCCCGCGACCCACGCCGGCGTGCGCTGGGCTGGAGCGTCAGATCGTCGCATCGTGCGGGTGGCAGTGTGCGGAGGAGCGGGCGGCGAGCTGCTGGAGGAGGTGGACGCCGACGTCTACGTGACCAGCGACCTTCGTCATCACCCGGCCTCCGATTACCTCGCGAGTGGACGCGCCGCGCTGGTCGATATCCCGCATGCCGCGGCCGAGTCACTGTGGCTGGCGCCACTCGCCGCTCGGATCGAGCAGGAATTCCACGGCCTCCAAGCATCGGTGTGCCCGCTCAGCACCGACCCCTGGAGTGGGCATCACGCCTAATCCGACGCACTACGACAGAATGTGCGCGTGGCCACCGCTGATCCCTTCGCACAGATGCGCCTGCTTGACCTGCAGGCAGCCGACACGCACCTCGATCAGGTGGCGCACCGGCGTGCCAACCTTTCGGAAGTGAGCCGGCTGCGGGAGTGCGAATTGGCGCTGCTCGTGGTGAAACGTCTGATCGTGGCGGGCGAGACCGAGGTCTCTGATCGTGAGCGCGAGGCTCGGAAGGCGGAGAACGACGTCGATCAGGTGCGCATGCGTGCCTCCAAGGACGAACAACTCCTCAACTCGGGCAGCATCACGAATTCCAAGCAACTGGAGGAGCTCACGCACGAGGTTGGGTCACTCAAGCGACGGCAGGAGGCGCTCGAGGACGAGGAGCTGGCGCTGCTCCAGCAGATCGAGGATGCCCGCAATTCCCTGGCCAGGCACCAGGCCGAACGTGCCCGCCTCGACGTCGAACTGGTGGAGGCGCGCGAAGCACTGGCGGAGATCGAGCGCGAACTCGATGCCGAGCAGGCGGACGCTGAAGCGCATCGCGGCCGCATCGCCGCTGAGCTGCCGCCTGAGCTGCTGCGCGCCTACGAGAAGATCCGGGCTGAAAGCGGTGGCGTGGGTGCCGCGCTGCTGCAGCATGGGCGTTGTGGAGGCTGCCGGCTGCAGATCAATCCCAACGAACTGGCCAGCATCAAGGCTGCACGCTCGGATGAGGTGCTGCGTTGCGAGGAATGCCGTCGCATCCTGGTGAGGACAGGTGAGTCCGGACTGTGAGCCCCCGCTATCTCATCGTTGAAGCAGACGGTGGAGCACGTGGCAATCCGGGTCCGGCCGCATACGGCTGTGTCGTCCGAGAGGCAGCCACTGGCCAGCTGCTCGCCGAACGTGCCGACTACCTGGGTCTCACCACCAACAATGTCGCGGAGTACACCGGCCTGCTCACCGGCCTGCTGCTCTGCGCGAGCCTGGGTGACGTTCGCGTGGATGTGCGCATGGATTCCAAACTGGTCGTGGAACAGATGACGGGCGGCTGGAAGATCAAGCACGAGAACATGCGTGCGCTGGCCGCCAAGGCCAGGGCTGCCATCGACCCCGCCCGCGTGCGCTACCAGTGGATTCCGCGGGCGCAGAACAAGGATGCCGATCGTCTGGTCAACGAATCGCTTGACGCGGTGCAAGCCGGGGGTTCGGGACTCATCGTCCGCGACTTCTGATACTCACCGGCAAGCGCCGAAATCGTTAGCGAATGCGCCTTGTGACACGCGCGCGCAGGGGTGTACAAAGGTCGCACGGTTCCCGAAGCACCGCATTTTCGATTGTGTGTTGGCTGGGTTGCTCAGGCGATCCCCATCCCGTCGGATCTGCGGCGAGTCCTCGATTCCGGCGCAAGCCGTTGCCCGGGAACCAGGGGCCCGCACGCTGGAGCTGTGCGGGCCCCACACTTCTGTTGTGCAAGCGCCGGGTGTTCCTGCCGGCGATTGGCGTTGCCTGCCCCTGTGTACCGCGCTACCGTGACCTGACCGCAACCAGGACGGCAGGGGCAATCCGAGTGAGCATCTACGCAATGCGTGTGCGTGACGTGTCGATGGAGCCGTATTTCCAGCGCTACCTGGACACGCGCCCGCTGGCCCCGGCCCGTGGTGAGTTGTTCACGCGTCCCGACTCCCAGCAGCCCACGGAGCTCTTCTTCTCCTCGCTCACCGCGGAGGAGCAAGGGCGGATCCTGGCCTGGCTGCTCGATGTCGCACAGGATGTGTTCAAGGCCTCCGGCGTGCAGTCATCGATCAATGTGGACTCCACCATCATCGCCTCTGAGCGGGGCCGCACTGGATTCCTGCGTCTGGCGGCACATGCCAAGAGTCCTGTCACCTTCGAATTCGGCGAAGTTCCTGAGGACTGGACCGTGGAAAGTGCGAACCGCCTGTTCGCGCAGATCCGCGATCACGGCCATCAATCGGCGCTCGACAACTACGGCAAAGGCGTGCCGGATCCGGTGATGCTGCACGAGTTGCAGTTCGACACCATCAAGATCTCCGGCGCCGTCACGACCGGCATCGACAAGGGCTCCGATGGTAAGGACCGCATGGAGACGTTGTATCTCGACATTACGAACGCGGGCAAGCAGCACGTGGTGCAGGGGGTGGAGTCGCAGGCCACCTTTCAGTGGCTGAAGGAGGTCGGCTTCACCACCTTCCAGGGCTACTGGTTCGGTATCCCTATGCCGGCAGCGGCCATCACGCACAAGCACTGACGCCGACGGCTCCGTAATGGGGCCTTCCCCGCGGCTGAAGGCCCCATTACGGAGCCGTCGGCGGTTAAGATTGGGGTGGATGAGTTGTCCGGGTGACCGCGGTCCTGCAGCGATGCAGGGTCGAGGAAAGTCCGGGCTCCACAGAGCAGGGTGATGGCCAACAGCCACCCGGGGCGACCCGAGGGACAGTGCCACAGAAAGCAGACCGCCGCGAGCAATCGCGGTAAGGGTGAAACGGCGGTGTAAGAGACCGCCAGCGTCGCAGGTGACTGCGGCGGCTCGGTAAACCCCACCCGGAGCTAGGTCAAGAGGCTGCGCAAGCAGCTGCGCGGCAGGGTTGCTCGCCTGCAGCCGCGGGTAGACCGCATGACGACGTCGGTAACGGCGGCGCAAGACAGATGGTCACCGAAGGCGCGCAAGCGCCGGAACAGAACCCGGCTTACAGGGCAACTCATCCACCTCTCGCCGGGGCCAGGGCGTCCGGGCATTGGTGGTTACGCACACCTTCGTGGCCTTGCCACTGCGGGTCCGGCCCCAGCGGTGGACGCGCGTGACTGTTCCGGTGGCGGAATGCCTACTGGGTGAGGTCGCAGGAAAGCGTGTCCCGCAGGACGACGGCAGCATGGGGAGCCGCGACCTCCTGACGGTCGATGACGGCGATGAGCGCCAGCTTCACCAGCGCAGGAGAGGCGAGGCCCAGTACGGCGCTGGTGGCGGCCTGCAGCTGCTCGAGCGTGGGATCCTCGATGGCATCGCCGAGTTCCTCCGCATAGAGGCCGATCACCACGTCCTGCACCAGTACCTGGGCCTTGGCGGTGCGAAGTGCGGCTTTGAGAATGGCCGCCTGTGCGTGCGGAGGCATGAAGCGGCGCTGCACCTTGGCGCCGGGGCGGGCGGTGCGAACCACGGTATCGAGGTCGCCGCCGAGGCCGAAGGCCTCGATCTGCGCGATGAGCGCCTCCAGATCCGAGGGTGTCACCTCGCTCAAGGCCTGTGCGAATGCTGCCTCGAGCCGTGCTTGCAGTACCTCAGCCATGGTTTGCCTCCGCGCTGAGGATAGCCGCTGCCCGGCCTGCGCTGGTGCGCCAGTCCATCGCGAGGAGAGGCTGGCACGGTGTGTCCTCGACGCCGCAGCGACGCGGACGCCGCGCGGGCCCGTGCTTGCCTGATGATGACCATGGAGCCTGTACGAGATGCCTACCGCCGCTGCCGCAGCAGTGCTGGAGCATGCCTGCCCCGACTTCGATGCCTGTTCGATGCCTGCTAGTCAGTCGCCCGGGGCAGCAAGCATGGTGTCACGCACCTTGGCACGCAGCACCTTGCCCACGATGGAGCGGGGGAGCTGGTCGACGATGACGATGCGTCGTGGCACCTTGTAGGCCGCGAGCACGCTGCGGCATTGCTCGCGCAGCGACTGCGGATCCAAGGCGGCAGCCGCGGATGCGACCACTGCAGCGCCGACGATTTCGTGGTCACCTTCGGGCAGCGCGGTGACTGCCACCTCGGCCACACCGGGCAGGCCCAGCATGGCCTGCTCAACCTCGGATGGGTACACGTTGAAGCCACCGACCAGGATGAGCTCCTTGATGCGATCAACGATCTGCAGGAAGCCGTCGTGGTCCTGGATCACGATGTCGCCGGTGCGCAGCCAGCCTTCCGGGAGCAGTGTGGCTGCCGTCTCCTCGGGACGATGCCAGTAGCCGACGAAAACCTGCGGCCCCTGCACCAGCAATTCACCCGCCGTTCCCGGCTCCACCTCCAAGTAGGGATTGGCCGGATCCACCACGCGTACCCGGGTCGAGGGGTAGGGGATGCCGATGGATCCCGGCCGCCGGGCCAGGGAGACGGGGTTGCCGACGGAGATGGGCGAGGACTCGGTCATGCCGTACCCCTCGACGAGCAGGCCTCCGGTTGCTGACTCCCACAGCTCCACCACCGTCGGTGGCAATGCCATGGCCCCGGCCAGGGCCACCTTGATGGAGGACAGGTCGATGCCCTTGCCTTTCGCGGCCTCGACCAGCCGCGGGTACATGGGCGGAACGCCGGGAAGGAAGGTGCAGGGGCGCCGCCGCATGGCGTCGATGACCGCATCAGGATCGAACTTGGGGAATTGCACGACGGTGGCTCGCAGCATCACGGCGGTGGTCAGGCAGAGGGTGAGACCGTAGGCGTGAAACATCGGCAGCACGGCGTAGAAGGTCTCCGCTCCGGGCTTCAGCATCGGCACCCAGGCCACGGACTGTGCCGCATTGGCGACCAGGTTTCGGTGGGTGAGGATCGCGCCTTTGGGTACGCCGGTGGTACCACCCGTGTACTGCAGCAGCGCGATGTCGTTGGGTCCCGGTCCCGGAACCGCATCATCGATCGCCGGCATACTTGAGACCAGGTCTCGCCAGCGCTGCAGGCCGGGTGTGGACGCGGTCATGGCCGCGCGCATGGCCCGGACCCTGGCCACCGGCAGCCTCAGCAGCAGCTGCTTGAGCCGCGGCAGTGCAAGGGTCATGTCCACGGCGATGACAGTGGCGTCACCGGCCACTTCGGCCGCTGCAGCTGCCATCACATCCCAGGCGATGATGAGGCTGGGTTGGTGGTCGGCGAACTGGTGGGCCAACTCCGGTTGGGTGTAGAGCGGGTTGTGCTCGACCACCACGGCGCCCAGGCGCAGCACTGCGTAGAAGGCCACCACGTGCTGCGGGCAGTTCGGCAGCACGATGGCCACGCGATCGCCGGCCGTGATACCTCGGCGGCGCAGGGCCTCAGCCGCGCAGAGCACCTGTTGCAGCAATTGGGCATAGGTGGTGGTGGCGCCCATGAAGTCGATGGCGACGCGGTCTGGCTCCTGCGCGGCCGCCGTGGTCAGGATGTCGACCAGCGAGCCGTCGGGAATGCTGGCATCGGCGGGGACGTCCGGCCCGTACTGTCGCAGCCAGGGTCGATCGAGTGTCATTCAGGTCTCCGAATCCACCAGCCGCGGTCGGCACGGGCTACGCGCTCCGCACCACGTAAG
>JAKAIC010000074.1 GCA_021814565.1 Actinomycetes bacterium | reverse complement strand
AGCGCCGGCAACGAGTCGTCCGACATCGCTGCGCCGCAGCGCCGCAGCGCCACCGGCGGTCGCCGACCACACCGCCTCCGCGGGAGTGAACCCCATGTCACGCACGGCCACGGCGATGCAGAAGGGCATGGAGCTGGTGTAGCTGCTGCCAGGATTCAAGTCGGTGGCGATGGCCACGGTGGCGCCGGCCTCAAGCAGGCGACGGGCCGAAGGGTAGGACGAGCGCGTGCAGAACTCGGCACCGGGCAACAAGGTGGCGACGGTCCGGCTGGAGGCGAGCTTGACCACCTGGCGCTCCGAGAGGTGGGTGCAATGGTCGGCCGAGGCGCAGTCGAATTCCACCGCCAGATCCAGCGCCGGTCCGAAATCCAGTTGGTTGGCATGCAGGCGCAGCTGGAATCCCAGACCTTGCGCCGCCGTGAAGATGCGACGCGTCTGCTCGACATCGAAGGCTCCGAGATCACAGAACACGTCGACCCAACGTGCACGACCCATGGCCGCCGGAAGCATGTGGTCGATGATGAGGTCGACGTAGGCCTCCGGCGCATCCGCGAACTCCACTGGGATGACGTGCGCCGCCAGCAGTGTCACGTCGTCGGTGAAACGGGCCGCGACGTCAAGCGCACGCATTTCGTCATGCAGGGTGAGGCCGTAACCCGTCTTGCATTCGAAGTGCGTGACACCGGAGCGCAGGAATTCTTCTGACAGTCGCTGGAGGTTGGCCGTGAGTTCGTCAACCGTGGCCGCGCGCGTGGCGCTGACGGTGGTGCGGATACCGCCGGCACCATATGTGAGCCCGGACATGCGTGCCGCGAATTCCTGCGAGCGTTCACCAGCGAACACCAGGTGCGCGTGGCTGTCGACGAAGCCGGGCAGCACGGCACGACCTTTGGCGTCGAAGGCTTCGCAATCTCCCGGTGCATCAGCGTTGTCGCCCACCCATTGCACGATGCTGTCGAAGGCAATGGCCGCATTGCGGATGATGCCCAAAGGACCCTCGCCGAGGTCGGGGTCATTGGTTACCAACTCGCCTATGTTGCGGATGACGAACACGGTCAGTCCATCATCGGGACGGCGACGCCGAGGTGCCTGGCGACCGCTACCGCGTCCGCATAGCCGGCATCGACATGGCGAATGACACCCATGCCGGGGTCATTGGTGAGGACGCGTTCGAGTTTCTGTGCGGCGAGCGCCGTGCCATCGGCCACGGACACCTGGCCGGCATGGATGGAGCGGCCGATGCCGACGCCACCACCATGGTGGATGGACACCCAGGACGCCCCGCTGGCGACGTTGACCATGGCATTGAGCAGGGGCCAGTCGGCAATCGCATCGGAGCCGTCGAGCATGCCCTCCGTCTCCCGGTAGGGCGAGGCCACTGAACCGCAGTCCAGGTGATCGCGACCGATGACGATCGGTGCCGAAACCTCGCCTTTCCGTACCAGTTCGTTGAAGGCCAGACCGGCCCTGTCCCGCTCGCCGTAGCCCAGCCAGCAGATGCGCGCCGGAAGCCCCTGGAACTCCACGCGCTTCTGCGCCAGCGCGATCCAGCGGCGCAGGTGGTCGTTCTCGGGGAACAGGTCAAGCACGGCCTGATCGGTGCGGTAGATGTCCTTGGGGTCGCCGCTCAGTGCCACCCAACGGAAGGGGCCCTTGCCCTCGCAGAAGAGCGGGCGAATGTAAGCGGGGACGAAGCCCGGGAAGTCGAACGATCGTTGGTAGCCGCCCTTGCGCGCCTCGTCGCGGATTGAATTGCCGTAGTCGAAGACGATCGCTCCCGCGTCCTGGAACCCGACCATGGCCTGCACGTGCTTGGCCATGGCTGCCTGGGCTCGCTCGGTGAAGGCAACGGCATCACGGGCCGCAGCATCGGCCATCTCGGCACACTCGACGCCCTCCGGGCAGTAGAAGAGCGGATCGTGCGCCGAGGTCTGGTCGGTGACGATGTCGACCGAGACGCCGCGGCGCAGCAGCTCGGGCAGGATGGTCGCTGCATTGCCCACGATCCCGACGGAAAGTGCCATGTGTGCGGTCTTGTATCGCTCCACCCGTGCGATCGCGTCATCGAGGTTGTCGGCGATCTCATCGAGGTAGCGGGTGCCCAGGCGCAGGCGCAGGCGGCTCTCATCGACATCGATGATGAGGCAGGTTCCCTCGTTCATGGTCACAGCCAAGGGCTGCGCACCGCCCATACCACCGCAACCCGCTGTCACCGTGAGGGTGCCGGACAGTGAGCCCTTGAAATGCTGCTTGGCGACAGCCGCGAAGGTCTCGTAGGTCCCCTGCAGAATGCCCTGGGTGCCGATGTAGATCCAGGAACCGGCGGTCATCTGGCCGTACATGATGAGGCCCAGGGCCTCCAGCCGACGGAACTCGGGCCAGTTGGCCCAGTCGCCCACCAGGTTGGAGTTGGCCAGCAGCACGCGCGGCGCCCATTCGTGGGTCCGCATGACCCCCACTGGTTTGCCTGACTGGACGAGCAGGGTCTCGTCATTGCGCAGCGTCTGCAGGGTGCGCATGATGGCGCCCAGGCTGGCCCAGTTGCGGGCTGCTTTGCCGGTGCCGCCATAGACGACCAGACGCTCGGGATGCTCGGCCACAGCAGGATCGAGGTTGTTCTGCAGCATGCGGTAGGCAGCCTCCTGGGGCCAGCCCAGCGTGTTGAGGGTGGTGCCGCGTGGCGAGTGGAGAACGGTGGGTTCCATGACACCAATCACAGTTGTGCGAGGGTGCCCACGGCAATAGCCTGCGTCAGTCCCCTGTCTCAGATACGAGATTCAGATGTCGCAGGTACCCGCCGCCACTCGTGCGCTTGAGGCGCTCAAACTGCTTGCCGCGGCGCCCGGGCCACTGACGGCGGCCAGCCTGGCCCGGCAGCTAGCGCTGCCGCGATCGAGTACTTACCACCTGCTCGAAGCCATGCGCGAGAGCGGCTTCGTAGTGCACCTGCCCGAGGAAGGACGATGGGGGCTGGGCGTGGCCGCCTTCGAGGTGGGCGCCGCCTTCTCCCGGCATGATCCCCTTGTCAGCCTGGCCCGTCCACTGCTGCAGCGCCTGGTGCGTTCGGTGGGGGAGACGCGGGTGGTGGCCCACCTCGGCGTGCTCCATGGTTCCGAATTGCTGTATGTGGCGAAGGTCGAGGGCAAGCGTCTGCCCATCGTGACCGAGGTGGGGGTGCGTCTGCCGGCCGCTCTCACGGCCTCCGGACGCGCCATCCTCGCTGCCCTGCCCGACGAACAGGTGCGGGCCAACTTCTCGACCCGCCGGGCTTTCGTGGATCGCACCGGGCTGGGGCCGCACGATTGGCGGTCGTTACGTGCGCTGCTGATGGTCGAGCGTCAGCGTGGCTGGAGTGCGGAGGACGGCTTCATCAGCGAGGGCTTTGCATCCGTGGCGGCCGCCGTACGGAACCATGTGCATCGCCCGATCGCAGCGGTCGGTCTCACTTTCACCGCAGCCTCCACGACGACCGGCACACGCGCCGCGCTGGTGGCACAGGTGACGCGCAGCGCCGAGCTGCTGTCGAGGCGCCTAGGCGAGCACTGATCCCCGGGGCATCGGACATGATGCCCCGGGACCGACGGTGCCCTCGGTGGGACTCGAACCCACACGTCTTGCGACAACGGATTTTGAGTCCGCCGCGTCTGCCAATTCCGCCACAAGGGCCGGTGCATGCGGGAGTCTAGTGGGGACGCCTACGATCCCGGACATGGAGACAGGCCTTCGCATCGTCGTCGCAGAAGACGAATCCATCATTCGTATGGACCTGGTGGAGATGCTCCGCGAATCAGGAGCCACGGTGGTGGGAGAGGCTGGCGATGGCGAGACCGCGCTCGCACTCATCCGGGGACTCCTGCCCGACGTGGCGCTGCTGGATATCCAGATGCCCGTGGTGGACGGATTGGAGGTGGCTCGTCAGGTGCGGGAAGAAGCGCTGTGTGCGGTGGTCATGGTGACGGCCTTCTCGCAGCAGTCCTTGGTGCAGCGAGCTGCAAACGCCGGTGCCATGGGCTACCTGGTGAAACCGCTTGACCCGGTGGCGCTCATGCCTGCCATTGCCGTGGCCCGGGCGGGCTTCGAGCGCACGCAATCATTGCGGACGGAAGTGGCCACGCTCGAGGATCGGCTGGCCACGCGCAAGCTCATCGAGCGCGCCAAGTCGGCCTTGCAGCAGCGCTTGGGCATCGACGAGAGTGCAGCCTTCCGATGGCTGCAGAAGGCGGCCATGGACCGACGCAGCTCCATGCGCGCAATCGCAGAACAGGTTCTGTCGTCCACCGCAGATTAGGCGCCGCTTACCGGCCCTTCGGCGCGCATTATGGCTTGTAACAGCCTTGTAATCGTTTGCCCGTGGTCGGGGGGCGTCGCGAACAGGAGTATTCGCAGCGCAACGCCGATCAGCGCCTGCGGTCGGCCTGTGTAACCGAAAGGGACAGCATGAACAAAACCCTCAAGGGCGCAGCACTTGCCGCGACGGCTGGTCTGCTCCTTGCAGCGTGCGGAGGCTCCTCAGGTGGCGGCGGCAAGTCGCTCACGATCTCGTCCGACCTGCCGCTGCAGGGCACGAACAAGGATCAGAACACCGAAGCCAACAACGCGATGCAGCTCTACCTCGATCAGATCGGGAACAAGGTCACAGCCAAGGACGGCACCGTCTACTCCCTGAACTTCAAGGCCTACGACGATTCCACCGCAGCCAAGGGCTCCTGGGATGACGCGCAGTGCGCCAAGAACGCACAGGACCATGTCGCCAACGCGGCGGAGATCGCGGTCATGGGCACCTTCAACTCCGGCTGCGCCAAGATCATCGTCCCCATCCTGAACCAGGACCCCAACGGTCCCATGCTCATGGTTTCCAACGCCAACACCAACCCCGGCCTGACCAAGGCCTGGGACCCGGGTGAACCGCAGAAGTACTACCCGACCGGCAAGCGCAACTACGGTCGCGTGATCGCGACTGACGACTTCCAGGGTGCCGGCGGCGCGCAGTTCGCGGCCCAGGACCTCAAGGTCAAGAAGTGCTACGTGCTCGATGACAACTCGACGTACGGCATGGGTGTGGCCAAGGCCTTCGCCGACGCCGCTCCCGGTCAGGGCATCACGGTCGCGGGCATGGAAGCCTACGACCCGAAGCAGCCGAACTACTCAGCGCTGTTCAACAAGATCAAGGGCATCGGCGGCGTGGACTGCATCTACGTCGGCGCAACCTACGACATGAACGGCGGCCAGATCGTCAAGGACAAGGTCGGCGTTCTCGGCGACAACCAGCAGGTGAAGCTGATCGTGCCTGATGGCTTCGTCGGTTACTCGGAGTTCGACAACCTGCCTGAAGCTCAGGGTGCGTACATGACCTTCTCCGGTCTGGCTGCGGATTCGCTCATCAAGCGTGGTGGCAAGCCCGCCTCGTTCAATGATGCCTTCCAGAAGAAGTACGGCCACTCGCTGCAGAACTCGTACTCCATCTACGCGGTTGCTGCTCTGCAGGTCATCCTCGCGGGTATCGAGGCTTCCGACGGAACGCGTGCTGGCCTCACCAGTGCAGTCCTCGGCGGCAGCGGAGTAACGGTTCCCGCTGATATCTCCATGCTGGGCAAGGAGATTCACCTGGATCCGGCAACGGGTGACACCACTGCGCACGACATGACTATCCTCACCGTCAGCAACAACAAGGAAGTCACGCTCAAGCCCTGGACTGTCCAGTAGCGGCAGCGAGAGCAATGGGGGGGCGGGGTCCGATCAGCTCGGGCCTCGCCCCCCCGCACTCCTCCACCAACCGACCATCCCTACTCTTCCAGCAGGATGTATGCATGCCAGCGGACGTAGCAACGCCAATGTCGACGGCGGCGCCTCGAGCGCCCCGCCTCGACCCCAAAGACCTCACCTACAAGATCAGTGGCGGCCTCATCCTTCTGGGACTCGCCTTCTGGCTGGGTGTCAACCTCTTCCATGACCCGGCGCAGTTCTTCACGGTGGCCATTGACGGGCTGAAGAACGGTGCCTTGTATGCACTGATCGCCCTCGGCTACACCATGGTGTACGGCATCATCCAGCTCATCAACTTCGCGCACGGCGATCTCTTCATGCTCGGCACCATGATGTCGGCGTTCATCATCACCACCGTGTTCGGACAGAAGGCACCCAGCCTGGCTGGGTACGGCGCCTTCGCAGTGGCCATGATCGTTTCCATGGCCTTCTGCGGCGGACTGAACATCGGAATCGAGCGTTTTGCCTACCGCCGGCTGCGTCGGGCACCGAAGTTGGCGCCGCTCATCACCGCCGTCGGTGTCTCCTTCGTGCTGCAGTTCGTGGGCCTGCACTGGAACGGTTCCGGTCAGCGCCAGTGGCAGACCGTGCTGCCCAACACGCAGTTCAACATCAATGGCGTGGTCATCGATGTGAAGACGGTCATCATCTTCGCCGTCACCATCCCCATGCTGCTCATCCTGACCTGGCTGGTGACCAAGACCAAGCAGGGCCGGGCCATGCGGGCCACTGCACAGGACCAGGATGCGGCACGACTCATGGGCATCAACGTCGATCGCACCATCGCCTTCACCTTCGGCATCGGTGGTGCACTGGCCGGTGCCGCGGGCCTCATGTACCAACAGGTGGTGGGAAGCACTGCCTACAACCTCGGCTATCAACTGGGCCTCATCGCCTTCACCTCCGCCGTGCTCGGCGGCATCGGCAACCTGGCCGGCGCTGTGCTGGGCGGACTGCTTATCGGCCTCATCCAGGGCCTGAACGACGGCCTCTCCTATGGCCTTGGCCAGCAGTGGTCACAGTCAGTGGTCTTCACCATCCTCATCCTGCTGATGGTGTTCCGACCGGCCGGCTTACTCGGCAAGAACGTCACGGAGAAGGTGTGACATGACGGGCCACAAGGCAATCGAAGATCGCAGCAACCGTCGTTGGGCGATCGGCTTCACAGCGGTGGCAGTGTTCCTGTTCGTGCTGTACCACTGGATCGTTCCCAACGGTCCCTCGTGGCTGCACGATTTCGTGCAGGGATGGTTCTCCAACGCCAACACCAACGAGATGATCGTTTACATCATCATGGCCCTGGGCCTCAACGTCGTCGTCGGCTACGCCGGCCTGCTTGACCTGGGCTTCGTGGCCTTCTGGGCCATCGGCGGCTATGTCGCCGGTTGGCTGATGTCGTCGTTCCTCGGGAATTTCAAGATCAACATCTTCGGCAATCCGGCCCCGGGCCTGGAGATGGGCATCCACGTCACCTTCTGGTGGGTGCTGCTCGCTGCCGGAGGTTTCTGTGCCATCTGGGGCATCATCATCGGTGCGCCGACGCTGCGCCTCAAGAGCGACTACCTGGCACTCGTCACCTTGGGCTTCGGCGAGATCATCCCCCAGGTGTTCATCAACGGCCAGGACATCAACGGCTTCAACCTCTCCAACGGCAACCAGGGCATCACGCCCATCGATCCCATTCGCTTCTTCGGCTTCCGCAATCTCGGCCCCTTCGATCTCGACTACAAGTTCGTCATCTACGCCGTGATCTGCGCGGGCATGGTGATGGTGTCGTTGCGTCTCCGCCAGGGTCGTCTGGGCCGGGCCTGGCTGGCCATTCGTGAAGATGAATTGGCAGCCAGCATGATGGGCGTGCCGCTCATGCGCACCAAGCTGGCTGCCTATGCAGTCGGCGCATTCTCGGGCGGGCTGGGTGGCGTGGTCTTCGCAACCCACATCAACGGCATCTTCGCCGAACGCTTCAATTTCTCGATTTCCATCCTCATCCTGGCCATGGTTGTGCTCGGCGGCATGGGCAACGTCTGGGGCGTGATGGTGGGCGCGATCGTGCTCTCCTGGATCAACGGCATCGGCTTGCAGCAGTTCGGCAACACCGTGAACGGCGCCTTCAACACCAACATCGACTTCCCCTCGTTCAACTTCCTGATCTTCGGGTCGCTGTTGATCCTGATGATGATGTTCCGGCGAGAAGGGTTCATCCCCGAAGCGCGCGTGCGCCTGGTCATGCACGAGCACGAAGACGACAACGAGGAAGTGCACTGATGGCCAACGCACTCGAGGCGCACAACATCACCGTTCAGTTCGGTGGCCTGGTCGCCGTCAACGACGTCTCCTTCGATGTACCCGAAGGCGGCATTGTGAGCCTGATCGGTCCCAACGGCGCGGGGAAGACCACCTTCTTCAACGTGCTGACGGGCCTGTACAAACCCACTTCCGGTTCCGTGCGCCTGAACAACCAGGTGATCACCGGCAAGTCGCCGCACATCATCGCCCGCAATGGCCTGGCACGTACCTTTCAGAACATCCGACTCTTCGGTCTGATGACGGCGGAGGAGAACGTCATGGTGGCCATGCACTCGCATATGCGATCGGGCATCATCTCCACGCTCATCAAGACACCGCACCAACGGCGTGAAGAGCGGGAAGCGCACGAGCGCGCCCGCGAGCTGTTGGATTACGTGGGAATCGGCAAGTACGCGTCGGACTACGCACGTAACCTGCCCTACGGCGACCAGCGACGTCTCGAAGTGGCGCGTGCACTCGCGCTGAAACCCAGTGTGCTGCTCCTGGACGAACCGACCGCTGGCATGAATCCGCAGGAGTCGGCGCGTTTCGTGGATTTCGTGCGCAAGGTCCGTGAGGACCAGAAGGTGTCGATCCTGCTCATCGAGCACGACATGAGCGTTGTCATGAAGGTGTCGGAGAGAGTGACGGTACTCGATCAGGGTCAGAAGATCGCCGAGGGCAGCCCAGACGAGATCAAGACCAATCCGCGCGTTATCGAGGCCTATCTCGGCAAGTCCGGTGTGGAGGGTGGTCACTGATGTCCGCAATGCTCGAAGTCAGGGATCTCACCGTCGCCTACGGCAACATCGTGGCCGTGAAGAACCTCACCATCGATGTGCATGAGGGCGAGATCGTCACCCTCATCGGCAGCAACGGCGCGGGGAAGTCCACCACTTTGCGGACCATCTCCGGCCTGCTCAAGCCGAAGACCGGGACCGTGTCCTTCCTGGGGGAGCGCATCGACCACCTGGAGGGACACGAGACGGTGGCCAAGGGCATCTGTCAATCGCCCGAGGGCCGACGCATCTTCCAGGGCATGACGGTGGACGAGAACCTCTCGCTGGGCGCCTTCTTGCGCGACGACGCCGCAAGCATCGAGGCCGACCGCGAAAACGTGCTGGGCCTGTTCCCCCGCCTGCGTGAGCGCCTGCAGCAGAAGGCAGGCACCATGTCCGGTGGTGAGCAGCAGATGCTGGCGG
>JAKAIC010000008.1 GCA_021814565.1 Actinomycetes bacterium | reverse complement strand
TTCACCGTGATGTCCCGAGGCTCATGATGGTGTCGGCAATCGTCGCCGCTGCATCCCCGGAACCCGCCTGGCGAGCTGCGGCTGACGCCCGAGCGCGAGCATCGGCGTCGCGCCACGGCTGGAAGACCTCTATGAGTCTTTCAGGCGTACAGGTGGCATCGTCGATGACCATGCCCCCGCCCGCGGCCACCATGGCGGCCGCGTTCAGGCGCTGCTCGCCATTGCCAATGGGCAGCGGCACGTAGATGGCCGGCAATCCGACCACGCCCAGCTCTGCCACCGTCAGGGCCCCCGCCCGGGTGACAGCGGCATCGGCGATGGCATAGGCGAGGTCCATGCGGTCGATATACGGCAGGCAGACGTAATGCGGCAGATCGAGGACGCGCTGATCCTCATTCTTGATGCCCACCGCATGCAGCACCTGCCAACCCTCGGCAATCAGGTCGGCCGCGAAGGCGACCACCATGTCGTTGAGTCGCCGTGCTCCCTGTGAGCCTCCGAAGACCAGCAGCGTCGGACGATCGGCACTGAGCCCGAAGTAGCTGAGGGCGTCAGGACGCAGCGCCGCCTTGTCCAGATTACGCAGGTTCCCGCGCACGGGGATGCCCACCGTGCGGGCACCGCGCAGGGAACCGGGCACGGTGTCGAAGACCGCCGCCGCCAAGAGCGCCCCGATGCGGTTGGCCAAACCCGGTCGCGCATTGGCCTCATGCACGACGACAGGGACGCCGATGCGGCGAGCCCCCAAGTAGGCCGAGAGTGACACGTACCCCCCGAAGCCCACTACCACATCTGCCCGCTCCTGCAGGAGGATGGCCGACGCCTGCCGCACCGAACCCAGGACCCGGTAGGGCAGCGTGAGCAGGTCCACCGACAGCGAGCGGGGCATGGGGATAGGCGGAATGTCGCGCAGGCGATAACCGCGCTCCGGCACCAGTTTCTGCTCAAGACCACGCTCGGTGCCGATGGCCACCACGTCCACGCCACGAGCCACCAGGGCATCTGCGACATTCATTGCCGGCTCTATGTGACCGGCCGTACCACCACCCGCCAGGGCTACCTTCATGCGCGCACCTCACCTTGCTGCGGTTCGCGCAGACATCGGATGACAATACCCAGCGCCACCAGCAGGGGCAGCAACGAGGACCCGCCGTAGGACACCAGCGGCAGCGTGACACCCACGATGGGGAGGAGGCCCACCACGGCACCGATGTTGAACGCGCTCTGCATGAAGAGCCAGGCGGCGACGCCGACCATGATCACCTGGCGGAAGGGATCGTCACCCAGACGCAGCGCCACGCGAATGAGCAGGATTAGCACGGCGAGCAGCAGTCCGATGGTGATGCAGGTGCCCACGAAGCCGTACTCCTCGCCTATGACCGCCAGGATGAAGTCGGTGTGCGCCTCGGGGAGGGCGCCCCACTTCTCCTTGCTGGCTCCCGGGCCCTGGCCCAGGAAGCCACCGACTGCCATGGCGTAGTTGCCGTGGATCCACTGCCAGCCCAGGCCCTGTGGGTCGGCATAGGGATTGAGCCAGTTGAGGATGCGAGCCAGCCGGTACTGCGACCCGAACTTCAGTGCCAGCGCGACGATGACCAGACCACCAAGCGCGAGCGCACCGAGTCGACGAGCGGGATAGCCGATGGTGAAGAGGATGGCGAGCAGGATGCCCGCCATGACGAGCACGTTGCCCATATCCTTCTCCAGCACCACCAGGGCCATCATGAGGCAGGCGACCATGAGGATGGGCGCGCCGATACGTAGGGGATCGCGGGTGCGTTGGGACAGCGTGGCTGCACGCTCAGCAGCGAAGATTACGAAGGCCAGCTTGGCGAATTCCGACGGCTGCATGGTGACGGGGCCCAGCGGGATCCAGTTCTTCTGTCCGTTGATGGTGGCCCCGATGACCAGTACCGCCATGAGCAGCACGAGCACCACTGCAACCGACGCCGGCGCCAGCCGTCGCAGTGTGAGCAACGGCACCCGGTCCGCTACGCGCATGAGGAACACGCCCAGCACGGCGAAGATGAGCTGCTTGAGGAAGATAGTCCAGGCGTTGCCGTAGGTGTTGAGCGACTGCACCGTCGAGGCGGAGAAGACAGCGGCCAACCCGAAGGCGAGCAGCAGGTAGGTGATGCCGCGGATCACGCGCGGCTCATTGCCGGGCTGAACCCAGGCCTGCTTCACGGGCGTGGTCAGGCTGCGGAGCCCACGCGGCATCTCAACCACCGATCCGGCGCACTGCCTCGACGAAGCGATCGCCGCGGTGGCCGTAGTTGCGGAACATGTCCCAGGATGCGCAGCCGGGCGCCAGCAGGACGACATCACCCGGTTGCGCGAAGCGCACGGCTTCGCGTACGACCTGGTCCAGGGCTTCGGGGCTGGTGTCAGCGATCTCGACCAGCGGAACAGCGGGGGCCAGCCGTTCCAGGGCCTCACGGATGATGTGGCGATCCTCGCCCAGCAGCACCACAGCCCGCATACGCGAGTGCATGCGGGTTACCAGGTCGTCGAAGGACTGGCCCTTGGCCTGGCCGCCGGCGATCCACACCACATGTTCGTAGGCGCCGATGGAGGTGGCAGCGGCGTGCGTGTTGGTGGCCTTGGAATCGTCGATGAACCGCACACCGTTCACCTCCCCTGCATCGGCGATGCGATGCCCGGCAGGTTGGAAATTGCGCAGGCCGTCACGCACTGCGATCGGCGCCACGCCGTACGCACGAGCCAATGCGGCAGCGGCCAGGGCATTCGCCACGTTGTGCTGGGCGAAGGGATTGATGTCTGCGAAGGTGGCGAGTTCCTGCGCGTGAGAGGACCGGTTGTCGATGAATGCGCGATCGACGAGCACGTCCTCCACCACACCCACCATTGAGAGCCCGGGCGAGCCCAGGGTGAAGCCGATGGCCCTACAGCCCTCGATCACGTCGGCCGCTTCGACCAAGTGCTCGGTGGCACTGTCCTGCACGTTGTAGATGGCTGCCAGCTGCGTACGTTGGTAGGCCTTGGCCTTCATCTGTGAGTAGGCGGCGAAGGATCCGAAATGGTCCACATGATCCTCAGCCAGATTGAGGCAGGCCGTGGCTAGCGGACTCATGGAGTACACGAACGGCATCTGCGGTGCACCCACCTCCACTGCGATGACCTCAGGACCGTCGGGGTCCATGACGGTCTGCACCAAGGAGTGCCCGATATTGCCCGCAGCGGCGGCATGGAGCCCGTCTGAGCGCAGCATGGATTCCAGCATGAGCGTGGTGGTGGTCTTGCCGTTGGTACCGGTGACCACGAGCCAGGGCGCCGGGCGCTCCGGGTCGCGCAACCGCCAGGCCAGTTCCAACTCGCCCCACACCGTGATCCCGCGCTCACGCGCCGCAACGATGACCGGGTGCGAAGGCCGCAGGCCCGGCGAGACGACCAGCACGTCGAGGTCATCCGGCAGCTGCGCACCGTCTCCCAGCCGTACATCGACGTCCAGCAGTTCCAGGAGCGTGGCCCTGTCGCGGATGGCGTCCGCATCGCTGGCATCCACCGCGGCCACCTGTGCCCCGACCTGGGAAAGCGAATCGGCGCAGGCGAAGCCCGCTACCCCCAGGCCCAGCACACCGAAACGGAACGGCGACCAGTCGGACGCCCGCCCGAGGACATCAGGATCCCTCACTTGCCTACCCATTCCGCGTAGAAGAGGGCCATGCCCAGAGCCACTGCCCCACCCTGTATGAGCCAGAAACGCACCACGATGGTGACTTCCTGCCAGCCCAGCAACTCGAAGTGGTGGTGCAGGGGCGCCATGCGCAGGACACGCCTGCCAGTGAGCTTGAACGAGGTCACCTGGGCTATCACAGACAGCGTGATGAGCACGAAGAGGCCCGCCATCAGTGGCAGTAGCAGCTGTGTGCGGGTGAGGATGGCCAGCGCGGCAATCCCGCCTCCTATAGCCAGCGAACCGGTGTCGCCCATGAAGATGCGAGCAGGTGAGGTGTTCCACCACAGGAAACCGAAGCAGGCACCCGCGAAGGCAGCGGCGAAAACCCCTACATCGAAGGGGTCCCGGACCACGTAGCAGTTGGGAGCCAGGTGTTCCGAGCAGCGCTGCCCGAACTGCCACACCGACATGATGGTGTACCCGGCAAAGGTCATGGAAGCAGCACCACTCACCAAGCCGTCGAGGCCATCGGTGAGATTGACGCCGTTGGTGGTGGCGGTGATCAGGAACCATATCCACAGCAGGAAGAGCAGCAGTGGCAGAACCAGGCCGGTGTCGCGGATGAAGGAGATGGCCTGTGTGGCCGGGGTGACGTGCTCGTCGTCGGGGAATCGCAGCACCAGCAGGGCGAAGATGATGGCAGCCGCCGCCTGGCCGATGAGCTTGGTGCGGGCGCGCACCCCCGTCGCGCGCTGCTTGAAGATCTTCAGGTAGTCGTCCGCAACACCAACAGCGCCCAACGCGAACACCAGGAAGAAAGCCACCAGCGCGGACGGCGTGGGAGGCGTCCAGGTGACGAGGTGTGCGGCCGTGTAGCCGCCGACCACGGCCAGCAGGATGGCCAGTCCACCCATGGAGGGAGTGCCCTTCTTGCCGGAATGCTCCGGGTAGTTGATGCCGTCATGTGATTCGCGAATGGCCTGCGCGTACCCACGACGCTGCAGCAGGCGGATGAGGATGGGCGTGCCGAGGAGCGCCAGCAACATGGCAATGGAACCGGCAATGATGACTAGGCGCACGGGCTAATCCTCCCGTGATCCCGCAACCCGCAGCGCCTCCGCCACGCGTTCGAGGTGGATGGACTGTGAGGCCTTCACCAGGACGACATCCCCCGGCAGCCATCGCTCGGTGACGAACTTCACGGCCGCCTCCACATCGTCCACATGCGCCGCTTCGTCGCCCCATGAGCCCTCATTGGTGGCAGCGATGTGCATGATCTTGCCCGCCCGACCGATGGCCACCAGGTGGGAAATGTCGAGGCGGACGGCGAGCCGACCGATGGCGTCGTGCTCCAGCATCGAGGACTCCCCGAGTTCGCGCATCTCCCCCAGCACCGCCCAGGTGCGGCGATTACGGCCGATCATGGCCAACGCCCGCAGGGCGCTGCGCATGGATTCGGGGTTGGCGTTGTACGCATCGTTGATGAGCGTGACGCCGTTCGGCAGTTCGACGCGCTCCATGCGCCCGTGGCTGCGGGTGTCGGCCGCGCTCAGGGCCGCGCCGATAGCCGCTGTGTCGAGGCCGCACAGGTGGGCTATGGCCGCGGCAGCCAAGGCGTTCGCCACGTGGTGTTCGCCGAGCAACTGCAGGTGCACCGGCACGCTGGCGTCACCGATGTGGAGCATGAAGGAGGCGCGCGCGAGATCGTCGAGCACGATGTCACTCGCGTGCACGAAAGCCCCGTCATACCCGAATTCCAGCGTGGCACCGGGTGCGAGAGAACGGAAGTAGGCGGCGAAGCCGTCGTCATGATTGATGATCGCAGTACCGTCGGCGTGCAGAGCACTGATGATTTCACCCTTGCCCCGAGCCGTGTCGTCACGCGAGCCGATGACGCCTGCGTGCGCGGTGCCCACGTTCAAGACCACGGAGATATCCGGCGGCGCGATACGGCACAGCTTGGCGATCTGCCCGCCACCACGCATCCCCATCTCCAGCACCAGGAAGCGCGTCGAGGCATCGGCCTGCAGCACGGTTCGCGGCAGCCCGATCTCGTTGTTGAAGGAGCCGACTGGTGCGACGGTGCGGCCGGCACCTTCCAGCACCTGCGCCACCAGGTCCTTGGTGCTCGTCTTGCCTGAGGAACCGGTGATGGCGATCACCGTGACGCCGGTCAGGGTCCGCAGATGGGCACGGGCCAGCTGGCCCAGGGCGTGCACAGCATCCGGCACGACGATGCACGGCTCTTCCAGTCGCCGCTGTGCGAGCACCAGCGCCGCGCCAGCAGCCACCGCCTCACGCGCGAACTCGGCGCCATCGAACTGCTCGCCCACGATGGCGACGAAGAGGTCCCCTGCATGCACCTGGCGTGAATCGGTGCACACAGCGGTGACAACCCGGTCGGCATCAGCGAAGAGGTCACCATTGACGATCGATGCGACCTCAGCGGCAGTCCATGTCATGCCTCTCCACCCAACCTGCGACTCAGTTCCACTCGGTCGTCGAAGGGATACACGACGCCAGCGATTTCCTGGCCCGCTTCATGCCCCTTCCCCAGCAGCATGACACAGTCTCCCGCGCGGGCCTCGGCCACCGCCGCGCCAATGGCAGTGGCACGGTCGCCGATCTCCCACACCCAGGGATCGCCGGTGAGCTCCGCGCGCACCTGCCGCCGGATCTCCGCGGGATCCTCGCTGCGCGGATTGTCGTCGGTGATGATGGTGAGATCCGCGAGGGCAGCGGCGGCGCGGCCCATGAGCGGGCGCTTGGCCTGATCCCGATCGCCCCCGCATCCCAGCACCGCGATGAGCCGGCCGGAAGTGGCGGCGCGGGCCACCTCCAGCACGCGGGTCACGGCATCTGGTGTGTGTGCGTAGTCGACATAGGCGGCGATGCCGCGCAGGTTCTCGATGCGTTCGAAGCGGCCCGGCACGCGCACATCGCGCAGTCCCCTGGCCGCGACCATGATGTCGCCGTTCATGGCGTCAACCGCAGCGAGTGCCGCCAAGGCATTGGCAACATTGAACGATCCGGGTAGCGGCATGATGACGGGAACTCCTCCCTGCGGTCCTACAGCGGTGAAGTGGGTGCTGCCCTGCCCGTCAATGGTGACGTCGCGAGCGGTCCAATCCGCATGGGGGGAAAGCCCGTAGGTGGCAAAGGGAATCGAGATGCCCTGCACCAGGCGTCGACCCCAGTCGTCGTCGACGTTGACGACGGCGCGCTGCGAGCGATCCGCTTCGAAGAGGCGCGACTTGGCCAGGAAGTACTGCTCCATGCTGCCGTGGAAATCCAGGTGGTCCTGGCTGAGGCCGAGGAATGCCGACACCGCGAAGCTCAGGCCGTCGACCCGATGCAGTGACAACGCGTGCGATGAGACCTCCATGGCGCCCCACTCGGCGCCCGCCTCCGCCATGGCCGCCAGTGCAGCATGCAGCGTCGGCGCCTCGGGGGTGGTGCGGCCGGAATAGTGGTGCAGCTCGCGGAAGTGCACACCAAGCGTCCCCACCACTGCGGTCGGCAGTCCGGCTGCCTCGGCCGCTGCCGCGATGCAGTAGGTGGTCGTGGTCTTGCCATTGGTGCCCGTGACGCCCACTAGGCGGGGACGGGCAGCCGCGTAGATGCGCAGTGCGAGTGCGCCCAGCTGGGCCCGGGGCTCCGCGACCACCAGCACGGGCACCGTCACCCGGTCTAGCAGGGCCGCTCCCGCAGCATCGGTGAGGATGGCGGTGGCACCCAGTGCCACGGCCTGTTGCGCGTAGCGCGCGCCGTGCGTCCTGGCGCCCGGCAGCGCTGCGAACAGGTCCCCTGCCATGACGCAGCTGGTGTCCAGGGCAAGACCGCTGACGACTCCCGACTGCTCAGGTACTCCGAGGGTCCTGCAGACATCGGCCAGCGGCACGCGCACCGGTTCCGGTCGGAGTTCGGGCATCCGTCACTTCCAGGTCGTCGGCAGCTTGGGCGCGACGCTGCCGCTGGGGGCGATGCGCGCCTTCTGCAGCACGTAGGTCATGACTTCCTTGAAGACGGGGCCGCCCAGCACGCTGCCGAAATGGCCGTTGTGCGGGTCGGTCAGGGCCACCGCCACCACAAAACGCGGGTGGTCCGCCGGGGCGATACCAATGAACGACGACACGTACCCACGGTAGCAATTGCAGGTGCTGTCATAGCGCTGGGCGGTGCCCGTCTTGCCGGCCACGCTGTAGCCGGGAATGGCGGCACCCGGTGCCGTTCCCTCGTTGCTCACCACCGTCTCCATCATGGCGCGCACCGTCTGCGCCGTGGTCGCGGAGAGGACGCGCACCGACTTGCCGGGAGCCGAAGGTGTGAACCTGCCCAGCGGATCCACCGTGCCGGCGACGATGGTGGGCGCGATGCGCACACCGTCGTTGGCGATCGTCGCGAAAACCGATGAGACCTGCAGTGCGGTGACGGACAGGCCCTGCCCGAACACCATCGTCGGGTAGGTGGTCCCGGACCAGGCGGACATCGGCGGCAGGATGCCGGAGCCCTCGCCCGCCAGTCCCGAGCCGGTGCTCGTCCCGATGCCGAAGCGCTGGAGGTAGCTGAAGTAGGTGGACTCCGGCATGCGCATGGCCGCCTTGATGGTCCCGATGTTGCTGGAGATGGCAAGGATGCCGGTTAGCGTGAGCTTCTCGACGCCGTGCGGAAAATCGTCATGGAAGGTCTGGATGTGCTTCCAGCGCAGTGCGCCAGGAACCGTGAAGCGGTCGGTCGGCTTGGCCAGCCCCTCCTCGATGAGGGCGGACATGGTCATCACCTTGGCCGTGGAGCCCGGTTCGTAGGCGTCACTCACGGCCCGATTGCCGAGGTTCGCCACATCGGCATTGCGGATGAAGTTGGGGTTGAAAGTGGGTGCTGTGGCCATGGCCACGATGTGCCCGTTTGTGGTGTCGAGAACGATGACCGTGCCCGACGCCGCTTTGGCGTACGCCACCCGATCGGCGATGGCCCGCTGTGCGACCCATTGCACGTCGCGGTCGATGGTGAGGCGGATGGTTGTTCCCGGCACCGGATCCACGATGGTCTGGTCGCCCGTGGGGATCAATCGCTGTCCACCGGCCTGCACGTATTCGACACTGCCCGGCTTGCCGGCGAGTTCGCTGTTGAAGGTGCTCTCGATGCCTCCCGCACCGCTGCCCTGTGCGTTCACGAAGCCGATGACATTGGCCGCCAATTCGCCCTGCGGATAGACACGACGGGTGGAGGGCTCGGAGAAGATGCCGGCCAGGTTGAGCGCCTCGACCCGCTTGAGGTCCTGGGGGGACACGTCCTTGGCGATGTAGGTGAAACGGCGCGTGCCCGTCAGGTGCTGGGCGAGCGCGGTGATGTCCGCACCCAGCACGGGAGCAAGAACCTGTGCTGTGGCCTGGGGATTCTTGATGAGCGTCTGGTCCGCGGTGATGTTGTAGGAATCGGAAGTCACCGCCAGGGGCAGGCCGTTGACGTCCTGGATCTCACCGCGAGGTGCTGCAAGGACGCTGGTGACCGTGCTGGCCTTGATGACCTGCGCCGCCACCTCGGACCCCTGAACCACCTGCATCAGGAAGAGCTTGGCGAAGAAGCCGCAGAAGACGATCACGGCGACGGCCCGAAGTTGGCGCAGTCGTCGGGCTTGCAGCCGGCTCACGGCGCCTGCTGTGCCGGGAGTTCGACGGCGGCGTCACTGGTGGGGGGGATCACGCGGGCCTTGACGGCGGCTGGTGCCATCTGCAGCTCCGGCCCCAGGGCCTGCGTCGTGGGCATGAGCAGGGCCACCGAACTGGGCTCGGGCTGCGCCTGCGCGGCCTCCGGCTTGCCCAGGACCTTGCCATCCGCGAGCCGCAGGAACACCGGGGAGGCAGCCGGCACCATGCCCATGGCGCGGGCTCGCGCCTCCAGGTTTCCGGGCGAGGCCAGCATGGCCAGCGCCTGCTGAGCGGCCTGCTGTGCGGCCTCGATGCCATGCACGTCGCGAGTCAGCGAGGCTTCCTGGAAGGCACCCTGCGTGGTGGCGACATTGATGAGCAGTGACAGCATCAGCCCGCAGACGCCGACGGCACCGATGACCAGCGCGAAGGCACCGTTGGTGAGCCGCGGTGTGGTTCCGACGATCACCCGGGGCGCTGGGAATCGGCGGGGAATCTCGGTGACAGCCAGGGCGCTCATGCGGCGGTCCGTTCAATACAGCGCAGGCGCGCCGAGGCGGCCCGTGGGTTGGCGGCCATCTCCTCCGCTGTGGGGACTTCGGAGCCGCGCGTGATGAGGGTGAACTTGGGCATGGCATCGCGCGGGATGACCGGCATATCCGCGGGAGCGCTGATGCGGGTGCGTTCGGCGAAGGCCTGCTTGACGATGCGGTCCTCGAGTGACTGGTAGGCCAAAACGGCAACCCGACCCCCCACCTTCAGGGCGTCGAGGGCTGCGGGAATGGCCCGCTCCAGTACGGCCAATTCCGCGTTCACCTCGATGCGCAGGGCCTGGAAGGTGCGCTTGGCGGGATTGCCACCGGTGCGCCGTGCCGGTGCCGGGATGACATCACGGATGAGTTCGACCAAGCGGCCGCTGTTGCTGAAAGGCTCTCGTGCCCGCTCAGCCACGATGCGGCGGGCGATGCCCGAGGCGAAGCGTTCCTCGCCGTAGATGCGCAGGATGCGCGTGAGCTCGCGGGTGTCATAGGTGTTCAGCACATCGGCAGCGGTGACGCCAGCGGTGGGATCCATGCGCATGTCCAGCGGTGCGTCATGGGCGTAGGCGAAACCCCGCTGCGCCTCATCGAGTTGCATGGAGGAGACGCCGAGATCGAAGAGCACGCCGTCGACCGAGGGGAATCCCAGTCGCGCCGCCAGCTCCGGGATTTCATCGTAAACGGCATGGACCAGATGAATGCGATCGGCGAAGCCGAGCAGACGATCCGCGGAGAGGGCCAGAGCCTGGGGATCGCGATCGATCCCGATGACGGTGAGATGGGGGAAGCCCTGCAGCAGGGCCTCGGAGTGACCGCCCAGTCCTAGGGTGGCGTCGACGGCCACCGCCTGTGGCCGTGAGACGGCGGGAGCGAGCAGGGCAAGGCAACGTTCGAGCAGCACTGGTGTGTGCTTCACGCGGTCCTCCCCTTCCCTGAGGCGGTAATCCCGGGCCGTCCGCTGCGGTCCGTGTTCGGCCCCCGGGGAAGTGGGGCCGACGACGGGCCGCAGCGGACGGTCACATCGGCGGGATGACCTCGCTGTCGAGCCCGACGAATCCCGGTTCCTGCGCCGCCAGGTATGTCGCCCAGGCGGTCGCGTCCCAGATCTCGACGCGGGTGTCGGCACCGACCACGACGCAGTCGCGGTCGAGTCCGGCGAATTCACGGAGTTGTGTGGGCAGGCTGATGCGGCCCTGCTTATCGGGGACCTCATCGAAGGCGCTGCTGAAAAAGACACGGGTATAGGCACGCACGCTCTGCGAGGTTTGCGCGGCCGCCCGCAGGCGCGTCGCGTACTCCTCGAACACCTCGTTGGGCCACACCACCAGGCAGGCCTCCTGGCCCTTGGTGATGACGACACCGCGTGCCAGTCCCTCGCGGAACTTGGCGGGGAGGATCAGGCGCCCCTTGTCGTCCAGGCGGGGGGTGTGAGTTCCGAGAAACATCCCGCCTCCCTTCCAATCCATGGGCTTGCCTGTTGCCGCGGACGTTACTCCATTTCACTCCACAATCAACCATTTCACTCCCTTTTTCTGCCCCTTCCTCCCTGCTTCTCCCCCCGGCACCGCACGGAGGCGGCTTGGGCTTCGATGCGGGACGGCGGCAGTGGAGGGGCCGTCCGGCGGTGGGCGCGGGCGTGGCGGACGCCTACGCTCGAGGCATGCCTGAACTCGTCATTCCCTCCGCTCGCTGGCTGCCCGAATACCGGGAAGCCCTGCGCGAGGCAGCGGAGCTGGGAGAGGTCGTGCCCTGGGACCCGCCCTTCGATGGCTCGGACGAGGATCTGGCCATCGCCATCGGCAACGCAGCACGGGGCATCTGGGGGCTGGACGCCACCGAACCCTCACAGTGGTATCGCTGGTGGGTGGAGGGCGAGCACTATCTGGGGCGCATCTCCTTGCGCTTCCCCGGTTTCCGCGACAACTTCGAGCACTACGCCACGCATGGTGACATCGGCTACGACGTGCGGCCCTCCAGGCGTCGGCAGGGCGTGGCCACGGCCATGCTCCGGGCCATGGTGCAGTTCGCCCGGGAACAGGGCTATCAGGACCTGCTGGTCACCTGCAACCAGTCCAACGCAGCCTCACGGAGGGTCATCGAAAACGCTGGCGGCACCTACCACGACACCTTCGGCGACGGCGATGAAATCGTGCTGCGCTACTTCTTCGCGCTCTGAATCAGCAGTGAGTCGCCTCAGGAGACCAGCGCTGTATAGCCCGGCTTCACGACCTGGTTGATGATGCGCAGCCGCTCCTCGAAGGGCGTGAATGCGCTCTTCATGGCATTGACGGTCACCCACTGCAGATCGGCGAGCGTCCACTTGAAGGTGTCCACCAGGCCTTGCATTTCACTGCTCATGGAGATGTCGGACATCAGCCGGTTGTCGGTGTTCACGGTGACGCGGAAGTGCAGATCCTTGAGCAGGCCGATGGGATGCTCGAGCAGGGACGGCGCAGCGCCGGTGTGCAGGTTCGAGGTCGGGCACAGTTCGAGCGGAATACGTCGATCGCGCACATAGGAGGCCAGCCGACCCAGCACCGGCGTGTCCTTGCGCATGGTGATGTCGTCAATGATCCGCACGCCGTGGCCCAGGCGCTCGGCACCGCACAACTGGATGGCTTCCCAGATGCTCGGCAAGCCATAGGCCTCTCCCGCGTGGATGGTGAAATGCGCGTTCTCGCGCCGCAGGTAGTCGAAAGCGGACTTGTGGGTGCTGGGCGGAAAGCCCTTCTCCGCGCCGGCGATATCGAAGCCCACCACGCCCGCATCGCGATAGCGCACGGTGAGCGCCGCCACCTCCTCCGCGCGGTCCGCTGTCCGCATGGCGGTGAGCAGCGCGGCCATGTGGATGGGATGCCCCGCGGCGCTCGCCTGTCGTGATCCGCGTTCGAAGCCCGCTAGCACTGCCTCGACGATCTCCGGCATGCGCAGCCCGCGCTCGCAATGCAGTTCCGGAGCGAACCGCACCTCCGCGTAGACCACGCCATCACTGGCCAGGTCGACGGCACACTCAGCGGCAACCCGCTCCAGTGCGGCTGCCGTCTGCATGACGCCAACGGTGTGCTCGAAGGTCTCGAGGTACTGCACGAGCGAGCCGGAAGCCGCGCCTCGATGGAACCAGGTGGCCAGGGCGGCGGAATTCTGCGCCGGCAGTGCGTGACCGATCCCATCGGCGAGTTCCAGGATGGTCTGCGGCCGCAGGCCGCCGTCCAGGTGATCGTGCAGCACTGCTTTGGGTGCACGGCGCACCTGTTCCGCTGTCGGGATGATCGCCAGTGTCATTCAGTCCTCCCGATGCACCAGGTCGGGCGCGAAGGCAGGCAGGCAGATGGCGAAGTACTCGGCCCCCTGAGGACCGACGCCATAGCGAATGCGCTCCCCCGGCTGGGTGACGATGGCCTGTCCGGCGTGGCACTCGTGCACCACACCCTCGCACTCCACCGTTACCAGGCCCTGCAGCACCACCGTGTACTCGGTGAACTCCGGCGTCTGGAAGGGCTCCGTCCAGCCCGCGGGCGCGTGCATGTGGGCGATGGACACGGCGCTGGTGCCGGACGAAGGCACACCGATGTGCTCCTCGATCAGCTTGCCTCCGGGTACCGGAATGGTGACGACGTTGGGAACCAGTGTGGGCATCAGGAGATCCGATCGACAATCAGGGGAAGGCGGGCATGTGCGGCAGTTCCGATTCCGTAAGCACCGTCAAGCGCTTGCAGGGCAAGGGGAATGCGCTCTGGCGTGTCCGTGTGCAGGGTCATCAGCGTTTGCCCTTCGACGACGAGGTCGCCGGGCTGCACGAACCACTCCACACCCGCGCCCGCCTGCACCGGCTCGCCTTGACGGGCACGGCCGGCGCCCAGCCGCCAGGCGGCCACGCCGATGCCCATGGCATGCAGATGGGTGAGCACACCGGAACGCTCCGCGATCACATGATGCTGATGCCCTGCGACCGGCAGCGGTGCATCGGGGTCGCCACCCTGTGCGCGCACCATGCGCTTCCAGACCTCGAGCGCCGATCCATCGCGCAGGGCATCCGCCGGATGCTTGGTGCGGGTTCCGGCGAGGGTCAGCATCTCCTCCGCCAGCAGCACCGTGAGTTCGACCACGTCCGCGGGGCCTCCGCCGGACAGCACCTCAACCGCTTCACGCACTTCGAGGGCATTGCCGGCCGTGCGGCCCAGCGGCACGTCCATGGCGGTGACGAGCGCCACCGTCCGCACCCCCGCGGCCTGGCCCAGGTCCACCATGGTGCGCGCAAGCTCGCGGGCCCGGTCCGGCTCGCTCATGAAGGCGCCGTTCCCCGTCTTCACATCGAGGACGAGAGCTCCCGTGCCCTCAGCGATCTTCTTGCTCATGATGGACGAGGCGATGAGCGGGATGGCTGGCACAGTGCCGGTGACGTCGCGCAGGGCGTACAACTTCTTGTCGGCCGGCGCCAGGCCACTGCCAGCCGCGCAGATGACTGCGCCTGTGCTCTCCAGCACTGCGAACATCTGCTCGTTGGACAGTGCCGCTCGCCAACCTGCGATGGCCTCCATCTTGTCCAGCGTGCCACCGGTGTGGCCCAGGCCCCGGCCCGACAACTGCGGCACCGCAACTCCACAGGCGGCAACCAGCGGTGCCAGCGGCAACGTGATCTTGTCGCCCACGCCTCCGGTGCTGTGCTTGTCGGCGGTGGGACGCGAGAGGCGGGACCAGGACATGCGCTCGCCGCTGTTGATCATGGCCTGCGTCCAGCGCGCGATCTCCGCACGCGTCATGCCATTGAGCAGGATGGCCATGGCCAGTGCCGACATCTGCTCATCAGCCACCACACCCCGGGTGTACGCATCGACCACCCAGTCGATCTGTGCGTCCGTCAGCAACTGGTGGTCACGCTTGGCCGCGATCACATCAACCGCGGCGAAAGGCTCAACACTCACTTGTGCATCCCGGCCCGCAGTTCATCGGCATCGAAGGCCCAGGGCAGCAGATCGTCCATGGTGACCGGCCCCTGCGCTCCCATGACCTGCAACTCCTTGCCGCCGTGCTCGAGCAACAGCTGACGGCAACGTCCGCACGGTGCGAGGGCAGAGCCCTGCGCGTCGACACAGTAGACGGCGAGCAGCCGGCCCCCTCCGCTGGAGTGAAGCGCGGACACCAGCCCGCACTCGGCACACAGGCCCAGTCCGTAGGAGGCATTCTCCACGTTGCAGCCCACCACGATGCGGCCATCGTCGACCAGTCCGGCGACGCCCACGGGGAAATGCGAGTAGGGCGCGTAGGCCTGCCGCATGATCGCCACAGCAGCCCCGTGCAGGGCCGTCCAATCGATATCCATCAGGAGTCTCCGCCCTTGCGATAGGGAACGCCGTCCTTCGCCGGCATGCGCAATCGTTGCGTCGCCAAGGACAGCACCACCAGCGTGGTGACATACGGCGTCATGGTGACGAAGGGGCCGGGCAGTTCCTTGACGTATGTGAACAGCGCGAAGACTCCCAGGCCCAGGGCCAGCGTGACGGCACCACCGACGCGCCTGCCCTGTCGCCACTGGGCAACCGCGTACACGGCGAAGCCGATGGCGATGACCAGCAGCGCGGAGTGCACGGCGTCCGAAGCCCTCAACTGCAACGCGTCCGAGAAGCCGAAGAGGGCACTGCCCATGAGCAGGCCACCGGGCCTCCAGTTGCCGAAGAGCATGGCGGCTAGACCGATGAAGCCGCGCCCGCCGGTCTGGCCCTCCTGGTAGTTGCTCGAGGCCACGATGGCGAGGAAACCACCGGCCAGACCAGCGAGTGCACCGGAGATGAGCACGCCTATGTACTTCACGCGATACACGTTCACGCCCAGCGACTCCGCGGCCACCGGCGCCTCGCCCGCACTACGAAGGCGTAGGCCGAACTTGGTACGCCACAACAGATACCAACTCAACGGGAACAGCAGCAGGCAGAGCATGGTGACATAAGAGACGTCACCGGTGAGCCCTCGCAGGATGCGAGAGATATCACTGATGAAGAACCAGCCCTTGGCACCGATGCTGCCCAGCAGGTCTGGGCTCTGCCAGCCCAAGACATGGCCGCCGGAGAGGAATGGCAGGCCGTTGCTGCCAATGGATTGCACACTCGGCGATTGCGTGGGACCGGCACCGGGGATGTTGCTGTCCTGGTACACGATGACGGACAGGTAGCGCACGATGCCGGGGGCGATGAGGTTGATGGCCACGCCGCTCACCACGTGGTCGACGCCGAAACTGATGGTGGCGACCGCATGCACTGCAGCGGCAATGGTGCCGAAGATGACAGCCATGACGATGCCCATCCACGGTCCACGTTGGTAGCCCCAGAATCCTGCGGCCCAGGTGCCCATGACCATCATGCCCTCGAGGCCGATGTTCACCACGCCCGCACGCTCGGAGAAGAGTCCGCCGAGGCCGGCCAGCGCGATGGGAATGGCCAGCAGCAGCGCCGCATTGAAGGTTCCGACACTCGTCAGATCCGAGGAGCCGGTGATGGCTCGGACCAGCGAGAACACGAGGACACCGAGGATCCCGTAGGCGGACCACCGCATGCTTCTGGACTTCATGCTGTCACTCCCGCCCTGGCCAGCGCACGCGCGTTCAAGGTTTCGCGATAGCGCCGCACCACCTCGTAAGCCGCGACGGCACTCAGCAGGATCGCGCCCTGCATGATGATGTAGATCTCGGTGGCGATGCCGTTTAGTTCGAGAATCCGCGCGCTCACCTCAAGGAAACCGAAGAGCAGCGAGGAGAAGGCAATGCCCACGGCGTTGTTCCGTCCCAGCAGGGCGATGGCGATGCCGGTGAAGCCGACACCTCCACGGAAGCCCAGTGTGTAGGCATGGGACTCGCCGAGCATCACCGGCATCATGGCCAGACCGGCGAAGGCACCCGACAGCATCATGGCCAGGATGATCATGCGTTTGGGGTTGACCCCGCTCACCGAGGCAGCGGTGGGGCTGGCACCGGAGGCCCGCAGATCGAAACCGAAGCGTGTGCGATTGACGATGAAGGAGTAGAGGAATCCGAGGGCCACCGCCAGGAATACGAGGCCGTAGGGACCACCGCCCGGCACGTCCTTGATGCCCACACGATTGAGCCAGGACATGAGGTCGGGCACCCACGCCGACTGTGGCAGCGGCTTGGTGGTGACGTTGTTGCTCCCGGCCACCAGCTGCTGGAAATGGTCGGCCAGTAGGTATGCGCTGAGGGCACTGCCGATGGAGTTCAGCATGATGGTGGAGATCACCTCGCTGACGCCGCGCTTCACTTTGAGCAGCGCGGGCAGGAAGGCCCACATGGCACCGACCAGCGAGGCCACGACCAGGATGACGAACACGTGGAGCACCGGCGGCAAGGTGAACATGGCGCCGATCCAGGCCGCGAAGAGCGCGCCCAAGCGGATCTGCGACTCCACGCCGATGTTGAACAACCCGGCCTTGAAGGTGAGCGCCACCGCCAGCGCCGCAATGTAGTAGACGGCGCCCAGGTTCACCATCTCGATCAGCGAACCGACCTGGGTGCCGTAGTCCCACATGGCGCGGAAAGTCTCGAGCGGGCTGTTGTGCGTGATCATCAACGCGATGCTGCTGATCCCCAGACCGAACACCGCCGCGACGAGTGGCGCGGCGAGGGTGAGCGCAATGGATTGCGGTGAGAATCGCCTGCTCATGCGCTGGCCACCGTCATGGCGACCCCGAGTTGCTCAAGCGTCGTGCGTTGGGGATCGAAGGTTCCGGAGATGCGGCCACGCAGCATCACCTTGATGACGTCGGACATGGCCATGAGTTCCTCGAGATCGGCGGAGATGAGCAGGATTGCCATGCCGGCGTCGCGCGCCTTGCGCAGTTCTTCCCAGATGGCCGCTTGCGCGCCGACGTCAACGCCGCGGGTGGGATGGGAGGCCAGCAGCAACGACGGTTGACGGCTCATCTCCCGGCCCACGATGAACTTCTGCTGGTTGCCGCCGGACAGTGCGTGCGCGGGGGTCTCCGGTCCCGGAGCACGCACGTCGTACTCGCGCATGATGACAGCCGCGTCCGCCTTCACCGCCTTCAACTGCAGCACGCCGTGCCTGGCGACGGGCGCGCTGCGCTGGTGCCCCAGCATGCGGTTCTCCCACAATGCGGAACCCATGAGCAGTGCCTCGCGCTGACGATCCTCCGGGATGAGACCCATGCCCGAGTCACGACGCCGGGCCACCGAGAAGCGGGAGATGTCGGTGCCGTTGTAGACGATGGTGCCCTGACACGGTGCCAGACCGATGATGGCGTCGATGAGTTCATGCTGCCCATTGCCCTCAACCCCGGCGATGCCCACCACCTCACCGGCACGGATCTCGAAGCTGACATCGTGCAGTAGATCGCGCGTGCCCTGGCCGCCCACGGTGATGCCCTGCAGGGAGAGCACCACCCGCTCGTGGGGCACGGTGCTGCGGGGCGGCGCTGTGGGCAGTTCCGCACCCACCATGAGCTCCGCCAGATCCTGCGCGGTCACCGAGTCGGCCGCCACCTCGGCAACGGTCTGGCCATGCCGGAGAACAGTGACGTTGTCCGCGACACGCAGCACCTCATCGAGTTTGTGGGAGATGAAGATGACGCTGAGGCCCTCGGCCCGCAACCCCTGCAGCGCAGCGAAGAGCTCGTCGACCTCCTGCGGCACCAACACGGCCGTGGGCTCATCGAAGATGAGAATCTTGGCGCCGCGGTACAGCACTTTGAGGATCTCCACACGCTGGCGTTCACCGACGCCTAGGTTCTCCACCATGGCATCGGGATCGATGTCGAGGCCATAGGCCGCCGCCATCTCCAGGATGCGAGCACGAGCAGCGGCAGTGTCGATACGCCCGTGCTTGGTGGGTTCGGAGCCGAGAATCACATTCTCGAGCACCGTGAAATTGTCAGCCAGCATGAAGTGCTGGTGCACCATGCCGATGCCAGCGGCAATGGCCTCGGCCGGCGTGCGGAAACGCACCTGCTGGCCATCGACGAGGATCTCACCGGCGTCCGGGCGTTGCATGCCGTACAGCACCTTCATGACCGTGGACTTGCCCGCGCCGTTCTCTCCCACCAAGGCGTGCACTTCCCCTCGCCTGGCCTTGAGCGAAACGTCCTTGTTGGCCACGACACCAGGGAACTTCTTCACGATGTGTCGAAGCTCTACCGCAAGCTCGTTCAAGCCATCCTCCAAACGCGATCCGCCCGCTGCAGGAAGTATTCCCTACAGCGGGCGGATTGGCGCGTGTAACGCGAGATTACGCGGCGGGAACCGTCGGCACCTTGATGACGCCGGTCTTGATCTTGGCAGCAGCAGCGTTCACTGCGGCCGCGATCTTGAGCTTCTTGAGGTAGCCACCCGAGGTGGCCAGGCCCACACCGTTGTTCTTGAGGTTGTAGCGACGACCGGTGATGCCGGCGCCGACGCCGAGATTGTCGGCAACCTTCTTGCCCTTGACGAAGGCCGAGATCATGTCGAAGACGGCGACGTCGACGTGCTTCACCATGGAGGTGAGCATGTGCTTCTTCTCAGCGGCTGAGGCGGTGAGGTACTGGTCGGAGTCGACACCGATGGTCCACACCGGCTTGCCGGCCGCACTGGCCTCGGTGGCGTTCTCGAAGTTGCCCTTGCCTGAGCCACCAGCGGCCGAGTAGATGACATCGGCACCAGCATCAGTCATGCCCTTGGCGATGACCTTGGCCTTGGCGGGATCGGCGAAGCCCGTGAAGTCCGGGGGCTCGGAGACGTACTTGACGTCAACCGTGGCGGACTTGCGCGTGGCCTTGACACCTGCGACGAAACCGGCCTCGAACTTCTGCAGCAGCGGAATACGAACGCCGCCGATGTAGCCGATCTTGCCCGACTTGCTGGCCTTGGCGGCCGCGACGCCCGCGAGGTAGGAGCCCTGCTCCTCAGCGAAGACGAGCGAGGAGACGTTGGGCAGCGCGATGCTGGCGTCGTCGATGATGGCGAACCTGGTCTTGGGGAACTCCGTCGCGACCTTCTTCACCGAATCGGCATAGAGGAAGCCAACCGCGATGATGGGGTTGTAACCGGCCTGGGCGAGCAAGCGCAGCTTGTCCTCGCGCTCGGTGGCGGCTCCACCCGCGGTGGCGGAAACAGTCTTGGTGACCACCTTGAGCAGTTTCTGGGCCTTGACCAGACCGGCATAGGCGGAATCGTTGAACGACTTGTCACCACGGCCGCCGATGTCGAAGGCCAGACCGACCTTGACCGTCGTCTTGGCATTCGCCGGCGCCATCGCAGCGGGTGCTGCTAGGGCGACGGTCGTGACGGCGATCGCAGCCGTCAATACGCGCTTGGAAAGGCGCACGTTGCACTCCAATTGGGTTGTGCCGCTGCGCCTGGGGAACACAACGCATACGGCGTGTTTACGGGCCATTCCTACCATGCGCTTTCGGCGCCGCGTAATGGGAAACCCGCATTGATGCCGAACTGCAATGCGCGCGTGTTGCTTCCGTTATGCCCGGATCGGCGACCGGGCGGTTTAGGGTGCGGGTGGTGAGGACCTACCGGGAGATGTTCCGCATACCGGGTGTGCTTGCGCTGCTCATCAGCGCCACCTTCCCCCGCCTCTCCTACTCCATGGTGGATCTGGCCGCCTTCTTCCACATCCAGCACGCCACCGGCTCGGTGGGGACCGCAGGCATCGCGCTGGGCGTGGGCGGCCTCTTCGGTTCGCTCTCGGCGGCACCGCGCGGCCAGCTGGTGGACCGCTTCGGACAGACGGTTCCCATTCTCATCCTGGCGCCGCTCTACGCAGCTGCCTGTGTGCTGCTCGGCAGCTTCGCGTCCTCCGCCGCGAGCGCCATCCTGCTCAGTGCCATCCGCGGAACCGTGGCACCGCCCATCAACATGAGCATCCGCCCTTTGTGGAGGAACGTGGTGGGCGAGGAGCGCGTGCGTACCGCTTACGGCCTGGATTCCGCACACATGAACATCATGCAACTCCTGGGCCCGGTGCTCTCCACGCTGATCGCGTTGCACATCGGCACCGCTCAGGCCATTGACGTCGTGGCAGCGTTCATGCTCATCGGTGGCGTGGCGCTCGCGCTCAATCCCCACTCCAAATCCTGGGTTCCCGAACCCCGCGTCATGGGGGAGCCCAGTGTCCTGCGCTCCCCCGCCATGCGGCTGCTGGCGCTGGAGGGCGCATCCATGGGGATGGCCATGGGCTTCATCATGATCGGAATCCCGGCACTGGCCACGCTGGCCGGCGACCGCGCCCAAGCCGGACCGCTGATGAGCGCCATCGGCGTGGGCTCCATCGTGGGCACGGTGTGGGCGGGAGCAAAGGCCAAGAACGTGGCACCCCTGCTCGGTCTGCGCAACTCGGTCCTGGCATGTGCCATTGCGCTCATACCCCTGGCCTGGGTGCCCATCGGGCCCTGGCTGATGATCCAGATCACCGTGGCCTTCGCCATGATGGGACCTGCCCAGGTCTTCTACCTTGAGACCATCGACATCGTGCGCCCGCGCGGCACGGCGGTGTCATCGTTGGGCACCTTGTGGACGATCGAGGGCAGCGCCTCAGCCCTGGCCAGTGCCCTGGGGGGAAATGTGGCGGAGTGGTTCAGCCCGCATGTCACACTGCTGCTCGGCAGCATCTGTGTCTTCGCCTCGCCGGTCATCTTCACCGTTGGCATGCGCACGGTGCTACGTCCCGCACTGCACAAGGCCTCGCCCATCACGTCCGTCGAGCCCTCGGACTGACGACTCAGGCGCCGCCCGTCTCCATGGCCCTTAGCAGGGCGATGCGTTCCGTGAGCGGTGGATGCGTGGAGAACAGCTTGTTGACGGTGCTGCTGTCAAGCGGCGATTCGATCCACACGTGGGCGACTGCGGTGGAGCGCTGCTGCACCACCGTGTTGTCGGACGCCAGCGTCTCCAGAGCTCGTCGCAGGCCCGCGGGATTGCGGGTTAGTGCGACTCCGGTGGCGTCGGCAAGTGACTCCCGGCTCCGGCTGACCGCCGCCTTCAGCAGCACTGCCGCAAGCGGGGCCAGCAGCATGACGACAAGTGCCGCGATCATGATGAGTGGATTGCCACCGTTGTTGTCGCGGTTGTCGCGTCGCCCACCGCCGAACCACATGATGCGCATGATCATGTCCGAGAGCAGCGCGATGGCACCGGCGGTGGTGGCCGCCACCGCCGACACCAGGGTGTCACGGTTGGCGATGTGCGACATCTCGTGGGCTGCTACCCCCTGCAACTGCTCACGGTCCATCACGCGCAGGATGCCGGTGGTGAAGGCAATGACGCCGTGTTCGGGATCACGGCCGGTGGCGAAGGCGTTGGGGGCCTCATCCTGCACAATGGCCACCTTGGGCATGGGCATACCGGCCGCGATCGTGACTTCCTGCACGATGTTGTACAGCTGCGGGGCGGAATTCTCATCGACCACGCGCGCACCGGTCATGGTGAGGACCAGCCGATCACTCGCGTAGTACGACCACCACACACCCGCCAGTGCGATGCCGACGGCGATCGGCACCACGCCCACTGACGCGTATCCCAGATAGAGGCCGGCAGCCCAGACGACCAGTGCGACCAGTGATGCCATCAAGGCGAGGAGCACGATCGTCTTGCGCTGATTGACTTCCTGCCGTGCCGCGAAACTGACCGCCACTAGAACTGCACCTTCGGCGCCTGACGGGCCTGCGGGTCATCGACCTCATAGAACACCCGTGCCGTGACGTGGGCGAGGCCGGCGAACCACATGCCCGGCACCGCCTTGATGGTGGCGTTGAGCTTGCGCACATTGTCGTTGTAGTACTGCCGTGCGAAGGAAACCTTGTTCTCTGTGCCGGCAAGTTCCTCCTGCAGCGACATGAAGTTGCTGGAGGCCTTGAGGTCCGGGTACGCCTCCGCGACTGCCAGCAGCCCGCGCAGCGCCTGCGTGAGCTGACCATCGGCAGCGGCGACGTCCTGCACGCTCTTGGCGCTGGTGGCAGCCGCACGGGCATTGACCACCCGCTCGAAGGTCTCCTTCTCGTGTGCGGCGTAGCCCTTGACCGTCTCGACCAAGTTGGGGATGAGGTCGTTGCGGCGCTGCAGTTGCACCTCGATCTGGGCGAAGGCCTCGTCCACTCCGACATTGAGCCGGACCAGACCGTTGTACTGGGAAATCGCCACCACGGCGATCACGAGGATGACAGCAATGAGTATCCATGTTGTGGTCATACCGCCACCGTAGCGGTCCCTCCCGACCAGGCGCCATGTCCGGCCGCGACCCGCGGGAAACGCTTGCCGAAGTTTGGACGAACGGTCACCGATGGACCCGGCTAGCGGAGGTCGGGCCGATCGGCATCCAGGCCGTAGAACAGCTGCTCGAACACCTTGTGGGCACGCCGCGTGGCGCGACGGTAGTCATCAAGCAGCGCGGCACCGCTTGGTACGCCCAGCACCTCGGCCATCAGCCGCAGATCGGTGAGGTCAGTGGACACCTGGTCCTGCGACTTACCGGTAAGCAGCATCTGCAGGTTGCGCAGGTGCGTGGCTGTGAGCCAGGCGTGCACCAAGACCTCGTGCTGGTCGGCGCTGATGAGTCCGGCATCCCGGGCCGCCGCCAGAGCACCCAGGGTCGACAAGTCGCGGAGCGCGGGGACGGAGGAGGCGAATTGCAGTTGCAGCAGCTGCACCAGCCACTCCACGTCCGCCAATCCCCCACGACCCAGCTTCATGTGCAGGGTGGGGTCGGCACCCCGCGGCAGTCGCTCGGCCTCCACTCGCGCCTTGAGTCGGCGGATCTCGCGCACCTCGGCATCAGGCAGGCCGGCCGCTGGATAGCGCAGGCCGTCGATGAGCCTGACGAAGTCATCACGCAGCTGCACATCGCCGGCGAAAGGACGAGCGCGCAGCAGCGCCTGGCTCTCCCAACTCAACGACCAGCGCTGGTAGTACTTGGCGTACCCCTCAAGCGAACGCACCAGCGGACCGCTTCGCCCCTCGGGCCGCAGGTCGGCGTCGACGAGCAGCGCCGGCTCAGTGCCGGGCTGCCCCAGCAGGTTGGTGACCGCACTTGCGACCTCGATGGCGGCACCCTGGCAGTCGGCGGTTTCATCCAGGGCTTGGTGGACGAAGATGACGTCGGCATCACTGCCGTAGGAGAGTTCACGCCCACCGAATCGACCCATGGCCACGGTGACGAAACGGGTGGGGAAAGGGCACTGTCGGCGCTGCTCCCAATGACGGATGACGGCCTCCGCGGCTGCTACCAGCGTGGCCTCGGTGACGTCACTCAGTGCGTGGCAGACATCGACCGGGCCGGTGAGACCGAGTACGTCTCCGGCGCTGATGCGGAAGAGCTCCCGACGACGCAGGCTGCGCAGCATCTGCACAGCTCCGGCTGCGTCGGACTGTCGCTCCGCAGTCGCCCGGAACTCGCCCAGCAACTGCTCCAGGCTGCGCGGCTGCAGGTCCTCCAGCCGCTCCAGCATGGCGACCGCCTCCGGTGCCGCCAGCAGCAGATCTGTGGCCAGACGGGAGTAACCCAGGATGCGCGCCATGCGTTCGGCGACGGCGGAATCGTCGCGCAACAGCCGCAGGTACCAGGGCGTGGCACCCAGCGCATCCGACACGCGCCGGAACCCCAGCAGGCCCTGATCCGGCAGCGGAGTCTCGGCGAACCAGCCGAGCAGCACCGGCAGCAATGTGCGTTGGATGGCGGCGCGGCGGGAGACACCGGTGGTGAGTGCTTCCACATGGCGCATCGCACCTTCCGGGTCGCGATAGCCCAGCGCGCGCAGGCGTTCCACCGCCTGCTCCATGCTGAGCCTCGCGTCACCCGCGTCCAGCCGCGCGACCGCCTGCAGCAAGGGGCGGTAGAAGAGCTTCTCGTGGATGCGTCGCACGTCTTTGGTGTGATGACGCAGTGCCTTGTCCAGCTGCTCGGTGTTGCGCAACTGCAACGAGCGCGCGATGGCATGCAACTGCAGTTCGTCCGTGGGCAGCAGGTGTGTGCGCCGCATTTCGAGTAACTGGATGCGATGCTCCAGGGTGCGCTCGAAGCGGTATGAGCTGGCCATCACCGCCGCATCCTCGCGACCCACATAGCCGTGATCGGCCAGGGCTGCCAACGCCTCCAAGGTGCCCCGACCCCGCACCAAGGGGTCGGTGCGACCGTGCACCAATTGCAGCAGCTGCACGGAGAACTCGACATCACGCAGACCACCGGGTCCCAACTTGATCTCCCGCGACAGTTGATCGGCGGGGATTTCGCGTTCCACGCGCTTGCGCATGCCCTGCACTTCGCTGACGAAATCGGGGCGAGCGGTGGCTGTCCACACCATAGGCATCACGCCGTCGATGTAGGCGGCGGCAAGGGCCATGTCGCCCGCGACCGGACGCGCCTTGAGCAGCGCCTGGAACTCCCAGGTCTCGGCCCAGCGCTCGTAATAGCCGATATGTGAGCTGAGGGTGCGAACCAGTGCGCCGTCCTTGCCCTCGGGACGCAGTGCGGCGTCCACCTGCCAGATGGTGCCCTCGTCGGTGAAGTCCTGGCAGATCGACATCAGGTTGGTGGCCATACCGGTTGCTGTGCGCAGGGCATCGGTCGGGTCATCTTCAGCAGCGAGCGGCTCGGCCACGAAGATGACATCGACGTCGCTCACGTAGTTGAGTTCGCGGCCGCCGCACTTGCCCATGGCAATGACAGCGAAGCGACAAGCCGTGGCCGTGGGCGCAAGTTCGGCCTGCGCTATGGCCAGGGCCGTCTGCAAGACGGCATCGGCCAGGTCCGACAGCATCTCCGCAATGCGTTCGAAGGACACGCCGTGGGCCACGTCGTGTGCCACGATGCAGGAGAGCAACTGGCGGTAGCGGATTCGCAATGCATTGCGAGCCGCCGCTCCCGTCAGGCGCGCGAACGCGGGTTCGGCGAGGGGCTCGGCGGCAACACCCTCAAACAGGTAGGCCCGCATGGCCGCTGCGGAGCTGAGCCGCTCCCAGGGACCATCGGTGGCGAACAGCGCGAGGTCCTCGGGCCTGCGCAGGAAATGCTGGGCCAGGCCGCGCGAGGCACCGAGCACCGAGAGCGCACGGTGACGCGCGCCATGGTCGTGCGCAAGGATCGCGAGTGCGCCCGGAGCCTGCGCCGCCATGTCGGCGAGCACCGAGAGCACGTGGTCGGGGTCCGCCGCCAGGTCCAGGTCCTCGAGTGATTCCCCGGCGAACACCTGCGCCAGCGGTTCCTGCAACAGGAGCACAAGCGCCAGATCGGTGTTGCGTACACCCACACGCAGCAGCCGCGACGAAGTGGACGAGACACGCTGCATGCCGTCAGCGTTCATCGGCATACCCGCCCCTCGTCACAGGACGGGAAGATACTTCTCCAGCTCAAACGGCGTCACCTGACGGCGGTACTCCTCCCATTCCGCGCGCTTGTTGCGCAGGAAGAAATCGAAGACGTGCTCGCCCAGGGTCTCGGCCACCAGATCGCTGGCCTCCATCACGCGAATGGCCTCGCCCAGGCTGGTCGGAAGCGCTGTCATTCCCATGGCGCGACGCTCAGCCGCGCTGAGGCTCCACACGTCGTCCTCCGCGCCCGGTGGCAGGGTGTACCCCTCCTCGATGCCCTTGAGTCCGGCATTGAGCAGCACCGCGAACGCCAGATAGGGGTTGCATGCGGTATCGAGCGAGCGCACCTCGATGCGCGTGCTGTTGCCCTTGCCCGGCTTGTACATGGGGACGCGCACCATGGCCGAGCGATTGTTGTGACCCCAGCACACGTACGCCGGTGCCTCGCCGCCGCCAGCGAGTCGCTTGTAGGAGTTCACCCACTGGTTCAGCACCGCTGTGATCTCACCGGCGTGACGCAGCAGGCCCGCGACGAAGGACTGCCCGACCTTGGAGAGTTGGTACTGGCTGTTGGCGTCGAAGAAGGCGTTGCGATCGCCTTCGAAGAGTGAGAGATGGGTGTGCATGCCGGAACCGGGGGCTGTGCTGAAGGGCTTGGGCATGAAGGATGCGTACAGGCCCTCCTTCAAGGCCACCTCCTTGACGATGGCGCGGAAGGTCATGATGTTGTCGGCGGTGGTGAGCGCGTCTGCGTATCGCAGGTCGATCTCCTGTTGGCCGGGTGCGCCCTCGTGATGCGAGAACTCGACGGAGATGCCCATGGCCTCCAGCATGAGGATGGCCTCGCGCCGGAAGTCGTGACCGATGCCGTGCGGCGAGTGATCGAAGTAGCCGAAATTGTCGATCGGCACCGGTAGCGCACCTGGTTGAGGTTCGGCCTTGAACAGGAAGAACTCGATCTCAGGGTGGGTGTAGAAACTGAAGCCCATGTCCGAGGCTTTGGCCAGGGAGCGCTTGAGCACGTGGCGCGGATCGGCCCAGGACGGGGAGCCGTCGGGCATGGTGATGTCACAGAAGATACGTGCAACACCACTGACCTCACTGCGCGTTGGCAGCAGCTGGAAGGTGGAGGCGTCGGGCCAGGCCAGCATGTCGCTCTCGTGCACGCGCGCGAAACCCTCGATGGCCGAGCCGTCGAAACCGATGCCCTCCTCGAAGGCACCTTCGAGTTCGGCCGGCGCGATGGCCACGGACTTGAGGAACCCGAGCACGTCCGTGAACCACAGGCGTACGAAGCGGATGTCCCGCTCCTCGATCGAGCGGAGGACGAATTCGGTCTGCTTGTCCATGCGTCACAGCCTTCCAGTCAGAACCAGCCAATATGGAGCGTGCCACCGGTGTGTTACAGCCAGATTGCCGGGAGCCCATGGCTGCTTCCGGCACCGCACGGCGGCCCGCTGGTCGCCCTAGGCTTTCACCATGGCCCAGATGAGGATCGCGCTTGCCCAGGTGAATCCCACGGTCGGAGATCTGGCCGGCAATGCCGCGCTGGTGCTCAACGCGACCAAGCAGGCGGCATTCAGTGCCGCGCACATGGTGCTTTTCCCGGAGATGATGCTGTGCGGGTACCCCATTGAGGACCTGGCCCTGCGCCCGTCCTTCCAGCAGGCCTCACTGGCAGCGGTCGCGCAGTTGGCCAGGGATCTCGATGCCAACGCGTGCGGTGACACAGTGGTCATCGTCGGCTATCTCGGTGTCAGCGACGACCGCGCTCCTGCTCTGGGAATGCCGACAGGCGCACCCCAGAACTGTCTTGCCGTCATACATCGTGGACGCGTTGTCGGCACATACGCCAAGCACCATCTTCCGAACTACGGCGTCTTCGACGAGTTCCGCAACTTCGTGCCGGGAACCCAACCACTGGTGGCACGAATAGCCGGTGTCGATGTGGCCTTCGCCATCTGTGAAGACCTCTGGCAGGACGGCGGCCCGGTGGCGCTGGTGCGTGAACAGGGCGCTGGCCTGCTGGTCGTCATCAACGGTTCCCCCTATGAGCAGGGCAAGACCGATGTGCGACGAGCCTTGGTACAACGACGAGCGCGTGAGGCCGGGTGCCCCATCGCCTACGTCAACATGGTCGGCGGCCAGGATGAGCTCGTCTTCGACGGGGATTCGCATGTAGTTGACCTCGCTGGCAACACCCTGGCCCGCGCGCCCATGTTCGATGAGGGTGTCATGCTCGTCGATCTCGACCTGCAGGAAGCCGACAACGTGCCGATGCTCGCTGACGGCACCGAGGTGGTCGTAGTCGGTCGTTTCGCCGTCGATGGCTTCAAAGCCCTCGAACCCACGATTGCCGACCTCCCACATCCACATGCCGAGGCCTATCACGCACTGGTTCTCGCCACCCGCGACTACATTCGCAAGAACGGTTTCACCTCCGTGGCTCTGGGACTTTCCGGTGGTATCGACTCGGCCCTGGTGGCCGTCATCGCCGCGGATGCCATAGGCCCGGAGCACGTCCACTGCATTTCCATGCCGTCGCGTTACTCGTCACAGCATTCGCGTGACGATGCCACCGATCTGGCGGAGCGCATCGGCTGCCACCTGCGCACCATCGCCATAGAGCCCATGGTGGCCGCATATGAGGCGTCCATGCCGCTGCATGGTCTGGCTGCTGAGAACCTGCAGGCACGCGTCCGGGGCACGACGCTGATGGCGGTCAGCAATGAGGAGGGCCACCTCGTGCTTGCCACTGGCAACAAGAGCGAGCTCGCGGTGGGCTACTCCACCATCTACGGAGATGCAGTCGGTGGATACGCACCCATCAAGGACCTATTGAAGACGTTGGTTTGGGACCTCGCCCGCTGGCGTAACGCATATGCGGAATCACGCGGCGAAGTGCCGCCGATCCCGGAGTCCTCGATCAGCAAGCCGCCATCGGCCGAGTTGCGTCCCGACCAGAAGGACAGTGACTCACTGCCCGAATACGAAGTGCTGGATGCGATGCTTGACCTCTACGTGGAGGGCGACCTCGGGGGACGTGAACTCAAGGCGCGCGGATTCGACGCGTCCCTGGTCGATCGCGTACTGCGGCTGGTCGATTCGGCTGAGTACAAGCGTCGTCAGTACCCCCCAGGCCCCAAGCTCTCCACTCGTGCCTTCGGGCGTGATCGCCGCCTGCCCATCACCAATCGCTGGCACGAAACCAGCTGATTCGCTGCGCAGGAGCAAACGAGCAGATCAGCCCTGCCTGTGCCACACTGGGACGATCCGGGGACCCGAACGGGCCTCGAGGTGGGAGTCCCAACATGTCTGACGCCATGCGCCTGTACGGCGGTACCTCACGGGGCCGCGTCACCGTTTCCGATCTCATCGCCGCCAAGCAACGCGGCGAACGCTGGCCTTGCCTCACGGCCTACGACGCATCCACGGCCGACATCTTCGACGCGGCCGGCATCCCTGTGCTGCTTGTCGGTGACTCGGCGGCCATGGTGATCTACGGGTACGACAGCACCATCCCTGTCACAGTGGATGAACTCCTGCCCTTGGTGCGCGCCGTGGAGCGCGGTTCCAAGCGGGCCATGGTGGTCGCCGACCTGCCATTCGGGTCGTACCAGTCGTCGGTTGCGCAAGCCATGGATACCGCTGCTCGCTTCATGAAGGAGGGTCGTGCGCACGCCGTGAAGTTGGAGGGTGGTGCTCGAGTGCTGCCACAGGTTCGCGCGATGACGGAGGCCGGCATTCCGGTCATGGCTCATCTCGGCCTCACGCCGCAATCGGTGCATCAATTCGGTGGCTACAAGGTGCAGGGACGCGGCGATGCGGGTGATCGCATCATCGAGGACGCACTTGCACTGCAGGATGCGGGAGCCTTCTCCCTGGTGTTGGAAGTGGTGCCGAGAGAGCTCGCAACTCGTGTGACCCAAACACTGGACATCCCCGTCATCGGCATAGGCGCAGGCAACACCACCGATGCTCAGGTGCTGGTTTGGCACGATCTGATGGGCATGACACGCGGACACACTGCGAAATTCGTACGCGAATATTGTCGCCTCTCGGACATCATGATGGACGCTGTTCAGCGCTGGGCCGCCGATGTCGCAAGCGCTGCATATCCTGACGAGGAGCACACGTACCACTGAGTGCACTTCTCTGCAGTGCATGATTTCCCTATATTTCGCAATCACAATTCGCGACGCTATGCGATCGTGTGAGGAGCATGGCGATCACGCCGAGCAGCCAGGGTGCGGTAGCAGTTGGGCAAAGACAGGCGAATGAGTCGCAGTGTTTGCAACTACAACGCAATGCGACACACCGCTGCGAGTTGCACCGAATGCTTCGCAATCTGCGATACATGTGTCATCGTTTGCTTAGTCGCCCTATGTCGGGGGCGCCAAATTCTGGAGGACATATGGCAGTGGCTAAGAAAGCTGCTCCGAAGAAAGCAGTCGCGAAGAAGGTAGCCAAGAAGGCTGCTCCCAAGAAGGCAGTCGCGAAGAAGGTCGTCAAGAAGGCTGCACCGGCCAAGAAGGCTGCACCCAAGAAGGCAGTTGCGAAGAAGGTCGTCAAGAAGGCTGCACCGGCCAAGAAGGCTGCAGTCAAGAAGGCTGCACCGGCCAAGAAGGCTGCAGTCAAGAAGGCTGCAGTCAAGAAGGCTGCACCGGCCAAGAAGGCTGCTGCTAAGAAGGTCGTCAAGAAGGCTGCACCGGTCAAGAAGGCTGCTGCTAAGAAGGTCGTCAAGAAGGCTGCACCGGTCAAGAAGGCTGCACCGGTCAAGAAGGCCTGAGTCGGCTCTCGAAGGCCCGCGTCGTCATGACGCGGGCCTTCGCATTTGTACACTCGCGCCATGCCGTTGGTTCCCGGAGTCATCTCGCCACGCAGGCCTGTGCCCGCGACCATTCCTCGACCCGAGTACGTTGACCGGCCTTTGCCTGCTCCTTATACCGGGAGTTGGATCCAGAGCGCCGACACCATCGAGCGCATGCGCATCGCCGGCAGCATCGCCGCGCGAGCGATGGCGGAGGCCGCCAAGTTAGTCATTCCCGGCGCGACCACTGACGAACTCGATCGCGTCGCCCATGAGTACCTGTGCGACCATGGCGCCTATCCCTCGACACTGGGCTACCGCGGCTACCCCAAGAGCATCTGCACCTCCATCAATGAGGTGATCTGCCATGGCATCCCCGACTCCACGCGTTTGCAGGACGGCGACATCGTCAATATCGACATCACCGCATACCTCGGTGGTGTCCACGGCGACACCGACGCCACCTACCTCTGCGGCAATGTCGATGAGGAATCAAGGCTGTTGGTGGAACGCACGGCCGAAGCCCTCCGCCGCGGCATCGCTGTGGTGCGACCGGGCCGCCCCATCAGTGTGATCGGTCGGGTCATCGAGGCCTACGCGTCCCGCTTCGGGTATGGCGTGGTGCGCGATTTCACCGGGCACAGCATCTCCACCGCCTTCCATTCCGGTCTCGTCGTACCGCACTTCGACGATGAGCGCTACGACACCACCATGGAAGCCGGCATGACCTTCACCATCGAACCGATGCTGACGCTTGGCACCTACCAGTGGGACCAATGGGACGACAACTGGACCGTTGTCACCAAGGACAGGAAGCGCAGCGCACAGTTCGAACATACGATCGTCGTCACCGAGACCGGATCGGAGATCCTGACGCTGCCATGACCACCACACTCTGTATCGACATCGGCGGCAGCGGGCTCAAGGCGGCGCTGTGCAGCGACGACGGCACCATGATCAGCGAACGCGTCAAGATCAAGACGCCATACCCCTGCCCGCCATCGCGTCTGGTGGAGAGCCTGCTCAAACTTGTCACCCCGCTGGGTGACTACGACCGCGTCTCCGTGGGCTTCCCCGGCTTGGTGCGCAATGGGGTCGTCGGCAACATACCCTCCCTGTCGCGCAGCGCCTACGACGGTGTAACCGATCCGGCACTGGTCGCGGCCTGGCACGGTTACGACCTGCAGCGCGCGCTGCAGCAGGTGTTTCCCAAACCGCTGCGACTGGCCAACGACGCAGATGTCCAAGGTGCCGCCGTGGTCGAGGGCAGGGGCTTCGAGTTCGTCATGACCCTCGGTACCGGCATAGGCACCGCGGTCTTCCAGGATGGTGTGCTGCTGCCCCACCTGGAACTCTCCCATGCCCTGTTCCGCACCGACACCGACTTCGATGCCGCCATCGGCAACGTCGCGCGCAAGGCCATCGGCAACGAACGATGGATGGGCCGGGTGATCAGGGCCATCGACCTCTTTGACCAGATCCTGTTCTTCGATCACTGCTACATCGGCGGTGGCAATGCTGTTCGCCTGGCGGGCCTCGAACTGCCGCCTCGCTGCCACATCGTTTCCAACACCGCCGGGCTGCTGGGTGGAGTGCGGCTGTGGGACCACACCGTCTGATCGGTTGCGTGGCCGCATCGGCCCGGTGATTCCCCGTGCTGTCGTCCCACCGTGGCTACACTGCCCGCATGACCCGCTGGCTGTCGCACCAGGAACAGGTGCATTGGCGCTCCTGGCTGACCGCGATGACGCTCGTCCCCGAGGTGCTGGGCCGCGAACTGCAGGAGTCGCACGGGCTCACCCTTGCCGATTACGACATCCTGGTTCGGCTGTCTGAATCGGACTCCCACTCGCTGCGCATGAGCGAGCTGGCACACAAGACCCTGGTCTCCCGATCGCGACTAACGCATCAGGTGGATCGCATGGAACGCGCGGGCCTGGTCACTCGACGGGTGTGCGAAGACGACGGCCGTGGCTTGCTCGCGGTCATGAGCGACAAGGGCTGGCAGCTGCTACAGAAGGCAGCACAGGACCACGTGGAGTCGGTTCGGCGACACATGGTTGATGTGTTGACACCTGAGGAGTTCAAGGCTTTGGGCGAAGCCTCCGCCAAGCTGGTGACGGCGCTCGGCGCCAGTGTCGAGATCCCCAATCCGTGAATCCGCGGCTTCCCTTCACCATCCAGCGCCGGCTCGCCACTCGTGACGGTGCTGCCACGCTCGGGCGCGCAGGCACGCTCCACACTCCGCACGGTGACATCGCCACTCCGGCCTTCATCCCGGTCGGCACCAAGGCAACCGTCAAATCGGTGCTGCCCGAGGCCATGGCCGGGCTGGGCGCCAATGCCATCCTCGCCAATGCCTACCACCTGTATCTGCAGCCCGGCCCGCAGATCGTGGATGAGGCAGGTGGCCTGTCGCAGTTCATGAACTGGCCCGGCCCCACCTTCACCGACAGCGGCGGCTTCCAGGTGCTCTCGCTGGGCGTGGGCTTCAAGAAGATCCTGGCCATGGATGTGCAGGGTAAGCAGGACGACGACGTCATAGCAGCCGGCAAGGACCGACTGGCCCACGTCGACGACGACGGCGTGACCTTCAAGTCGCATATCGACGGCTCCATGCACCGCTTCACCCCCGAGGTGTCGATGCAGGTGCAGCACCAGCTCGGTGCCGACATCATGTTCGCGTTCGACGAGTGCACCACACTCATGAACACCCGCCACTACCAGGAGCACTCGCTCGACCGCACCCTGGCCTGGGCCCGGCGTTGCGTCGTGGAACACGAACGGCTCACCTCAGCGCGCGTTGGCAAGCCGTACCAGGGCTTGTTCGGCGTGGTGCAGGGCGCGCAGTACGAGGACCTGCGCCGCAAGGCCGCGCGCAATCTGGCCTCTCTGCCCTTCGATGGCTTCGGCATCGGCGGCGCCCTGGAGAAGCAGCAGCTGGGCACCATCTGCGGATGGGTCACTGAGGAGTTGCCTGAAGGCAAGCCGCGGCACCTGCTCGGCATCGGTGAGCCCGAGGATTTCTTCACCGCCATCGAGCACGGGATCGACACCTTCGACTGCGTGAGTCCGTCGCGAGTCGCGCGCAACAGCGCCGTGTACACGCGACATGGCCGCTTCAATCTGATGGCCGCCGGCCACCGCCGCTCCTTCATCCCCATCGAGGACGACTGCAGTTGTTACACCTGCACCAACTACACGCGCGCCTACCTGCACCATCTCTTCCGTGGGAAGGAGATGCTGTCCGCGACGCTCGCCACCATTCACAACCAGGCCTTCATCGTTGGTCTGGTAGCCCGCATTCGCGCATCGATCATCGATGGCAGTTACTGGGATTTCCGCGACGAGTTCCTGGGCGGCTATACCCGACCCGGAGCAGCCTCGGCTGCAACTTCTGCCACCTGATCGCGCGTTCATGCGGCAGTTACCGCTTGAACGCGCGATCAGGTGGCAGAAGTGGTACCGGTGGTGTCACACCCAGGGCACGTAGGTCGGCTCGTGGCGCTTCAGCCAGGCGATCACGCGATAGGTGATCGGCAGCATCAGGATCTCCACGCCCACCTTGTACACGTAACCCGTGAACACGTAGTTGGCGAATTCCGCACCCGTGATGACACCGAAAAAGGCCACCGTGCAGAAGATGAAGGTGTCGGTGAGCTCACCGACAGCCGTGGACGACACCAGCCGCAGCCATAGCTTGGGTTCCTTGGTGCGTTGCTTGATCTTGACCAGTACCAGTGAGTTGAGCAGCTCCCCGCAGATGAAGGCGGTGAGGCTGGCGCCCACGATACGCGGTACGAAACCCACCACCTGCGAGTAGGTATCCGCTGCGATTCCGCCGGGAGCGGACGGCAGTTCGGTGACGATCCAGAAGGCGAGCGCCGCCACCAGTTGCAGGAACATGGCGGTGTAGATGGCGCGACGGGAGTTCTTGAAACCGTAGATCTCGGCCAGGATGTCGTCGACGATGTACGTCATCGGGAAGAGGATCGCGCCACCGTCGAAGACCAGTGGACCAATCTGGATCAGCTTCACCGCCCCGATATTCGAGATGAGCAGCAGCACGCAGAAGACCGCGACCACGGTGGCGTAGTAGGTGTGTTGGCTGCGGCTGCCGAGGCCCGCGGGTGCGGCCGATGGCTTCTGATCGATGGTCACGGGCGCAGTGAAGCAGGTGCCCTGATCGCGCGCACCTTTGCGACGTTCCCTTCATGTGCAGCAGCGACGCCCGCCGCCGGCAGCCCGCGGCGATGGGGACGGCTGCGCGCGACGGAGGCCCGTCCTTCACCACCTGGCCAGAGGGGCCAGCGGGGCCAGCGAGGGTCGGCGGTCCGGGATTCGACGGGCCTTGCTCGGGCATCATTCCCCGCCGCCGCCAGTCCGCGTTGCTACGCTCGACGCAGCCTGCGAAGGGAAGACCCGATGGCGTCCATCAGTGTCCGCAACCTGACCGTACGACGCGGTCACAATGTGGTCCTTTCCGATTTCTCCGTGGCCATCGATGCCGGTCGGCTCACCGGATTGGTAGGCCCCAGCGGCGGCGGCAAGACCACGCTCATTCGCTCCATCGTCGGCGTGCAGCGCATCCTCTCGGGCGAGGTTATGGTCCTTGGCGAGCCAGCGGGCAGTCCCTCGCTTCGTCACCGCGTTGGCTATGTCACGCAAGCGCCCTCGGTCTACGGTGACCTCACCGTGCTCGAGAACCTCGAGTACTTCGCACGGGTGCTCGGCCTCGACAACTCCCGAATCCCCTTCACCATCGACAGCGTCGACCTCAACCACCGGGCCACCGCGCGCGTTGCCTCGCTGTCCGGCGGCGAACGCTCACGCTGCTCGCTGGCCATCGCATTGCTGGGCCAGCCACCCGTGCTAGTGCTCGACGAACCCACCGTGGGCCTGGACCCGGTGCTGCGACGCGACCTGTGGGCTCTGTTCCGCCGGCTCGCGGACGCCGGCAACACCGTGCTGGTCTCCAGCCACGTCATGGATGAAGCCGAGCGCTGCGACACCCTGCTCCTCCTCCGCGACGGGAAACTGCTGGCCAATGAGGAGATCCCGTCTCTGCTCACCCGCACCGGCACCAACAACGTCGAGCAGGCGTTCCTCGCGCTGATTGACGGAGCTGCAGCATGAATCGCATCACCTCCACTGCCCAAAGGGTGCTCAAGCAACTGCGTCACGATCGACGCACCATGGCCCTGCTCATGATCGTGCCCGTCTTCCTGATGGCGCTGGTGTCATGGATCTTCCCCCAGCCGGTCTTCGACCGCATCGGTCTCTCCATGCTTGGCATCTTCCCCTTCATCACCATGTTTCTGGTGACGAGCATCGCCACGCTCCGAGAACGTCAATCCGGCACCCTGGAACGCCTGCTCTCCATGCCCATGCGCAAAGTCGATTTCATCATCGGTTACCAACTGGCCTTTGCGGTGCTCTCGCTGCTGCAATCGCTCATCGCTGTCGGCGTCGCGGTGTGGTGGCTAAACCTGCAGTTCGCCGGCCCCAAGTGGATGGCCATCGTGGTGGCCATGTCCGTCGCCCAGCTCGGTACCGCCCTGGGCCTGGCACTCAGCGCTCTGGCGCAGACGGAGTTCCAGGCCGTGCAGTTCCTGCCGGCGGTCATCATCCCCCAGCTCTTCCTGTGCGGGCTCTTCGTCCCACGCGACAGCCTCAATCACATCCTGCAGCCCATCAGCAATCTGCTGCCACTCTCCTACGCCGTGGATGTACTCAATGGCGTGTCGGCACAGGCCACGCTGTCCTCCGAGGTGTGGTGGAAATTCGGTGTCATCTGGGCCTTCGTCGTCGGGTGCGTCGTCATCGGATCGCTCACCTTGAAGCGACGGAGCATCTGACGCGGATCGGCAATGACTGCTCAGGTGGCCTGTTGCCTTCTGCCTGGCAGGGACGCCGTTCAGCACCGTGTGCCATGATGCTGCGGTGGCACGAAGTCTGGTACTGATGGGGTCCGGCGAGACCAGCCCCACCATGGTCACCGCGCACCAGCGCCTGCTTGCCGATGTGCCCTCGTCACCGGGAGCGGCCCTCACTCTGGACAGCCCCTACGGCTTCCAGGAGAACGCCGACGAACTCAGCGAACGCGTGTTGCGCTACTTCGCCTATGCAGTGGGTCGCCGCATTGACGTGGCCAGCCTGCGCAGTCCCGACGCTGCAGCGCTGGTGGTGGGCACCACCGTCGAGGCGCTGCGCCGCGCACGTTGGGTCTTCGCCGGCCCCGGCAGCCCCACCTATGCCCTGCGCGTATGGCGCGAGACCGGTGCCGCCAGCGCCTTCGAGGCGGTGCTGGCGCGTGGCCACGTGGTGTTCGCATCGGCTGCCGCACTCACGGCCGGGGCCTTCACCATGCCGGTGTACGAGATCTACAAGGTCGGCGAGGATCCGCATTGGCTGCCCGGTCTCGATTTCCTCGGGCATGCCACGGGATTGCGTGCTGCCGTCATCCCGCACTTCGACAATGCCGAGGGTGGCACCCACGACACTCGATTCTGCTACGTGGGCGAGCGTCGCCTCTCAGCGCTGGAGGCCATGCTCCCCGAGGACTGCTTCGTACTCGGAATCGACGAACACACCGGCGTGCGCTTCGACCTGGATTCGCAACGGGTGCACGTCTTCGGTCGCGGCGGAATGACGGTGCGCATGAACGGCCTCATGTGGGTGGTACCCACCGGCGGCGAGGTCTCGGTGCAGGAAGTCGCGGAGCGCGCAGGTACCCGACTCACCACCTCGGAGACGTCGACACCCGTGGTCTGGGACGACCTGACCCTGCACTCGATGCTGGACGAGGGACGGGTCGAGGACGCGGTCGACGCGCTGCTGGCGCTTGACGATGTGGAGCGTGACCCCGCGAAGCGGGCGGCCATGCACGCCGTCATCATCCATCTGGGACAACTGGCGGCCAATCCCAGCCTTGACCTGGCTGAGATCGTGGGTCCCTATATCGAGGCTCTGTTGGCTGCCCGAAGTGCTGCTCGCCAGAACGGCTTCTGGGCCGAGGCCGACGAGATACGTACCCGGCTCCGCGATCTCCGTGTCACCATCACGGATACGCCCGATGGCTCCACCTGGTCCATCGCCTGATCCGGCTCACGCCACCTGCACGTCATCGCACATGTGCAGCAAGGTGGAAACAGTGCCCAGATTGCGTGCCGTGCCGTTGCCGAAGCGCAGGATGTCGGCCGCCAGCTTGCTGCGCGCAAAACCGTGGGGTGTATGCAGGTAGATGACTCGACCACTGCGCACCGCCTGGTCATGCGCGGTGGCAGGTGTGGCGAAGGCCAGGGCGCGGGTCAGGGCGTTCTCCGCCTCTGCGGGCTGGGCATGCATGATCACATGCACTGATGTGGGTGCGGCGCCGCGGAAGGGCATGGCACTCACGGCGGCCTGCAGTTCGGCTCTCGGCACCACGATCAGCGGGACGGAGAGACTGAACTGCTGACGCAGCACGCTGTGAACCAGGCGACCGATGGAGTCCGGCGATGCGCCATCCACTGCCGTGCACACGATGTTGCCGGTCTGGATGTAAGTGCGGACGTCGTGCAGACCAGCGGCGCTCAGCGCATTGCGCAAGTCAGCCATGGGAAGCACATTGCGTCCGCCCAGATTGACTCCCCGCAGCAACACGACGCAAGCCTGCGCACCCGACATTGCCCAACCTTCCCTTGCAGCGCATTGTGCCGCGAAGGAGTCGTCGTGTCTGCCCCCTCGGGCCCGGCAATTCCGAGGGCGGGCAGCCCTGCTACGGAGGCCGCGGTCAATCAGTCGGCTCGGCGCCGGGAGCGTCGTTCGTACATGTCCTGGTCGGCCGCCGCCAGCAGGCCCTCGAGATCCCGCTCTGCGGAATCGGCCCGTGCCACACCCACGCTCACCGCCGGTGTCCACAGTGCCGGGTCCCAACCGGATTGGCGCAGGTGATCCAGGATGCGGCCTTCGATCGCCTCCGGCGGCCAGGGTGCGCCGATCCCCACGACCACGAATTCATCGCCACCCCAGCGTGCCACCACATCCGACTCGCGCATGGCACGGTGGATGGCATCAGCCACCGCACAGATGACGGCGTCACCAACCTCGTGGCCATGGACATCGTTGGCGCGCTTGAGCCCGTCGACATCGATGAAGCAGGCGAACAGTGGTTGCTGCAGGCGCACCGACATGGCGAACAGGGCATTGAACCGCTCGGTGAGGCCACGGCGGTTGAGCACGCCGGTGAGATGGTCCTGCAGGGCGAAGGCATGCACCTGCTCACTCGACTCGGCCAGGTCGTCGATGGCGCGCACGCGAACCCGCAGCAGCACCAGAGCCACGGCGACCGCCGCGATCGAGGTCAACAGCCAGCTGCGCTGGTCCGTGCTGCTCCACTCGCCCCGGAACTGCGCAAAGCACAGGAACATGACGGCGCCCGCTGCCAGTGTCGGCAGGTAGCCGAGACACATAGGTCCGGTGGCCACCATCACCAACAGGACGTAGGTGTAGCCCGGACTGGTTGGCGAGGGGGTCCCGGCGTATTCGAGGGTGAGGCCAACCATCACCGAAACGCCGACGTTGGCCGTCAACCAGGGCGTGAAGTGTGGATTCACTCGGAGGTGCCGGGAGAGCCACCAGCTTGCCAGCATCCACAGGATGAGCAGCGCGTCAATGATGATGTTGGTCACCGAGTGCACGCCGAAGCCGCGGTTGAGCAGCGACATGACGACCATGACGATGATGGCCCACCGCAACTGGATCGGGGCATCGCGACCAGCCAGGTCCATACGGAAGGCACGCTTGGCCTGTACATCCATCAGCGACACCTCCGTTTCACGATTGTAGGGAGGCCCATGGCGTTCGCTGCGGACAATGCAGCCGCCGGCCCTGCCCCGGCGACCGGGAGCCTGGCCCTTGGAGCCGACCGGAGCCCTCCCCGACCTGCTCCTGCGCCAACCGATCATTGATGTCGCCCCGTACAGCGAACGGAGATCCGATTGCGCAGGCCGGCAGGCCGCGACGCTGGCGCCACAACCTACGCTCGCGTAACTTACGTGCTGCGGAGCGCGTAGCCCGTGCCGACCGCGGCTGGTGGATTCGGAGACCTGAATGACACTCGATCGACCCTGGCTGCGACAGTACGGGCCGGACGTCCCCGCCGATGCCAGCATTCCCGACGGCTCG